>NZ_JBHJSJ010000008.1:27556-225357 GCF_042268845.1 Kitasatospora sp. NPDC056273 | reverse complement strand
CCGGCGATGTCCATGGGGAGGGTGATGTTCTCCAGGGCCGTCAGCGTGGGGAGCAGGTTGAAGGCCTGGAAGATGAAGCCGATGTGGTCCCGGCGCAGCTGGGTGAGCTGCTTGTCCTTGAGGCCGACGAGCTCGGTGTCGCCGATGGTGGAGGAGCCGGAGGTGACGGTGTCGAGGCCGGCCATGCAGTGCATGAGGGTGGACTTGCCGGAGCCGGAGGGGCCCATGATGGCGGTGAACTCGCCCTGGGGGAACACGACGCTGACGTTGTCGAGGGCGACGACGCGGGTCTCCCCCTCCCCGTAGACCTTGTTCAGGCCGGTGGCTCGGGCGGCCGCCAGGCCGGTGCGGACGGCGGTTGCGGTCGACGTGGTCACGGGGACTCCTAGTGCTCGCGGACTTGTACCTCCATGCTCCGCGACGTGATCATGGTTCTGCGTCGCTCCGCCGGACGGTTGGTCCTACCACCGCTGGGCGTAGGGGCGGGCGACCCCCTCCTCCTGCGGTATGACGTGAACCCTGAGGCGGACGGGTGGCCGGAACGGATATCCTTCGTGGCCGAATCCCGGACAGTTCGTCAGATGGCAAGGAAACATGACAACTTCCGGGGCTGGGAACATGCGAAAGGGTGATCCGGGAGACTAGGCTCAGGGGGTCCCACAGACGCCCGGATGGTGGAACGCAGACACGGGCAGCTTAAAACTGCTTGGCCGCGAGGCCGTGCCGGTTCGAGTCCGGCTCCGGGCACCGATCACCCGGCGGGGGCGCGACGGCGTCCCCGCCGGTCGTTGTTCACCGGATCCTCCTCGCGGCGTATCCCGGAATTTTTGCCAAGCCATTACCCTTGTGCATGGGCGGTGCAGTGCCGCCACGGAGGGAATGAGCAATGAGAAGCAGCAACCCGGTCTTCTCGCGGGAGGGGTCCTTCACCCGCGACTCCGGCTACGCGGGGTTCGGTGCCGCGCAGGCCGGGACCCAGCACGGCCAGAACCAGTACGGCCAGAACCCCTACGCGGGTACGCCCTACGCCCAGCAGCAGCCGCAGGGCCAGCCCATGACCGACGAGCAGCTCTACGAGCTGTACAACGGGCCCTCGGCGGGCCCGGCGGCCACCGGGCGGATGACGCTGGACGACGTGGTCGCCCGCACCGCCATGACGCTGCTGACGCTGGTCGTCGCCGGCGCGGTGGCCTGGTTCGCGCTGCCGTTCGAGAACTTCGGCTTCGCGATCGCCGCCAGCCTGGTGGCCATGGTCGTCGGCCTGGTGGTCTCGTTCAAGCGCAGCGTCAGCCCGCCGCTGATCCTGACCTACGCGGCCCTCCAGGGCTTCGCGATGGGCGCCGTCTCGCACGCCTTCAACACCATGCTGAACGGCATCGTGATCCAGGCGGTGCTGGGTACGGCGGCGGTCTTCGGGGCGATGCTGTTCGCCTACAAGAGCGGCCGGATCCGGGTCACCGCCCGGTACCAGCGGATCGGCATCGCGATCGCCCTGGGCTTCGTGCTGCTGATGATGGTCAACATGATCGCGATGGCCTTCGGCGCCGACATGGGCCTGCGCTCCGGCCCGCTGGGCATCGTGGTCGGCCTGGTCGGCATCGGCCTGGGCGCCTTCTTCCTGTCGCTGGACTTCGCGGCGATCGAGGAGGCCATCGCCCAGGGCGCCCCGCAGCGGGAGTCCTGGCGGGCCGCCTTCGGGCTGACCCTGTCGCTGGTCTGGATCTACATGGAGATGCTGCGGCTGATCGCGATCCTGCGCGGCGACGACTGACGGTCCCTTCCTTCGTGAACCACTGCCGCCGGGCCCCGGAGCGACTCGCTCCGGGGCCCGGCGGCTTTTCGCCTAGGCTCGCTGCCATGCATGACGTAGAGCCCCACGACGTAGCGCCCCTGGACGTGGACCCCCTGGTCGAAGCCGTCGAGTCCCTGGCGGATCGTTTCCGCTCGCTGCCGCAGAGCAGGCTGCTGGGCGCCGTGCCCGGGTACGGGTCGCGGGCGGCGGCCGCGCTGGAGCTGGCCCGGCGGCTGGTCGCGCTGACGGCGGCGGTGGAGGGCGGCCCGCGGCGGGAGTTCCCGGACGCCGGGGCCTTCGCGGTGGGGGACCAGCTGGCCGTCGCCGGGCACGACCTGGCGGCCGCGCTCACGGGGCTGCGGGAGGACGCCCCGGTGGGGCTGCCGGAGGGGCCGGTGGCGGCGGCCGCGGTGCTGGCCCGGGCGGTGGCGGCGGTGCGGGAGACGGCGGCGCTCTGCGGCTGAGGCCCGGAGGAGTCCGGACACGCCGAAGGCCGGCCGGGTCGGTAACCCCGTGACCCGGCCGGCCTTCGGCGCGCTGCTGCTGGTGATCCGGTGTCAGATGCTGGCGACCACCCGGTCGGCGAGCACGTAGACGGCCTCCTCGTCGGTGGAGAAGGTCAGCGAGTACGAGCCGGAGAAGCGCGAGCCGCCGAGCAGCCGGACGTGCTCACCGGCGCGGACCGCGTCGATCAGCCGGTAGGCGGCCTCCCGGTCGCCCGGGGCCACGCAGAGGGTGGTGCCGTCGGCGAAGGCGTACACGTCCAGGGTGCCCAGCGGGCCCGGGCGGACGTCGACCAGGGCGACGGCCTCCTCGGCGAGGGCGGCCAGCCGGCTGTCCGTCCACTCCCGGGACGGCGCCTGGCTGGGCACGAAGTCGGGGTGCGAGGGGTGGCGGCGCGGGTCGGGCGCGGCGACCGGGGCCTCCTCGACGGCCTGGTCGGCGTCCAGCAGCCCGGCCTCCAGGCCGGTGGCCAGCAGGTCGGCCTCGCGGCGGGCCCGGGCGTCCTTGGTCTCGCCGGCCGGGTGGCCGGGGCGCAGCGGCACGCCGCCCTCGCCGCCGGGCTCGGCCGGGGCGGAGCCGCCCTCGTTGATCAGGTCCTCCAGCGCGGAGCGCAGCGCCTCGCCGAACTCCGGGTCCATCGTCCCGGCGTTGTCGACGGCGTCCTGCGGGCCGGTGGGGCGGGGGAAGAAGAGCGGCCACTCCTCGGTGCCGGAGAAGGTGCCGGAGAACGGGGAGTCGAACAGCGGCGCGTCCTCGGCCGCGCGGGCCTCCTGCTCGGCCCAGAACGCCCGGGCCTCCGTGATCTCCCGCTCGCGGTCGGCGGCGAGCGCCTCGGTGACGGCCCGGCGTATCGCGGCCTCGTCCACGGGTGCGGGCGCGGACGGGGCCGCGGCCCGTGCGTCCAGCCGGCGGGAGAGCCCGCGGAGGTGGAGCAGCACGGCGGTCGACACGGCGATCAGGATCAGCAGCAGGATGGTGTAGACGGCGCTCACGGAACGTACTCCTAGCGAGGAGCGGAACGGGGTTACGTGTCCACACTGCCGCATGCGGGGCTGTTACCGCAGGGGCGAATGTCCAATTCATCCCGGACTTTCGCTCTTGTCCCCAAATTGTTAGGTAACACCGTTCTACGCAGTGGAGTTGATCCGCTCCGCAGTGTCGATTTCCGGGTCGAAAACGAACGAAATGAGGGCCGGATCGACCTCTCGGTGTGATCCGGCCCTCAATTACGCTGCGTCACTCCAAATGGGTGGTCCAGACCCTTCGGAGGGCGCCCGGAGGGTCAGCTGAGGCGCTCGACGACCATCGCCATGCCCTGGCCGCCGCCGACGCACATGGCCTCCAGGCCGAACTGCTTGTCGTGCCACTGCAGGGAGTTGATCAGCGTGGTGGTGATCCGGGCGCCGGTCATGCCGAAGGGGTGGCCGACCGCGATCGCGCCACCGTTGACGTTCAGCCGGTCCAGGTCGACGCCGAGGTCACGGTAGGACGGGATCACCTGGGCGGCGAAGGCCTCGTTGATCTCGACCAGGTCGATGTCACCGATGGTCAGGCCGGCCCGCTTGAGCGCCTGCTTGGAGGCCTCGACCGGGCCGTAGCCCATGATCTCGGGGGAGAGCGCGCTGACGCCGGTGGAGACCACCCGGGCGAGCGGGGTGATGCCCAGCTCGCGGGCCTTGGTGTCGGACATGATCACCAGCGCGGCCGCGCCGTCGTTCAGTGGGCAGCAGTTACCCGCGGTCACGGTGCCGTCGGGGCGGAACACCGGCTTCAGGCCGGCCACGCCCTCCAGGGTGACGCCGGCGCGCGGGCCGTCGTCCGTGCTGACCACGGTGCCGTCCGGGAGCGTCACCGGGGTGATCTCGCGCTCCCAGAAGCCGGCCTTGATGGCGGCCTCGGCGAGGTTCTGCGAGCGGACGCCGAACTCGTCCTGCTCGGCGCGGGTGATGCCCTTGAGCGCGGCCAGGTTCTCGGCGGTCTGGCCCATCGCGATGTAGGCGTCCGGCACCAGGCCGTCCTCGCGCGGGTCGTGCCAGTCGCCGCCACCCTCTTCGGCGCGCTTCTTCGTACGGGCCTGGGCCTCGTCGAAGACCGGGTTCATGGTGCCCGGCAGGCCGTCCGAGGTGCCGTTGACGCTGCGCGAGACGGTCTCCACGCCGGCCGAGATGAAGACGTCGCCCTCGCCCGCCCTGATCGCGTGCAGCGCCATCCGCGTGGTCTGGAGCGAGGAGGAGCAGTAGCGGGTGATGGTGGCGCCCGGCAGGTAGTCCATGCCCATCTGGACGGCCACGATGCGGGCCAGGTTGTGGCCCTGCTCGCCGCCGGGCAGGCCGCAGCCCAGCATCAGGTCGTCGATGTCGCGCGGGTCGAGCTGCGGGACCTTGGCCAGGGCGGCCTGGATGACGTGGGCGGTCAGGTCGTCCGGGCGGACGTCCTTGAGCGAGCCCTTGAAGGCCCGGCCGATCGGCGAACGGGTGGCGCTGACGATGACGGCTTCGGGCATGGCGGGCTCCTCGCTGGGTGACGGCGGACCTGACGTCCGGGAGGAAAGTTACCGCCTGGTAGATCAGGCGTCACCCGCCGCAGCGTGTGAGCTGGCCGACGTATTCCCGGGGCCCCCGTCGGGGGTCGTACCGGGCTCCTTCCCGCTCTCCGGGCCGGGCAGACCGATCCGCAGCCGCTGCCTCAACTGGGCCCAGCGGCGGCCCGTGCCCTCCGCCGGTACGGCCGCCACCTCGGTGCCCTCCCGGCCGGCCGCCGTGGCGGCCGCGACCGCGACCGGCAGCACCGCGCCGCCCGGGACGGCCGTGGCAGGACGCTCCTCCTCCGGCCAGAGCCCGAGCGCGGCGCAGACCGAGGGCAGCACGGCCATCGCGGCGGTCGCGTAGCCCTGGGCGGAGGGGTGGTAGCGGTCGGCGGCGAACATCTCCGGGCGGGCGGCGAACTCCGGGCCCAGCAGCGAGCCCAGTGAGACCGTCCGGCCGCCCGCCTCCACCACCGCGATGGTCTGCGCGGCGGCCAGCTGCCGGCTCAGCCGGCGGGCCACCCAGCGCAGCGGCGGCCGCACCGGCTTGATCGTCCCGAGGTCCGGGCAGGTGCCCACCACCACCTCGCAGCCGTTGGCGCGCAGGGCGGCGACGGCCTCGCCGAGCTGGCGGACGGCCAGCTGGGCCGGGCTGTGCCGGGTCACGTCGTTGGCGCCGACCATGACCACCGCGACGTCCGGGTGGTGCGGCAGGGCCTGCTCCAGCTGGCCGGAGAGGTCGGCGGAGCGGCCGCCGGAGCGGGCCACGTTGACCAGCCGGACCGGGCGCTCGGCCACCGAGGCGAGGCCCGCGGCCAGCAGCGCGCCCGGGGTCTCGCCGGCCCGGGCCACGCCGAGGCCGGCGCCGGTGGAGTCGCCGAGGACGGCCAGCACGAGCGGGGCCTGCGGGTCGGCGGCGCGGTCGGCGAAGGCCTCCCCGTAGACGCCGTCCGCCTTGGGCGGGACGGTCTCCAGGACGCCGATGGCCTGGATGGCGAGTCTGCTCTCGGTCACCAGCAGGCCGACGACGCCCACCCCGAGCAGGCCGAGGCCGCCGCCGCCGTACGCCGCCGCGGTGGCGATCCGGCGGGCCACCCGGGCCCGCGAGTCCCGTGCCCCTGGCATCCGGTGCCCCCTTCACGTGCTCTCCTGCCGGCCCCTCCGGGGCCACGGCCATGCCTGCACAGCGCTCTTACCCGTGCGGAGGGCGGGAGTACCGGGGGTGCCGCTGGGGGTGGGCCATTGGGGGAGGGGTGCAGGAGGGGAGCCGCGGGGCGGGTGCCACGCCCTACGCTTTGCAGTACCGAACTCCGCAGTACCGAAATCGCATGCCCACAGACCGGGAGGATCCCCGTGCGGTACCACAACTCGATCATCGACCTCGTCGGCAACACGCCGCTGGTCAAGCTGAACAAGGTCACCGAGGGCATCAGCGCGACAGTGCTGGCCAAGGTCGAGTACTTCAACCCCGGCGGCTCGGTCAAGGACCGCATCGCGATGCGCATGATCGAGGCCGCCGAGGCCTCGGGCGCCCTCAAGCCGGGCGGCACCATCGTCGAGCCGACCTCCGGCAACACCGGTGTCGGCCTGGCGATCGTGGCCCAGCAGAAGGGCTACAAGTGCATCTTCGTCTGTCCTGACAAGGTCTCCACCGACAAGATCAACACCCTGCGCGCGTACGGCGCCGAGGTGGTCGTCTGTCCGACCGCCGTCGCCCCGGAGCACCCGGACTCCTACTACAACGTCTCCGACCGCCTGGTCCGGGAGACCCCGAACGCCTGGAAGCCGGACCAGTACTCCAACCCGGACAACCCGGCCTCGCACTACCACTCCACCGGCCCGGAGCTGTGGGAGCAGACCGACGGGAAGATCACCCACTTCGTGGCGGGCGTCGGCACCGGCGGCACCATCTCCGGCACCGGCAACTACCTGAAGGAGGCCTCCGGCGGCAAGGTCAAGGTGATCGGCGCCGACCCGGAGGGCTCGGTCTACTCGGGCGGCACCGGCCGGCCGTACCTGGTCGAGGGCGTCGGTGAGGACTTCTGGCCGACCGCCTACGACCGCGGTGTCGCGGACGAGATCGTCGCGGTCTCCGACAAGGACTCGTTCCAGATGACCCGCCGCCTGGCCAAGGAGGAGGGCCTGCTGGTCGGCGGCTCCTGCGGCATGGCCGTGGTGGCCGCGCTGGAGGTCGCCAAGAAGCTCGGTCCGGACGACGTCGTCGTGGTGCTGCTGCCGGACGGCGGTCGCGGCTACCTGTCGAAGATCTTCAACGACGACTGGATGGCCGACTACGGCTTCCTGCCCTCGGCCACCGACGAGGCGCACATCGGCGAGGTGCTGGCCCGCAAGGAGTCCCTCGCGCAGGGCGGCGTCCCGCAGTTCGTCCACATGCACCCCAACGAGACGGTCGCCGAGGCGGTCCGGGTGCTGCGCGAGTACGGCGTCTCGCAGATGCCGGTGGTCTCCCCGGGCGCCGGCCACCCGGACATCATGGCCGGCGAGGTGATCGGCTCGGTGGTGGAGAAGCTGCTGCTGGAGGGCATCTTCGCCAAGGACATCGAGCTCACCGACACGCTGGACAAGGTGATGTCCAAGCCGCTGCCGGTGGTCGGCTCGGGCGAGACCGTCACCAACCTGATGACCGTGCTGGAGAAGGCCGACGCGGCCGTCGTGCTGGTCGAGGGCAAGCCGCAGGGCATCGTCACCCGCCAGGACCTGCTGGGCTTCCTGACCGGCCGCGCCCAGCACTGACCCGGCGTCACCACCGCCCCCCGCGGATGGATGCGGAGGATTCGTCCACGGGGGAAGTGGTACACCGGCGTCACCTGTCCGCAGCACGTGGTTAACACGGCTCGGGCATCGTGGTGGTCAACGGCAGGACGCCGAGTGAGGCGACGGCAACCGTCCGGGAGCGGCTCCCCGGCGACCGCGGTCGGCTCCGGACACATCGGGTGGCCCTGACCCGGCCGCTGTGTCCTCCCGCCGCGGGAGGCGCCGTCGTCCCGCCCCTGACCGGCCCCGGCCGGTCGACAGGGTGCGGCGGCTCCCGCGGCAGCACCGCGCCGCACGGCGCGTGTCCCGCGGCTCCCGGGTGGGGGAGCCCAGGCAGGGAACGGTGGGGCCGGTCCTTCTCCGAGGGACCGGCCCCTTCCGTTCGCGCCGTCGCACGTTCCGTTCGCGCCGTTCACGCCGGGCGCGCGGGGTGCACTCCGAGCGGCCGCCCGTGCGCCGCGCCGGGCGCGTCCGTCCCGTACGCTCGCACGCATGACCAGCACTGAAACGACCGACCAGGATGCCCCGCGCTACGTCCGGGTGAAGATCGAGCTCATCGCGGAGATCACCGACGAGGGCGCGCTCAAGGCGGCCGCCCTGGAGGCCGTCACCGCCGACGAGTACCTCGACGACGAGGAGCGCGCCCAGTCCGTCGAGGCCATCGAGGTGGACCCGTCGGGTTCGCTCGCCCACTTCATCGACCCCGTCGCGCTGCTCGGCGACGTGCCCGGCGTGGAGCTCGCCTCGGCGACCTGGGAGTCGGCGCAGACCGAGTTCGACCCGGACGACGAGGAGTGGGACGAGTACGCGGTGGAAGGCTCCGCCGAGTAGGGCGGGGAACCGTCGGGTGACGGTCCTCACCGTCACCGCCCGTGAACGCCCGGTCCGCTCCGCGGGCCGGGCGTTTTGTCCCTGTTCGTCGGGAAGTTGGGTCATCTCATACGATCGCTTACCCTTCGGTGATGGAACCGTGAACGGGCGTATTGCGTTTCTGTATCCGTAATGCCCGGGATGATCAGCAGGGAGACGCGACGTGACGGCACGGGACGGTCAGGGACGGGCGGCCGGAAGCAGCTGGAGCCGACGCGGGGTCCTCGCGGGCCTGATCGGAGCGCCCGTCCTGCTGCTGACCGCCTGCAACGACAACAGCGCCAACAGCGCCAGCGGCGGTAGCGGCGGCTCCGGCGGCGCGAACGGCACCCCGGCCTCCGGCGGCACGGGCAGCAGCGCCCCCAAGACCTCGGCCGCGGTCATCACCGTCACCCCGGCCGACGGCGCCGCCTCCGCGAGCTTCAGCGAGCCGGTCAAGGTCGCCGTCGCCAACGGCACCCTGACCAGCGTCAAGGTCACCGATACCGCCGGCAAGGAGCTGGCCGGCCAGCTCTCCGCCGACGGCACCGGCTGGACCTCGGCCGCCGCCCCCGCCAGCGGCACCAAGTACACCGTCGCCGCCACCGCCCTCGACAAGGACAAGCTGGAGGCGGACTCCAACGCCGTCTTCACCACGGCGACCCCGGCCAACACCTTCGTCGGCTACTTCACCCCCGAGGACGGCTCGACGGTCGGCGTCGGCATGCCGGTCTCGATCAACTTCAGCAAGCCGGTCACCGACCGCAAGGCCGTCCAGCAGGCGATCACCGTGATAGCCGAGCCGGGCGTCGAGATCGTCGGCCACTGGTTCTCCAGCACCCGCCTCGACTTCCGGCCGCAGGAGTACTGGGCCAAGGGCACCAAGGTCACCCTCAAGCTCCGGCTCAAGGACGTCGAGGGCGCCAAGGGCGTGTACGGCACCCAGTCCAAGGACGTGAGCTTCACCATCGGCCGGGCCCAGACCAGCGTCGCCGACCTCGCCGCCAAGAAGCTCACCGTCACCACCGACGGCCAGGTCAGCGCGGTCTACAAGATCTCCGGCGGCTCGCCCGAGCACATGACCTGGGGCGGCAAGATGGTGATCTCCGAGCAGTACACCCAGACCCGGATGAACTCGCAGACCGTCAACCTGGGCAGCGAGTACGACATCGCGGACGTGCCGCACGCCCAGCGCCTCAGCACCTCGGGCACCTTCATCCACGGCAACTACTGGTCCTCGCCGTCGATCTTCGGCGGCCAGAACACCAGCCACGGCTGCATCGGCCTCCGGGACACCAAGGGCGCCCAGGACAGCGGTACGGACGGCTTCAAGTTCTACAAGTCCTCGATGGTCGGCGACGTGGTCGAGGTCGTGAACTCCGGCGACAAGACGGTCGCCCCGGACAACGGCCTGAACGGCTGGAACATGGGCTGGGCCGCCTGGAAGGCCGGCAGCGCCGTCTGACCCGGCCCCGCACCCCGACCGGCCGGACCCCGGTCGGAAGACCCACCGGTCGGAAAAACTCCCCGGGCGGACCGAACCTCGCGGTCCGCCCGAGGAGTAGGACGGGTGTGAAACGCGAGCAGAGACAGCGGCAGGACGACGAGTTCAGCGAGTTCGTCGCCGGGAGCGGTCGGCAACTGCTGCGGCTGGCCGAGCTGTTGACCGGCGACCCGGACCGGGCCAAGGACATCGTGCAGTCGGCGCTGGAGCGCGCCTACCTGCACTGGCACCGGATCACCGGGGACGACCCCACCGCGTACGTCCGCCGGATCGTGGTCAACCAGCACCGCGACTGGTGGCGCCGACTGCGCAACCACGAGCTGCCCGTCGAGCACACCCCCGACCGGCCGCTCTCCGACGACCTCGCCGAGCGGCAGGCCGAACGCGCCCTGCTGCACCAGGCGCTGGGCACCCTCACCCGCCGGGAGCGGACGGTCGTCGTGCTGCGGTACTACGGGGACCTCAGCGAGGCCGCCGTCGCGGCCGAACTGGGCATCGCCCAGGGCACGGTGAAGAGCACGCTGCACCGGGCCATGTCGAAGCTGCGCGCACTGCCCGAACTCGCCGACCGTTCCGGCGTGACGGCGAGTCCCACGACGCACATCGAGGTGACGGTATGAGCTTCGAACACCGGCTCGGCGAACTGCTCAAGGACCAGGACCCGTACGCGACCGGGCCGGACCCGGTGCCGATCATCGCCGCCGCCCGACGGCGCCGGGCCAGGCGCAGAGCCGGGACCGCCGCGGTCGCGGTCGCGGTGGCGCTGGTCTGCGGGGCGACGGCGGTGACGGCCGGCAGCGCCCGGCACGTCGGGCAGGTCGCGGGCGAGGCGGGGGCGGCGTTCAGCCCCGTCGCCGTCCCGAGCCCCACGCCCACCGCCACGCCGAGCCCCACGGCCACCGCCACGCCGCTGCCGCTCTCGCCGGTACGGCAGGTCGGCCCGGGGCAGCGCATCGAGATGGCGGCCGGCGCCCGGATGTGGGTCAGCCCGTTCGAGAAGTGCGACAACTACCAGCCGGACGGCTCCGACTCCGGCACGGACTGCCGGGACGTGCGCAGCGACAACCTGGAGCACGACAGACCCGCCCTCTACGCCCAGTCGCACGGCGACCGCGACCGCTTCATCGTCGCGAGCTTCTACCTGGGCCCGGTCGCCCCGGCGAGGATCGTCGCGTTCACGGGGGGCAGGGCGACCGTCGCCACCCTGGTCAGCACCGTCGGAATGCAGCGGTGGATCGGCTACTACGTGGTGCTGCCGCCGCTGCCGGAGGCGGATCCGGCCGCCCACCGGCGTCCGGTGAGCCCGGCGATCGCGGCGTACGACTCCGAGGGCAGGCTCCTGGCGGAGCTGCCGGGCACCACCGCCGACGGCGCCGACGAGCGGGCCCCGCAGCAGCTGTGACCCGGTCCGCCCACAGGTCTGCTCACAGCTCCGCTCACAGCTCCGCTCACCGCTTCGCGTAGTCCGCGAAGCCCTGCCAGTCGACGATCACGCAGGGCTCGTCACCGACGGTCCAGGCGTCGTGCCCGGGCGGGCAGAGCATGAAGTCGCCGGGGCCCACTTCGGCCTCCTGGCCGCCGTCCATGACGATCCTCATCCGGCCGGAGAGCACGTACCCGGCGTGGGCGGCCTGGCAGCTCTCGGTCCCGGCGATCGGCTTCACGTGCTTGGACCACTGCCAACCCGGCTCGAACACGGCCCGGCCCACCGGGCCGCCGTCCAGGTTGACCAGCCGCAGTTCCCCCGTGCCCTCCTCGAAGGGGCGGACTTCCTCGGGATCGTCGAAGTTCCGCTGGTAGAGACCGGACATGGCGCACTCCTCTCCCGCGAGGACCGCCCGGCCGCCAGTGGGTGGCCGGGCCGGCCCTGCTGGCCCTTCCAGTCTGCGCCCGGATCGGGAATCGGTCACGTTGGGTGGTCGATCCCGGGGCGGGGCCGGGCGGGCCGGGGCGGTCCGAGGGGCGGCCCGGGGCGGGAGGTCAGTCCCGGGTGCGGGCCACGCCGATCGGGCAGGAGGCGCCGGTACCGCCGAGACCGCAGTAGCCGTTGGGGTTCTTGGCCTCCGACAGGTACTGCTGGTGGTACGGCTCGGCCGGGAAGAACGGGCCGGCCGGGGCGATCTCGGTGGTGACCGGGCCGTAACCGAGCGCGGTCAGCGAGGGCTGGAAGGCGTCCCGGGTGGCCACCGCGGCCTCGGCCTGGGCGGGGGAGTGGGTGTAGACGGCGGAGCGGTACTGGGTGCCCACGTCGTTGCCCTGGCGGTTGCCCTGGGTCGGGTCGTGCGCCTCCCAGAAGGTCTTCAGCAGCCGCTCGTACGGGATCACCGCCGGGTCGTACACCACCCGGACCGCCTCGGTGTGCCCGGTCAGCCCGCTGCACACCTCCTCGTACGTCGGGTTGGGGGTGTGGCCGCCCTGGTAGCCGACCAGCGTCGTCCAGACGCCGGGCAGCCGCCAGAAGGCGCGCTCGGCGCCCCAGAAGCAGCCCAGCCCGAAGTCGGCCACCTCCAGCCCCTCCGGGTACGGGCCGGACAGCGGGTGCCCGAGCACGGTGTGCGGCTCGGTCAGGGTGAAGGCCGGGGTGGGCCGGCCGGGCAGCGCCTGGTCGGCGGGGACCAGCGAGGTCTTGTGGCGGTTGAACAGCACGGCCTGCTCCAGCGGGTCGGGAAACCTGGCGCAGTGTCCAACGCGGACGGCCGCCCCCGGATTCCGGGAGCGGCCGTCCGTTCCGCGCGGGGCCGGGAAGGCCCGCCGCGCGGTTTTCGCATGGTGAACACGTGTGCGACCGGTGGAGGTCGCGGCGGCCCCGGGGGTTCGGCGCACCGGGGTTCCGGCCCGCCGTGCCCCTGCTCCGACCTGCGGGTTCGTCCCGGTTCCCGGTTCGTGCGGGCTTGGCGGCATTCGCACACTAGGCTCGGACCCATGACCGAGCACCAGCTTCCTCAGGGCTTCGAGACTCTCGCCATCCACGCGGGTCAGGAAGCAGACCCCCAGACCGGGGCTGTCGTCACGCCGATCTACCAGGTGTCCACCTACAAGCAGGACGGGGTGGGCGGCCTGCGGGGCGGCTACGAGTACAGCCGCAGCGCCAACCCGACCCGCACCGCGCTGGAGGAGTGCCTCGCGGCACTGGAGGGCGGCGCCCGCGGCCTCGCCTTCGCCTCCGGCCTGGCCGCCGAGGACACCCTGCTGCGGACCATCCTCAAGCCGGGCGACCACATCGTCATCCCCAACGACGCCTACGGCGGCACCTTCCGGCTGTTCGCCAAGGTGCTGACCCGCTGGGGCGTCGAGTTCTCCGTCGCCAACACCCAGGACCTGGCCACCGTCCGCGAGGCGCTGCGCCCCAACACCCGCGCGGTGTGGGTGGAGACCCCGTCCAACCCGCTGCTGGGCATCACCGACCTCACCGCGCTCGCCGAGATCGCGCACGGCGCCGGCGCGCTGCTGGTGGTCGACAACACCTTCGCCAGCCCGTACCTCCAGCAGCCGATCGCGCTCGGCGCGGACGCGGTCGTGCACTCCACCACCAAGTACATGGGCGGCCACTCGGACGTGGTCGGCGGTGCGCTGGTGCTGGCCGAGGCGGGCCTCGGCGAGGAGGTCGCGTACCACCAGAACGCGATGGGTGCCGTCTCCGGCCCGTTCGACGCCTGGCTGGTGCTGCGCGGCATCAAGACGCTGGGTGTCCGGATGGACCGGCACAGCGCCAACGCGGAGAAGGTCGCCGAGCTGCTGGCGAGCCACCCGAAGGTCAGCCAGGTGCTCTACCCGGGCCTGCCCGAGCACCCCGGCCACGACATCGCGGCCAAGCAGATGAAGGCCTTCGGCGGCATGGTCTCGTTCCGGGTCGCCGGCGGCGAGGAGGCGGCCGTCGAGGTCTGCAACCGCGCGCAGCTGTTCACCCTCGGCGAGTCGCTCGGCGGCGTCGAGTCGCTGATCGAGCACCCGGGCCGGATGACCCATGCCTCGGTGGCCGGTTCGGCGCTGGAGGTGCCGTCCGACCTGGTGCGCGTCTCGGTCGGCATCGAGTCGATCGACGACCTGCTGGCCGACCTCAAGCAGGCGCTGGGCTGAGCCGGTTGAGGGGCCTGGGGCCCCTCACTGCCCCTGCTGGTCCGCCGTGTACGACTCCATCGCGAGGTTGAAGCGGGCCAGCAGGGCGCAGAACGCGCGCTGTTCCTCCGGCGGCCAGCCGGCCACCAGGCGGCGGGTCAACTCGGCCCGGCCGTCCCGGACTTCGGTGAGCCGGCCGACGCCGTGCGAGGTCAGCGCGAGCCGTACGGCACGGCGGTCGGCCGGGTCCTGCACCCGGCCGACCAGCCCGGCCGCGACCAGCGGGGCGACCTGGCGGGTCACCGTGGAGGAGTCCACGCCCAGCGCCTCGGCCAGCGCCTTGACGTTGGCCGGCCCGTGCCGCTCCAGCCGGTCGAGCAGCAGGTAGGCGGCCCGGTCCAGCACCCCGACCCCGCCGCCGCCGGAGGTCCGGACCTGTTCCATTCGGCGCGCGAACACCGCGAGCTGGTACTGGAGTTGGGTGTGCACGGGGTCGGTGCGGTCGGTGGCCTGGGGCGAGGTCGTCGTCATCGCGGCTCACGATCGTCGTGCGGTGAGAGAGACTCAGAAGCAGCAGCGTACGCGGGCCGGGCGGGCCCGGGAACAGGCCCGGCATGCCGGATTGCCTCTCCCCGTCCCCGTACCCTGGCGCCATGCACACCTGGCCGATCACCCTCGACGACGTCCGCGGCGCCCAGAAGATGCTCGCCGGGGTCGCCCGGGTGACCCCGATGGAGGGCAGCCGGCACCTCTCCGGGCTGATCGGCGCGCCGGTCCACCTGAAGTGCGAGAACCTCCAGCGCACCGGGTCCTTCAAGCTGCGCGGGGCGTACGTGCGGATCGCGGGACTCTCGCCGGTGCAGCGGGCCGGCGGGGTGGTGGCGGCGAGCGCGGGGAACCACGCCCAGGGGGTGGCGCTGGCGGCCGCGCTGCTGGGCGTGCGCTCCACGGTGTTCATGCCGGTCGCGGCGCCGCTGCCGAAGGTCGCGGCCACCCGGGAGTACGGCGCCGAGGTGCGGCTGCACGGGGCCACCGTGGACGAGGCCCTGCAGGCCGCGCAGCGGTACGCGGAGGCGACCGGCGCGGTGTTCATCCACCCCTTCGACCACTGGGACGTGGTCACCGGCCAGGCGACCGTCGGGCTGGAGATCCTGGAGCAGTGCCCGGAGGTGCGGACCATCCTGGTCGGGGTGGGCGGCGGCGGGCTGCTGGCCGGGATCGCGGCGGCGGTCAAGCCGCTGCGGCCGGACGTGCGGGTGGTCGGGGTGCAGGCGGCCGGCGCCGCCGCGTACCCGCCCTCGCTGGCGGCGGGGCGCCCGGTGTCGCTGGAGCACTTCGCCACCATGGCGGACGGGATCATGGTCGGGCGCCCCGGCGACATCCCGTTCGAGGTGGTCAACACGCTGGCGGACGGCGTCCGGACGGTCTCCGAGGACGCGCTGTCGCGGGCGCTGCTGCTCGGGCTGGAGCGGCTGAAGCTGGTGGTCGAGCCGGCCGGGGCGGCCCCGATCGCGGCGCTGCTGGAGCAGCCGGACTCCTTCGAGGGGCCGGTGGTGGCGGTGCTGTCCGGCGGCAACATCGACCCGCAGCTGATGCAGCGGGTGCTGCGGCACGGGCTGGCGGCGGCCGGGCGCTACCTGTCGCTGCGGGTGCGGCTGGCGGACAAGCCGGGCGCGCTGGCCGACCTGTTGGGCGTGCTGACCAGGGTGGACGCCAACGTGCTGGACGTGGCGCACGTGCGGACCGACCCGCGGCTGGGGCTGACCGAGGTCGAGGTGGACCTGCACCTGGAGACCAAGGGGCCGGAGCACTGCGCGCTGGTGGTCGGGGAGCTGCGGGACGCGGGGTACGTGGTGGTCGCCGGCTGAGCTCCCGCCCTTGACGCGATATATCGCGTGCTGGGAGACTCGCGATACATCGCGTTCGAGTCCCACGGGCCGAGAATCGAGTCGCCTGTGTGCCCAAATTCGGGGCAAAGTGGGACAGATCGCCCCATACGTCCGAGGAGATGAGGCAAGGCCATGGCGCCAGCCATCCAAGCCGAGAACCTGGTGAAGACCTTCGGCGACGTACGAGCCCTGGACGGCGTCAGCCTCGACGTCCCCGAGGGAACGGTGCTCGGGCTGCTCGGCCCGAACGGCGCCGGGAAGACCACCACCGTGCGGGTCCTCACCACCCTGCTCCGCCCCGACTCCGGCCGCGCGGTGGTCGCCGGGGTCGACGTGCTCAAGCACCCCAACCAGGTCCGCAGCCTGATCGGCCTGTCCGGCCAGTACGCGGCGGTCGACGAGTACCTGACCGGCTTCGAGAACCTCACCATGGTCGGCGAGCTGTACCAGATGAGCAACCGCGCCGCGAAGGCCCGCGCGCTGGAGCTGCTGGAGTGGTTCAGCCTCACCGAGGCCAAGGACCGCACCGCCAAGACCTACTCCGGCGGCATGCGCCGACGCCTGGACCTCGCCGCCGCGCTGGTCGTCCGCCCGCCGGTGATGTTCCTGGACGAGCCGACCACCGGCCTCGATCCGCGCAACCGGCTCGCGCTCTGGGAGGTCATCGAGACGCTGGTCGAGCAGGGCACCACGCTGCTGCTCACCACCCAGTACCTGGAGGAGGCCGACCGGCTCGCCCACGACATCGCGGTGGTCAACCACGGCCGGGTGATCGCCCGCGGCACCGCCGACCAGCTCAAGGCGCAGATCGGCGGCGAGCGGATCGTGGTCGTGGTGCACGAGCCCGGCCTGGTCGGCGACGCGGTCGCCGCGCTGTCCCGCTACGCGCTGAGCGAGCCGACGGTGGAGAAGAACACCCGCCGGATCACCGTGCCGGTCAGCGGCGGCGCCCGGGTGCTCGCCGACGCGATCCGCGAACTCGACTCCCGCGGGATCGAGATGGACGACATCGGGCTGCGCCGCCCGACCCTGGACGACGTCTTCCTCACCCTCACCGGCCACGTCGCCGAGGAGCGGCCCGAGGAGGAGGACGGCGCCGACGCCAAGGCGCGCGGCCGGGGCAGGGGGAAGGGCGGCCCGGACGGCCCGGGCGGCCCGGGGCCGGACAAGCGGGCCGTCGCGGCCGGGAAGGAGAGCTGAGATGACCACCGCCACCGAGCACGCCATCGGACCGGCGATACCCAGGCAGCGCCGGGGGATCGCCGCCTCCCTGCACGACTCCTGGGTGGTCGCCAAGCGCAACCTGCGCCGGATGACCCGCATCCCGGAGATCGTGGTCTTCGGGCTGATGCAGCCGGTCATGTTCGTGCTGCTGTTCTCGTACGTGATGGGCGGGGCGATCAAGATCCCCGGCACCGACTCCAGCTCGGACACGTACATCCAGTACCTGATGGCCGGAATCTTCGCCCAGACCGTCACCTTCGCCGTCGCCGGCGCCTCGGCGGGCATCGCGGAGGACATGAGCAAGGGGCTGGTGGACCGGTTCCGCTCGCTGCCGATGGCCCGCTCCGCGGTGCTCGTCGGCCGCACCCTCGCGGACCTGTGCCAGACCGCGTTCACCCTGGTCGTGCTGGCGGTGGTCGCGCTGCTGGTCGGCTGGCGGATCCACGAGGGCGTGCTCAAGGCGCTCGGCGCCTTCGGCCTGCTGCTCCTGCTCGGCTACGCCTTCTCCTGGATCGGCGCGCTGATCGGCCTGTCGGTGCGCAGCCCCGAGGCGGCCACCTCGGCCGGGCTGATCTGGCTGTTCCCGCTGACCTTCGTGTCCAACGCCTTCGTGCCGGTCACCTCGATGCCGGGCTGGCTCCAGGGGATCGCGTACTGGAACCCGTTCAGCGCCACCGTGCAGGCCTGCCGGGTGCTGTTCGGCAACCAGGTCGGGCCGGTGGACAGCGCCTGGCCGATGCAGCACGCGGCGCTGGTGTCGGTGCTGTGGTCGATCGTGATCACAGCGGTGTTCTCCTGGCTGGCGGTGCGCAAGTACCGCTCCTCCACCGCCTGACCGGGCCCCTGGGTTGATCGGGCCCCGGAGCTGATCGGGTCCTTGGGCTATCGGGTCCCGTGCCCGGCCCCGCCCGGAACGCCGGAGGGCGGCCGCGGAAGTCCCTGACTCCCGCGGCCGCCCCCGTGTCGTGGCGCGGCCGGATCAGCCGGCGTGCGGCACGACCTTGACGATCTTCACCATGGCCGGCTTGCCGTTCGGCAGCTCGTAGGTGGCCTCGTCACCGATCCGCTTGCCGTCGATCGCGCGGCCCAGCGGGGACTGCGGCGAGTAGACGTCCAGCTCGTCCGAGCCCGCGACCTCGCGGGAGGCGAGCAGGAACTCCATGAGGTCGTCCTCGTCGCCGTCGAAGGCGACCGTGACGACCATGCCCGGGGCCACCATGCCCGAGTCGGCCGGCGCCTCGCCGACCTTGGCGCGCTCCAGCAGCTGGGTGAGCTGACGGATCCGCAGCTCGTACTTGCCCTGCTCCTCCTTCGCCGCGTGGTAGCCGGCGTTCTCCTTGAGGTCCCCCTCCTCGCGCGCCGCCTCGATCTTCTGGGCGATCTCGATGCGCCAGGGCCCGGTCAGGTGGTCCAGCTCGGCCTTGAGCTGGTCGTAGCCGGCCTGAGTGAGCCAGGTCACGTTCTCACTGGTCTGGGTCACGGGTGCTCCTCGTAGGTGCTGGGGCTGTGCTGAGGGTGTGAGTCGTCAGCAGGGGTCGGTGGTGATATCGGTCTCAACTACAAAGCAACGCCCGCTCCCGTACCATCCGGTGCGGAAGGGGCGAAACCACGAGCCTAACAAGTCCTGCTGACAAGCGGGAGGGGCGTTTGCGCGCCATTGACGGCGGCGTTACGCCGAGGTGTACAGCAACCGGGTGCGGGACCCTCTACGGATGCCCGTTCTCCGGATCGAATATGCGCGCCGCCCCGGTCGGGGTGCGCTGTCCGGCCCGGGCGCGCCGCCCGCCCGGGGCGCGTTGCGCGGTGCGGGTGCGCTACTTGGCGGGGGCGCGCTACTTGGCGGGGGTGCAGCCCAGCAGCTCGGCGGTGGTGCCGCGCGAGGTGGTGCGCAGGGTGACCACCGCGTCGTAGCTGGAGCCGGCCGCCGGGACGGGGAAGTCGGCCACCCCGACCACCCCGTGGTCGTCGCCCTGCGAGCGGACCGTGCAGCTGCCGGCCTGCCCGCTGCTCTTGCGCACGGTGAGGTGCAGCTGGACCTCGGAGTCGGAGAGCACCTCGAAGGTCGGCACCGAGCCGTTGATCTTCGACTCGCGCAGCATGTAGGAGCCGCCCAGCCAGGCGATCAGGCCCAGGCCCAGCACGCCGCAGACCGTGCCGATCACCTTCAGGCGGCGGTCCGAGTCGCGGTCGCCGCCACGGCCGTAGCGCCCCTCGGGCGGTGCGGTGGCGGTGGTGTCTGCACTCATCGGACTCCGTCCTCTCCTGGGGGAGGGGCCGCCCGGGGTGGTGCGGGGGAATGCGACGCTCCTCCAGTCCGTCACTATAGGAGGGGCACGCCCGCGGCCGGTCCGGCGGGGGCAGGGCTCGGCCGCGCCGGCGACGATCCGCGGCCCGGCCCCGCGGCGACGCGGTCCCGGAGTGAGCGGTTCGTACGGTGGGCAGACCCGGACTTCGCGGAACGCCCGACAAGTGTGGAAGGAACGCAAGGCGTTGACTGAGCAGTTGCGACTGATGGCGGTGCACGCCCACCCGGACGACGAGTCCAGCAAGGGCGCGGCCACCATGGCCATGTACGTCGAGCAGGGCGTGGACGTGCTGGTGGCCACCTGCACGGGGGGCGAGCGCGGGTCGGTCCTCAACCCCAAGCTCCAGGGGGACCCGTACATCGAGGAGAACATCCACGAGGTGCGCCGCAAGGAGATGGACGAGGCGCGGGCGATCCTCGGCGTCGACCAGGCCTGGCTGGGCTTCGTCGACTCCGGGCTGCCCGAGGGGGACCCGCTGCCCCCGCTGCCCGAGGGCTGCTTCGCCCTCCAGGACGTCGAGGCGGCGGCGGAGCCGCTGGTCCGGCTGATCCGCGAGTTCAAGCCGCAGGTCATCACGACCTACGACGAGAACGGCGGCTACCCGCACCCGGACCACATCATGACCCACAAGATCACCATGCTGGCCTTCGACGCCGCGGGTGACCCGGACGCCTACCCGGAGGCCGGCGAGCCCTGGCAGCCGCTGAAGCTGTACTACAACCACGGCTTCCCGATGGGCCGCATCCGGGCCCTGCACGAGTACCTCACCGAGCACGGCCACGAGTCGCCGTACGGCGAGTGGATCGAGGGCTGGGAGAAGAGCGGCCGCAAGGAGCGCGAGATCACCACCCGGGTCCGCTGCGGCGACTGGTTCGAGACCCGCGACCGCGCGCTGATCGCCCACGCGACCCAGATCGACCCGGACGGCCCGTGGTTCCGCGTCCCGCTGGAGGTCCAGCGCGAGGTCTGGCCCACCGAGGACTACGAGCTCGCCCGTACCCTGGTCGACGTCGACCTGCCGGAGGACGACCTGTTCGCCGGCCTGCGCACCCCCACACTGGCGGCCGAGGCCGCCGACACGCGCGACTGAACCACCCCCCGATGGCCCGGCTCCCCGTGAGCCGGGCCACCATAGAGATATGAGCGCCTCCGTGAACCTCGTCAATCTCGCCGCTGACCTCGCCGTCGACGACGCCAAGGTCACCCCCGGCCTCCTCGGCTTCGTCGTCTTCGCCGCCCTCGGCGTCGCGACGTGGTTCCTGGCCAAGTCGATGAACCGGCAGTTCAAGAAGGTCGACTTCGTCGAGGAGCCGGAGGGCCCGAAGGAGTGAGGCGTCGGCCGGTCCCCCGTGGGGGCCGGCCTTCTCCGGAACCGGCTGGGGCCCGTCTACGGTGAGAGCCGTCCGCGGGCCCGCCTTCGGTGAAGCGTCCGCGGGGTCCGTCTTCGGTGAAGCCGTCCTGGCGGGCCGTCAGGCTTCGTAGGATCCCGAACCATGACGTGGTCGTGGCACACCGTGGTGCGCAGGGCGGGGTACGGAACGGCGGCGGCGGGGGTGCTGGCGGCCGCGCTGGCCGGGTCGGGGGACCCGGGGCCGCTGATCGTCGGCTCCGGCGCGGTGGCGGTGGTGGCCGGGCTGTTCCCGGTGCTCTGGGCCCCGGGGCGGGTCGGCGCGGTGGGCCCCTCGGTGCTGGCCGCCTGCGCGGTGTCGCTGCTGGTGACGGCCGGCTACCGGGGGCCGGCGTCCGGCGGCATCGAGTTGTGGTGGCTGCTGGAGGCCGTCGCGCTGCTCGCGCCGGTCGTCCCCGCGGTGCGCAGGCTGTCCCCGGCCGCCGCCTTCGGCCACGGCACGCTGCTGGTGGCGGCGGTGGCGCTGCTGCCGCTGCGGATCGCCCTCTGGGCCGAGCCGCCGGCCCCGCCCGTGGTGACCGTCAAGCTCTGCCTGGGCTCGGCCCTGCTGGCCTGCGTGGTGGTCGGGGTCGGCCGCTACCTGCGCTCGATGGACACCCGCGCGCGGGCGGCGGTGGTGGCCGAGCGGCGGGCGCAGCGCCTGGACCTGGCCCGAGACCTGCACGACTTCGCCGCGCACGACGTCACCGGGGTGGTGGTGCTGGCCCAGGCCGCGCAGGTGCTGGCCCAGAAGGACCCGGGGCGGGTGGTCGAGCTGCTGGCGGGGATCGAGGCGGCCGGTCGGCAGGCACTGGTCACCATGGACCGGACCGTCCAGGTCTTCACGGCGGACGACGCCGATCCGGAGCCGCGCGGGTCCGGGGCGGTCGCGACGGCCGACCGGGGCGCGGGGCGGGCGGCGGCGGGGGGAGCCGGTGCGCGCAGTCTGCGCCGTGACCTGAGCGAACTGCCCGCGCTGGCCGAGCGGTTCACCCGCAGCGGCTCCGCGCGGGTGCGGCTGGAGGCCCCCGCGGAGGCCGAACTGGCGGCGGTGCCGGCGGCGATCAGCGGGCTCGGTTACCGGCTGGTGGTGGAGGCGCTGACGAACGTCCGACGGCACGCGCCCGGGGCCCGGGAGGTGGCGATCGAGGTCGGCCCGGACCGGTGCGGCGGGCGGCCGGCGTTGCGCGTCACGGTCACCGACGACGGGGCGCCGGACGGGGCCGGGGGCTCCGGCGGTGCGGACGGCGGCGTGGGTGGTGCGGGTGGCACGGGCGGCGCGGGCGGTGTCGGCGTCGGGCTCGGCGGGGCCGAGCGGGAGGGCGGCGGCTTCGGCCTCGCGGGCCTGCGGGAGCGGGTGGAGGCGGCCGGCGGCGAACTGACGGTCGGGCCGGGGCCGGAGGGCGGCTGGCGGGTGGACGCGGTGCTGCCGACGGAGGGTGTGGCGGGCCTCGGGGGCTGACCGGGCGGGGTGGTTCCGTCGGGGCCGTTCGGAGGGCTGATTCGAGCCCGCTGACGGGTCCATCCAGGCCATTCGGCACATCCGGAGGCGCCGATTTCGGCGTTCTCGACGATCAAATGGGCCGATCGGCCGATGGCGACGCGCCTCGAGGGCGGGCAAGGATGTCGGTGCGGCGATCAGGGTGCGGGGTTCCCCTGGGCCGTCCCGATGCATGAACCCCGATCGGGGGATCAGTCTGTGATTCGCATTGCGATGTCCGCCGAGGATCTGGCTCGTGTACGAATTGCTGGAAATGTCGACCAGGAGATGGAGGCGGTGCTGGCACTGGAGGCGTGGCGGAGCGGCGGGGAATTCTTCCGCCCCTGGCAGCGGGCCGTCCGCGGGCAATTGGCGCGGCAGCCGGTGCTGGCCGAGCGGCTGCGGCGCCTTTCGGGAGCCAACGGTGGTTTCCGGGACGTACTGCGGGTGTGGGCGAATGGCCGGATCGTGTCGTCCGGTCGCGGCGCCGAATCGGTGGTCCAGCGGGCCGACGTCGCGGCGGCGGTCCGCGAGTTCCACCGGGTGGCGCTGCGGCCCTGCTGGGCGGACGTCCGGTCCCGGCTGGAGGCGGAGCGGGACGCCCGCCGCCAGATCGCCGGCCGCGGCGGGGTGGACGCGCTGCTCGGCACGCTGCACCCGCGGATCCGCTGGACCGCCCCGGTGCTGGAGATCCCCGCCGAGCGGGACGTCGAACTCACCCTCGACGGGCGGGGGTTGCGGCTGGCCCCGTCGCTCTTCCTGCAGGGCGCCGGGGTGGTGCTCCGGCCCCGGCACGGGGAGCCCGAGGAGGCTCCGACGCTGCTCTTCGCGATGCGTCCCGACCGGATCGGCCTCCCCGTGCCCGTGGGGGCGCGGGAGGCGGCGGAGAGCGCGGGCCGGGGCGGGGAGGAGTCGCTGGCCGCCCTGGTCGGCCGGACCAGGGCCGCGGCCCTGCAGGCCCTGCTGGACGGCTGTACCACCGGCGAGTTGGCGGGGCGGCTCGGAGTGACGGCCTCGGCGGTCAGCCAGCACACCGCCGTGCTGAGGGCGTCCGGGCTGATCGACACCCGGCGCTGCGGCAACGGCGTGCTGCACACCGTCACCCCGCTGGGTCGGGCACTGCTGCGCGGCGAGGCCCCGTCGGGCGGGGAGGGGCGGCCCCTCGGCGGCGCGGCCCCGCGGTGGATCGGGGACCGTCGGCGGGCGCTGCGATGAGCGGCCGGTGCGGCCGGCGGCGGCCGAGCGGGCGGGCCCGCTCAGCCGCGCTCGGTCAGGCCCGACTCCCAGGCCCAGGTGGCGATGCCCACCCGGTTGCGGGCCTTCAACTTGCGCTGGAGGTTGGCCAGGTGGGTCTTGACGGTGCTCAGCGAGATGAACAGCTCGGCGCCGATGTCGGAGTTGGTCAGCCCCTCGGCGACCAGGACGGCGATCTCCTCCTCGCGGCTGGTCAGCGGCTCGACGGGGGAGCGGTCGACCCGGCGCGGGCCGGTGAAGCGGTGCAGCAGGCGGGTGGTGATCTGCGGGCTGATCAGCGAGTCGCCGACCACCGCCGAGCGGATCGCCTCGGCGAGCAGCGCGGGCCCCGAGTGCTTGAGCAGGAAGCCGCAGGCGCCGTTGCGCAGCGCGGTGTGCACGTACTCGTCGAGGTCGAAGGTGGTCACCACCACGACCTTCACCTCCGGGGTGATGCCGGCCAGCCGACGGGTGACCTCCAGCCCGTCCAGCTCCGGCATCCGGATGTCGACCAGCAGGACGTCCGGCCGCAGGGTGCGGACGGCCTCCAGGGCCTCCAGGCCGTCCGCGGCCTCGGCCACGACCTCCATGTCGGGCTGGGCCGCCAGGATGTGCCGGAACCCCTGGCGGACGCTCGCCTGGTCGTCGGCGATCACGACACGCGTCTTCATGGCGTCATGATCGCACGGGCTTTCGGCGCCCCCGAAGTGAAGGCCGGGATTCCGCCTGGTATGCGCCGGATTCAGTTTCCGCTTAACACCGTTGTCACATGACGGGGAGTCCGGGAAGGATGGTTCCTGTCGGAACGGGGAGTCGGAGCTTCGAAGGTTCCGGCGGAAACCGGAATTCGGTTCAGCGGATATTCGAAAGGGGGCGGACGGCGAAGTGGACGCGAAATACGAGTCGTATGCGATAGCCGACCCGGTGTGGTACGACGCCCTGGAGCGGTGTGACGACCGGGCCTCCCGGTTCACACCGGGCGGGGGCGCGCTGCCCGAGGGCTGGCGCGGCCGCACCCAGGGTGTGTGGGAGGTGCTGGCGCCTTCCGGCGCCCCGCAGCTGCCGGAACAGGGCTGGAAGGTCCACGTCAGCGCCACGCCCGAATCCGCCGAGGAGACGATCGAGACGGCCTGGCGGGTCTGCCGCCGGCTCGGGCTGCCCTGGAAGTACCTGCGCAGCCGGCTGGTGGTCGCGGTGACGAACGCCAAGTACGCCGACCGGTCCGCCAGCGGCAAGGTCGTCACCGTCTACCCGAGGACGGCCGAGGAGCTGGAGACCGTCCTCGCCGAGCTGGACGAGGCGCTGGGCGGCCGCCCCGGCCCGTACGTCCTGTCCGACCTGCGGTGGAACCAGGGCCCGGTGTCGGTGCGCTACGGGGGCTTCGCCCTGATGTGGTGCGAGCTGCCGGACGGCACCAGGGTGCCCGCGGTGAAGGACCCGGACGGCCGGCTGGTGCCGGACGCCAGGCGCCCGCGCTTCACCGTCCCGGAGTGGGCCCCCACCCCGGACTTCCTGGCCGCGCGGATCGCCGCGGCCGCCGACGACGCGGGAGCCGGCCTCGGTCGCTACCGGGTGGTCAAGGCGCTGCACTTCTCCAACGCCGGCGGGGTCTACCTCGCCGAGGACGAGGGCGGCCGACAGGTCGTCATCAAGGAGGCCCGCCCGCACGCCGGGCTGGACGCCTCGGAGACGGACGCGGTGACCCGGCTGCTGGTCGAGCGGGACGCCCTGGAGCGGCTCGGCCACCTGCCGTTCGTGCCGGAGCTGTACGAGTACTTCACCAGCTGGGAGCACCACTACCTGGTGATGGAGTACATCCCCGGCGAGTCCTTCAGCGCCTGGCTGGGCCGGGAGTACCCGCTCACCCGGCACCGGCCGGACGCCCGGGCGCTGGCCGACTTCGCGGGGCTCGCGGTCACCCGGCTCGCGCTGGTCGAGGAGTGCGTCGCGGCGCTGCACCGGGAGGGGGTGGCCTTCGGGGACCTCCACCACCGCAACATCATGATCCGCCCGGACGGCACCGTCGCCCTGATCGACTTCGAACTCTCGACGCCGCTGGACACCCCGCGCCGGCGCACCCTCGGGGCGCCCGGCTTCACCGACCCGGAGATCACCGACGCCCGCGAGGCCGACCTGTTCGCGCTCGGCTGCTGCCAGCTCGCCGCCTTCGTCGCGCTGACCACGCTCACCAGGCGCAACCCGGCCGTCGTCGGCGGGCTGCTGGACCTCGTCGCGGAGTGCTTCCCGACGGTGCCCGCCGGCTTCGCCGAACGGATGACGGGGCGGCTCGCCCTCTCCCCGGCACTGCGCCCCCACCTCGGGGCCCGGCCCGCGGCCGGCGCCCGGGCGGAGCTCACCGCCGCGGCCCTGCTGCGCGGCATCGACGCGGCGGCGACCCCGGAGCGGGAGGACCGCCTCCACCCCGGCGACGTGGCCGGGCTGCGCCCCGGCGGCGCGCTCGGGCTGGCGTACGGTTCCTCCGGCGTGCTCCTCGCCCGGCACCTGGCCTGGGCCGTACCGGGCGGGGAACAGCTGGACTGGCTCGCCGCCGCCGTGCGGCGCGCCCCCGCGGACACGCCCGTCGGGCTGTACGACGGGTTGGCCGGAGCCGGCTGGCTGTTCCACCGGCTCGGGCACCCGGACGCCGCGAACGTGGTGGACCGGCTGCTGGCCGGCCCGCCGCCCTCCTCGCTCGGCCTGTACGGCGGCCTGACGGGCGTCGCCCAGCTGCTGCTGGAGGCCGGAGCGACGGACGAGGCGCTCGCCCTGGCCGCCAAGGCCGCCGGGCGGATCGGCGAGGCCGGGCTGCTGGACCGCCCGGGTCTGCTGCGCGGCTGGTCCGGGCCGGCGGTGCTGTTCGCCCGCTGCGCCCGCCTCACCGGCGACACGGCCTGGGCCGAGGCCGCCGAACGCGCCGTCCGCTGCGACCTGCGGCACGGCCGGCTGGTCGACGACATGCTGCAGACGTACAGCTCGGGCCGGCTGCTGCCGTACCTGGCGGAGGGCTCGGCCGGAGTGGCGCTCGCCGTCCTGGCCCTGCCCGCCGCGCAGGCCGAAGCCCTCGACGCCGAGCGGGTGCTGGAGGCCGCGGCCCGGGCCGGCGCGGTCCGCGTGGTCGTCCAGGGCGGGCTGTTCAACGGCCGCGCCGGGCTCGCCTACACCCTGTTCCAGGTCGCCGCCCGCCTGCCGCGCTGGCGGGCCGAGGCGGAGGAGCAACTCCGGCTGGTGGACCTCCACCTGGCCCCCCATCAGGACGGCAGCGTCCTGCACGGGGACCAGCTGATCCGGCTCTCCACCGACCTGGCCACCGGCTCCGCCGGCGCCCTGCTGGCGCTGGCCGCCGCCAAGAGCCCCGGGCAGTGCCTGCTCCCCGGCGCCCACCCCGTCCACGGGTGGACGCCGGAGCGGGCCGAGCCCGGTACCCCGTCCCTGCGAGACGACGAGGGGAGGTGACTGTGATGGCCAACATCCTGGCGCTTCAGGAGCTCGACGAGGAGATCGTCGTCGACGCCCCGTTCAGCTCGGTCAGTGCGTTCAGCTGCTGATGTCCGTGGCCCGGTGCCGCGTTCCGGCGAGACGGTGAGGAGGAGGTGATTGTGATGGCCGACATCCTGGCGCTTCAGGAGCTCGACGAGGAGATCGTCGTCGACGCCCCGTTCAGCTCGCTCAGCTACTGGAGCTGCTGATCCCGGCAGCCCGGTGCCGTGTACCGGCGAGACGGTGAGGAGGAGGTGATTGTGATGGCCGACATCCTGGCGCTTCAGGAGCTCGACGAGGAGATCGTCGTCGACGCCCCGTTCAGTTCGTACAGCGCGTTCAACTGCTGACCCCTGTGGCCCGGTGCCGCGTTCCGGCGAGACGGTGAGGAGGAGGTGATTGTGATGGCCGACATTCTGGCGCTTCAGGAGCTCGACGAGGAGATCGTCGTCGACGCCCCGTTCAGCTCGTACAGCGTGTTCAGCTGCTGACCCCCTGGGTCCGGCAGTACCGGGTGACAGAGAGGGGAAGGCCGCGGCACATGCGGCCTTCCCCGGCTCTGCATTCTGTTTACCGTTTTGGGGTGAGTTAACCGTGGCCGTGGCATCAGAACCGACTACCCGTCCGAGCGGACCGCTCGGCGCGCTGCGACTGTGCGTCGCCGAGGTACGGGCGTACCCGGGGCGGGTCATAGGTGTCGCGGTCGCCTGCGCGCTCACCGCCACCGGCGTGGGCGCCTGTCTGCTGCTGCTCGCGGCGGTCAGCGGCCCGTCCTACCCGGAGGGTTCGTCCGCCGCGGCGGCGGCCAAGGACGCGCAGAACCTGCTGGGCCTGCTGCTGACGATGCTGCTGATGTCGGCGGTGCTGGTGACGGGGTCGACGGTCGCGCTCTGGACCAACCAGCGGCTCGGGCAGTTCGCCGTGCTGCGCGCCCTCGGGGTGACGGCGGGCCGGCTGCGGGCCCTGGTCGTCGCGGACGTCGCGCTGGTCGCGCTGGCCCCCTCCGCCGTCGCCGCGGTGGCCGGGACGGTCCCGGTGGCCGGGTTCGGCCGGCGCCTGCTGATCGAGCGCGAGCTGTTCCCCGCCGCGGTCGACCTGCCCTCCGCCGGGCAGACCTGGGCGATCGCGGTCGGCGCCTGCCTCGGCACCTGCGCGGTCGCGGTGCTGGCCGCGCTGGCCAGCGTGCTGGCGGCCGGCCGGGTTCAGCCGATCGACCTCCTCAAGGACCAGTCGCTGGCCCTGGCCCCGCCCCGCCGCAACGCCGGCCGGCTGGTGGCGGGCATCGCCATGGTCCTGATGCTCTGCGGGCCGCTCGTGGCCCTGATGGTCGTGATGGACCTGCCGCCGGTGCTCCAGGGCGCGCTGGTGATGGGCCTGGCCACGGCCGTCATCCCCACGCTCGCGGTGCTCGCGCCCTGGTTCGTGCCGCTGCTCGTCGGCCCCTGCTGCGCGGTGCTGCTGCTGCTCGACCGCAAGGCCGGCCGGATCGCCGCCGCGGGGCTGCGGGCCGCGCCCGCCCGGACGGCCGCGATCGCGGTGCCCGTCCTGCTGGCCGTCGGCACCGTGGTCTGCCTGCTCGGTTCGGGAGCCACCATCGGGGCCGCCGTGCAGCAGCAGACCGAGCAGGCGCTGCGGGCCGACGCGGTGGTGACGGCCGAGCCGGGCCACCAGCTGCCCGCCCGGCCCGCCGGCCTGCCCGGCGGGACGGCCGTCGCGCCGATCGCGACCAAGGTGACCGCGCCGCCCAGCTTCTACGACGACAAGCCCAAGCCCACCCGCGCCTGGGGCGTCGACGGGGCGGCCCTGCGGAGCGCCCTGGACCTCGGCGAACAGCAGGGCCGGCTGGACGAGTTGGCTCCCGGCACGTTCGCCGCGGGCAGCACCGAGGCCACCGCGCGCCACTGGAAGCTCGGCCAGGACGTCACCTTCACGCTCGCCGACGGACAGCAGGCGCAGCTGCGGCTCGTCGCCGTCTACCAGCGGGACCTGGCCTTCCCCTCGTACGTCCTCCCCGTCGACCTCGCCCTCGAACACACCCCGGCCCCGTACGCCGACCGGGTGCTGCTCCGCGGTGACCCGGGCGCCTGGGAGCTGCGGCCCGGCCAGCGGCTCGCCACGCGGGCCGACTACCTGGCCCACCTGCGGCCGCGCAACGTGCAGGACGACATGGCCTCCCGGCTGATCGTCGCCGTGGTGGGCGGGTACGCGCTGCTCGCCCTCGCCAACACCTGCGCCATCGCCCAGCGGGACCGCCGTTCCCAGCGCGCCCACCTGCGGGCCCTCGGCCTCGGCCGCGGGCAGCTGCTGCGCTGCGTGGTGTACGAGGTGCTGGCCTCGGCGCTGGTCGGGACGGTCCTGGCGGTGGCGACGGCCGGGATCTGCCTGGTGCCGCTGGCCCGGGCCGTCGGGCAGGGGGCGCTGCCCGCCCTGGACGTGCCGTGGACGGTCGGCGTCCTGGTCGGGGTGCTGGTCGCCACCGCCGTCCCGGCGGCGCTGGCGGCCCGTCCGCTGCGCGGCATCCGGCGACAGTTCGCGACGGGGTCGGCGTGAGTGCGGCGGCCGCCGGAGGGCTGGGGCGGTCGTTCTGGCTGCTCTACGGCGGCGAGTCCGCCTCGGCCCTGGGCACCGCCGCCTCGGTGATCGCCCTCCCGGTGGTCGCGCTGCGGGCCGGCGGTGACATCCGGCAGGCCGGACTGGCCGGTACGGCGCTCTCCGTCGGGGTGCTGCTGGCCCGGCTGCCGGCCGGCGTCCTCGCCGACCGCCGTGAGCGGCGGACGGTGCTGCTGACCGGCAACGCGGCCGGCGCACTCGTCCTGGCCGCGCTGGCCCTGTCGGCCTCCGGCGGCATGCCGCCGCTGTGGGCGGTGCTGGTCGCCGCCCTGCTGCTCGGCGCGGTGGGCAGCACCCTGGCACCCGTCGAGAACGTGGTGGTGCGTTGCTTCGTGCGGCCCGAGCACCTTCCCCGCGCGGTCGGCCTGCTGCAGAGCAGGACGGCCGTCGCGGCGATGGCCGGCCCGGTGGCCGGCGGTGCGCTGCTGGCCGTCCACCCGTCCTGGGTGTTCGCCGTCGACGCCGGCAGCTACCTGGCGGCCGTCTGCTGCGTGGCACTGCTGCCGAAGGGGAGGCGGGAGCGCCCCGGGGACGAGCCGGCCGCGCCCGGTGTCCGGGCCGCGCTGGCCGAAGGCGTCCGGTTCATCTGGCGGGTGCCCTTCCTGCGCTACGCGGTGGTCAACGCGGCCGTGCTCAACCTGGTGTTCAACGGGCTGCTGATCGTGGTGGTGGCCTCGGGCGGGGGCGCCGTGCACATCGGGGTGCTGACCGCGGCCCTGGGCACCGGCGGGCTGGCCGGATCGCTGCTCGCACCGGCGCTGGCCCGGCGGCTGCCGCCCGCCCGGGGCATCGCCCTCGGCACGGCCGTGGTCGCGCTCGCCCTGCCCGGCTTCACCCTGGCCCAGGGGCACTGGGCGGCGGTCCTTCCGCTGGCCCTCGCGGCGGCCGCCGGGCCGGTGGTCACCGTGCTGATCGCGGTCACCCAGATGGAGGTGACCCCGCCGGGTCTGCAGGGCCGGGTGCACAGCGGCATCGGGTTCCTCGCCCAACTGGTCGCGCCCGCCGGGCCGACCCTCGCGGGCCTGTGCGCCCACGCGTTCGGACTGACCGGCACGGTGGCCGGCGCGGCCGTGGTCGTGGTGGTCCTCGCCGCGGTCGGGCTGGCCGCCACCGCAGGTCGGCCCGGCGGTGGGCCCGCCGCCGGGCCGACCGGGGCCGGGGGTGCCCCGGAACGACGGAACGACAACCCCGCGGAGGCCGTCCATGGCTGACCTCGACCACCGGGCCGCGCCCCCCGGGCCGCCGGCGCCGAACGCCGCGCCGGCGGACCCGCACCTCACGCCGGCGGACCCGTACCGCTGGCTGGAGGAGGCGGATACCCCGCGCACCCGGGCCTGGCTCGCCGAGCAGCGGCGCCTGCTGGCCGCCCGCCCGCAGCGCTCCGACGAGCCCGCCTGGGCCGCCCTGCTCGACCGGGTGGAACGGGAGGCGCCCGACCGGACGCCCACCCCGCCCGCCGAGGCCGGCGGCCTGCTCTTCCGCCACGAACGCGGCCCGGACGGCGACGTCCTGACCGTCCGGCACCCCGATGGCACCCGTCGGACGCCCACCGAGGGCGTCATCGGCCCCGGTGACCGGATCGCCGGCTGGCAGCCCGAGCCGCACGGCCGGTTCATCGCCGTCCAACTGCACCGGGACGGAGCCGAGAACGGCGGCCTGCACCTGCTCCCCACCCGCCCGGGCGACCGGCCCCACCACCTGCCCGACGCGGCCCCGTACGCCACCCTCGCCTTCACCGGCGAGGCGCTGGTGTACACCGCCGGCACCCGCACCGAGCACACCCTGGCGGCCCGCCACCCGGGCGGCGGCCCGGCCCGTCGGCTCGTCCTGCCGGTGCCCGGCCCGGTCCGGCTCACCCTCCACGGCGGTCCCGGCGGGAACCTGCTGCTGCGCACCCGCCCGCAGCCGTCCGGCCCGGCGCGCTGGTGGGCCACCCGGTGGACCGGCCGGGCGGTGCCCGACTGGCAGCCGCTCGACCTCGACGGACGGCGGGTCACCGCCCTGGACCTGAACGAGACGGTCTGCTTCCTCGCCGCCGACGAGCTGCTCGCGCTGGACCTGGACGAGCTGGCCCGGGGCGCCACCGGCGGGCCCGCCGTGGTCGCGCCGCCCGCCGTCGGTGAACCGCCCGCCGCCGGTGAAGTGCAGGCGGGCCCGGTCACCGCCCTGCGGGTGCTCGGCCCCGGCCGGAGGCCCGGCCTGGCGCTGCTCCGCAGGCTGGGGACCACCCACCGGCTCGACCTGCACCGGCCGGGCGGGGCGCCGGGCGAGGCACCTGGCGGCGGAGCCACCGCACTGCACTGGCCCGCCCGGCTGCGCCTCGGCGCCACCCCGTACGACCGGCACGGGCGGGTCGGCGGGTCGGTCTGGCTGCTCGCCGACGACCCCCGGTACGGCACCTGGACCAGGAGCCTGGACGGCTTCGGCCCGGTCGAACCCCCCGAGCGCCGCGCCGCGCTGCGCACCCTCACCGCCATCGGCCGGGACGGCGCGCCCGTCCCGGTGACGGTCTGCGACCCCGGGCCGCGGGACCGCGGCCGCCCCGCGCCGACCCTGCTCACCGTCTACGGGGGCTTCGGCCTCCCGCTGGAACCCTCCTGGGACCCGGCCATGGAGGCCTGGCTGCGGGCCGGCGGCCGGATCGCCTGGGTGCACGCGCGCGGCGGCGGCGAGCTCGGCCCCGCCTGGGCGGCCGCCGGCCGGGGCCCCGGCAAGAGCGCCACCGTGGACGACTTCCGGGCCGCCGCCGCGATGCTGGTCGAACGCGGCGAGGCCCCGGCCGGCGGGCTGGGCGCACTGGCCGCCAGCAACGGGGCGCTGGTGGTCGCCGCCGCGCTCACCCGGGAGCCCGGTCTGCTGTCCGCCGCGGTGTGCGTGGTCCCGCTCACCGACCTGGCCCGCTACCAGGTCGGCGGCCTCGGCCGGCTCTGGGCGGAGGAGTACGGCGATCCGGCCGACCCGCGGGCGTTGCGGGCGCTGCTCGACTACTCCCCGTACCACCGGGTGGTGCCCGGGACGGCCTACCCGGCGGTGCTGCTCGCCACCGGGGCGAACGACGCGCGGGTGCCGCCCTGGCACGCCTGGAAGCTCTGCGCGGCGCTCGGACGGGCCTCCACCGGGGCGGCGCCGGTCCTGCTCGACCACCACGACAGCGGCGGCCACCAGGGCCGCCCGGCCGCGGCCGGACGGGAGCTCGCGGTCCGCTCCCTCGCCCTGCTGGCCGCCGGCACCGGCCTGCTGCCACCCGCCGACCTGCCCGCCGACCCGCCCGCCGGTCCGCCCGGCCCCCGGCCCAGACCGCAGTCCTGACCTCAGCCCGTGTCCAACCGAGGAGAGCACCACCGATGACCGAGCCCCAGTCCCTCGCGGGAGGCCCGTCCCGTCCCGGAGGCCCCCGGGCCGCCGCGAACCACGCCCCGGCCGCCGCGTCGGCCGTCGACCTGACCAAGGTGCACGGGTCGGGCGACGCCCGGGTGGTGGCGCTGGAGCGGGTCTCGGTGTCCTTCCGGGAGGGGGAGTTCGCGGCGATCATGGGCCCGTCCGGCTCCGGCAAGTCCACCCTGCTCCAGTGCCTCGCCGGACTGGAGTCCTGCACCTCGGGCGCCGCCCGGATCGGCGACACGGACCTCACTCGGCTGAGCGACGGCCAGCTGACCAGGCTCCGCCGCGACCATGTGGGCTTCGTCTTCCAGGCCTTCCACCTGATCCCCACCCTGACGGTGTCGGAGAACATCGCCCTGCCGCTGACGCTGGCCGGCCGCACCCCCGACCGGCAGTGGCTGGACACCCTGGTCGAGGCGGCCGGCCTCGGCGCCCGGCTCGGCCACCGCCCGGCCCAGCTCTCCGGCGGCCAGCAGCAGCGCGTCGCCTGCGTCCGGGCGCTGGCCGGCCGGCCCCGGATCGTCTTCGCCGACGAACCGACCGGCAACCTGGACTCCCGCTCCGCCGCCGAGATCCTCGCGCTGCTGCGCCGGTGCGTCCGGGAACTCGGCCAGACCGTCGTGATGGTCACCCACGACCCGGTGGCGGCCTCGTACGCCGACCGCGTCGTCTTCCTCGCCGACGGCCGCATCGTCGACGAACTCCTCGGCCCGACCCCCGACCAGGTGCTCGGGCGGATGCGCACCTTCGACGCCAACCTCGGCATCAGCTACTGGTCCGGACCGGCCTGACCTGCCGCGCGCCGACCGCCGGATGCGCGAGGATGGGGGGCATGCCGAACCGTCTCGCGGACGCGACCTCGCCGTACCTGCTCCAGCACGCCGACAACCCCGTGGACTGGTGGCCCTGGATGCCGGAGGCCTTCGAGGAGGCGCGGCGCCGCGGCGTACCCGTCCTGCTGTCGGTCGGTTACGCCGCCTGTCACTGGTGTCATGTCATGGCTCACGAGAGCTTCGAGGACGCCGGGCTCGCCGAGTACCTCAATGAGCGGTTCGTCCCGGTCAAGGTGGACCGGGAGGAGCGGCCGGACGTCGACGCCGTGTACATGGAGGCGGTGCAGGCCGCGACCGGGCAGGGCGGGTGGCCGATGACGGTGTTCCTCACGCCCGACAAGGAGCCGTTCTACTTCGGCACCTACTTCCCGCCGCAGCCCCGGCACGGGATGCCGTCCTTCCGGCAGGTGCTGGAGGGCGTGGAGGCCGCCTGGCGGGACCGGCGGGAGGAGGTCGGCGAGGTCGCCGGGCGGATCCGGGCCGACCTCGCCCAGCGGGCCGCCGTGTACTCGGCCGGTGCCCACAACCCGCCCGGCGAGGCGGATCTGCACCAGGCGCTGGTGGCCCTCAGCCGGGACTTCGACCAGAGCCGCGGCGGCTTCGGCGGCGCGCCGAAGTTCCCGCCGGCCATGGTGCTGGAGTTCCTGCTGCGCCACCACGCCCGGACCGGCTCGGAGGCGGCCCTGGAGATGGCCGTCCGCACCGGTGAGGCGATGGCCCGCGGCGGCATCCACGACCAGCTCGGCGGCGGCTTCGCCCGGTACGCGGTGGACGCCGGCTGGGTGGTGCCGCACTTCGAGAAGATGCTGTACGACAACGCCCTGCTGCTGCGCGCCTACCTGCACCTGTGGCGGGCCACCGGATCGGCCCTGGCCCGCCGGGTCGCGCTCTCCACGGCGGACTTCCTGCTGCGCGAACTCCGCACGCCCGAGGGCGCGTTCGCCTCCGCCCTGGACGCCGACAGCCTGGACGAGGAGACCGGGCAGTCCGCCGAGGGCGCGTACTACGTGTGGGAGCCCGGCCAGCTGGTCGACCTGCTCGGCCCCGCCGACGCGGCCACCGCGGCCCGGCTGTTCACCGTCACCGCCGAGGGCACCTTCGAACACGGCACCTCGGTGCTCCAACTCCTCGCCGACCCCGAGGACTTCGCCGAGTACGAGACGATCCGGGCGCGGCTGGCCGAGGCCCGGGCGGCCCGCCCCGCCCCGGCCCGCGACGACAAGGTGGTCGCCGCCTGGAACGGCCTGGCCGTCGCCGCGCTCGCCGAGTCCGGCGCGCTGCTGGACCGCCCCGACCTGGTCGAGGCCGCCGAACGCGCCGCCGACCTGCTGCTCGCCGTCCACCTCACCCCCGACGGCCGGCTGCTGCGCACCTCCCGGGACGGCCGGGCCGGTGCCAACGCCGGCGTGCTGGAGGACTACGCGGACACCGCCGAGGGCTTCCTCGCGCTGTACGCCGTCACCGGCGACGCCTCCTGGCTCCAGCTGGCGGGCGGCCTGCTCGACACCGTGCTCAAGCACTTCACCGACGAGGCCTCCGGCGCGCTCTACGACACCGCCGACGACGCCGAGGAGCTGATCCGCCGCCCGCAGGACCCGACCGACAACGCCACCCCGTCCGGCTGGACGGCCGCCGCCGGCGCCCTGCTCACGTACGCCGCGTACACCGGCTCCGACCGGCACCGCACGGCCGCCGAACGGGCCCTCGGCGTGGTCGGCGCCCTCGCCGGCCGGGCACCGCGGTTCATCGGCTGGGGCCTCGCCGTCGCCGAGGCGCTGCTCGACGGGCCGCGCGAGGTCGCCGTGGTCGGCCCGGACGGCGACCCGGCCACGGCGGCGCTGCGACGGGCCGCGCTGCTCGGGACGGCGCCGGGAGCGGTGGTCGCGGTCGGCGCGCCCGGGGAGCCCGAGGTGCCGCTGCTGGCCGACCGGCCGCTGGTCGGCGGCGCCCCCGCGGCGTACGTCTGCCGGCACTTCGCCTGCGACGCCCCGACCACCGATCCGGCGGAACTGGCCGGAAAGCTGGGCACGGCGGTCGAGTAGCGGGCGCCCCGGCGGGGGCGGGCAGGGGTTCGACGGCGGCCGGATAATCGTTGGCGAGCGGGGTCCGGCCGGGTCCACCATGGGCCATGGCCTGGACTTTCAGCACCTCCCTCGACGAGTTCCGCGACCAGGCGGGCGCCTTCCTGGCCGCCCGCCCCGCCGAGAACACCGTCCTGCTCACCATCGCGCACCGGCTGGCCGAGTCCGGCCTGACGGTGTTCGGCGAGCCGCCGGTCTTCGGCTGGTGGCGGGCCGAGCAGGGAGGTCCGGTCGCGGGCGCCTTCCTCCAGACGCCGCCGTTCGCCCCCCGGCTCTCCTTCATGCCGCCGGCCGCGGCCGCCGAACTGGCGACCGGCGTGGCCGCCGCCGGAGCCGGCTTCACCACGGTGGCCGGGGTCGGCGGGGGAGCCGAAGCGGTCCGCGCCTTCGCCGCCGCCTGGACGGCGGCCACCGGCACCGAACAGTCCGTCCGCGTCGACGAACGGCTCTACCGGCTCGGCGAGTTGACCGACCCGCCGCGCCCGCCCGCAGGCCGCCACCGGCTGGCCGGACCGGCCGACCGCGAACTGGCGATCCGCTGGTACCAGGAGTTCCTGGCCGAGGTCGAGGTCGAACTCCCCGACGTCCCAAGGGCGGTGGACGAGCGGACCGCGAACGGCTGCCTGCACCTGTGGGAGGACGACGGCCGCCCGGTCGCCCTGGCCGGCAGCAGCCCGGTGCTCGCCGGCATGTCCCGCATCGGCCCGGTCTACACCCCCGCCGAAAGCCGCGGCCACGGCTACGGCACCGCCGTCACCGCCGCCGTCTCGGCCCACCTCCTCGCCCACGGCGCCACCGAGGTCCTGCTCTACACCGACCTCGCCAACCCGACCAGCAACTCCATCTACCAGCAGATCGGCTACCTGCCGGTGGAGGACTCCCTGATCGTGGACTTCCGGCCCCGGTAACGGAGTTACGCGTCCCTGGTCAGATGCACGCCCGCCACCCCGGCCACCTTCGTGCCGAAGGGATCGGTGGCGGCCGCCGCGGTGGCGGGCGCGGGCAGCCGGTCGGCGCCGAGGTACGTCTGCGCGCAGGTGAGAAGGTTGCCGCCGGCCGACTTCATGTCGCCGGCGAGCCCGTCCAGCAGCGACTTCCAGGCGGTGCCGCACCCCTGCAGCGCCGCCCCGCTCTGCCACCCCGCCAGCCCCCCGGCCGCCTTGTCGCCCGGCTCCGCGAGCTTCGCCGTCTCCTCCGGAACCTTCCCGGCCACCGCCAGCGCGTTGTTCCCGGCGGCGGCCAACTCGCCTGGTTTGACAGTGAATCCCTTGCCGTCACCCATCGCTCTTCCCCCAATGCCGCTGTGGCAGACGTGGGTTATGGTAGCGGTGAGTATCGGGGGGAGCACTCATGGCTGATCCGGATCAGCGGGCCGGCGCGGGCCGACTCGACTTCGCGAGCCTGAAGAACGCCAGACCGGGGGATCTCCACGCGGCCGGCGACGCGTACGACGCGCTCCACAAGGCGTTCGCGCAGCACACCGCCGACTGGAAGCGCGGCACCACCGACCGGGTCCACGGGTCGGGCTGGAGCGGACCGGCAGCCGACGCCGCGATCCCCTCGCTGGACGGCACGACCACCCAACTGCACGCCGCCGAAACCGAACTGGCCGCACTCGGCCAGACCCTGCGGGACTACGCCGACCTCTTCGGACTCGCCCAGTCGAAACTCCGGCAGGCCGTCGTCGACGCCGGTGCCAAGGGCCTGACCGTCAGCGACAACGGCACGGTGAGCTGGCCCGCGCCCACCGGCCCGGTGGACGCGAACTGGGAGACCAAGCAGAAGGCGGCGGCCGAGGAGATCGCCAAGCGGATCACCGCCGCCCTCACCGAGGCCGGCACGGCCGACCAGACCCTCGCCGGGCTGCTCAGGGGCTTCACCCAGCACGCCACCAGCAAGTCGGGCCTGACCCTCGCGGTCGCGGAGGCCGACCAGCGGACGGCGAACGGGTCGAGCGCCCCGTACCTGAGGGACATGCCGGCCGCGGGAGCGCCGCCCACCGAGGTCAACAGCTGGTGGAACGGCCTCGACCCGGCGGGCCGGCAGTGGTTCATCGACCACCACCCGGAGAAGGTCGGGAATCTGGACGGGATCCCGGCGGACGTGCGGGACCAGGTCAACCGGAGCTACCTGGACAAGCGGCTGAGCGAGCTCAAGGGCAAGCAGCGGACGAAGGAAGAGGAGGCGGAGCTCAAGAAGCTGCAGCCCATCTGGGACCGCCTCGATCAGGACGGCGGGGCGACGGACGGTCGTCCCCGCACGTATCTGATCGGTATCGGTGCCGAAGGCCAGGGACGCGCGATCCTCTCCTACGGGAACCCGGACACCGCCACCGACATCGCCGCCTATGTTCCTGGCGTCACCACGGATCCCAGTTCTCTCGGCCCGGCCAAGCACGGGGACACGCCGGGCACCAACGAGTCGGAGAACGCGCTGAACGTCTGGCGCGAGGCCAACAAGAAGGTCAAGCCCGGCGGTTCGGTGGCCTCGATCGTCTGGCTGGGCTACGACCCGCCCGGCGAGGACCTGAACGCGGCCGACCCGAAGGCGGCGGTCAAGGGCGCACCCGACTACGCGAGGTTCGTCACCGGGCTCCGGACGACCAACAGCAGCGGCCAGTGCCCGCACATCACCTCGATCGGACACAGCTACGGCTCGGTCGTGGTCGGACTGGCGACGAAGGCGGCCACGCACCAGGGGAACTACACGCCACCGGATGATGTGGTGTTCATCGGAAGCCCCGGCACCGGTGTGGATCGCGCCTCGGAGCTCCGGCTGCCCGGGCACGTCTGGGCCGGTGCGGCGGACAACGACGTCGTCACCCACGCCTCGTCGCCCCGAGGTCTCGTCCCGTGGCCCCTCGGCGCTCACCCGGACGAGAACTGGTACGGACGGGATCCGGCGAGCGAGTCCTTCGGTGGCAAGCGCTTCACGGTCTCCGAGTACAGCCAGGGGGCGAACCTCGTGGGTGCGCACACCAAGTACCTCACCCCGGAGTTCGGTGGCCCCTCGCTGGGCAACATCGCCTCCATCGTCACGGGCAAGGGCGGCGACGTCCATGTGACGGGTGGCCGATGAGGGCCCGCTGGAAGCTGGTCGGATCGGTCGTGCTGGCCTTCGCCGTCGTGGTGACCGCCTGTTCGGTGCTGTTCTTCAACGGGTACGGACCGCTGGCGTTGGCCGATCGGCGGTCGCGGCTGTCACCCGGAGCGGCGAAGGTGCGGATCGACCATGCCCTGCGCACCACGATGGGGGCGGTCTCTCCGTCGTTGGCCTTCGCGGGTGCCTATTTCGAGGTGCGCAGGGAACGGGACCGCTGGGACGGCGAGCCGAGCATGGTGTCGGCGGTCACCGAGGTCGTCGTCGGTCGGACCGCGGTCGCGAGTACGAGGCTGCCGGCCCTGATGGACCAGGTGACCCAGGCCTGGCAGGGACTCGGAAGCACCGTGGTCCATCGGTCGAACCCCTCCGACGAGATCCAGTCCTTGCACGGGGTCGGGGAAGCGGGCGGCGAGACGTTCCTCCTGTTCCTTGCGGCGGCACAGCCGGACTCGACGTACCGGGTGAAGTTCCTGGTGGAGGCCTACGGGGTGCTGTACCAGCCCGCCCACGAATACGAGCCGGTGTCCCCACTCGCCAGGACATCGCTCGCCACGATGGGCGACCCCGTCGACGACCCGTACTGGTCGCACTGACCCCCACCCCCCTCACTCCCAGTCCCACCGGATCCCCAGGAGGCACGGCCGTACCGCCGTCGCCACCAGGTGGACGCAGTGGTGCCCGTCGAGGGTGAGTTCCTCGGTCTCGTACGGGGCGGCGCCCGGAGAGTGCAGTGCGAAGCGGTGGCAGCGGACGGGGAGGGCGGCGGGGTGGAAGGTGACCTGGAGGACGTACTGGCCGGCGCCGGAGTTGAAGCCGCGGACGTACTCGCAGCTGGGGTCGGGGGAGGGGGCGTCGTCGAAGCCGTAGCCGAGCAGGTGGGTGTCGCCGGCGCGTAGGCGGCGGTCGAGGAGGAGTTCGGCGGCGAGCAGGTGGTGGGCCTGGTCGCGGCGGATGCGGCCGGGGCGGCAGTTCTCCTCGGCGCGGACGCCGACGCGGGTGATATCGCTGCCCGGGTCGCCCTGGTAGAGGGCGAGGTAGCGGTCGATGCCGTCGCGGTGGGCGCGCAGGGCGTGCTGGGAGTCGCGGCGGGCGAGTTGGCGGTCGGGGCCGACGCGGATGCGTTCGATGTGGGTGATGGTGTGCAGTCCGGTGTCGCGCGGGCCGGCGAGGGTGGCGAGCAGGTCGTCGACGGCGACGGCGGGGGAGATGAGGTCGCGGTAAGGGCGGACGGGCGGGCCGGCGGGGGCGGGGCCGGCGGCGCGGCGGGGGCCGAGCAGCCGGGTGAGGGAGTGTTCGGGCAGGTCGAGGACCTCTTCCAGGGCGGCGACGGCGCGCAGTGACTCGGTGCGTTCGGGGCGGCGGCGGCCCTGCTGCCAGTAACTGAGGCTGGTGAGGCCGACGGTGACGCCTCGCAGGGCGAGGTGGCGGCGGATGCGGTGGAGGGCGAGGCCCCGGGCGGAGATCGCGGTGCGCAGGGCGAGGTGGAAGGGGCCGGTGCGCAGGGCGGCGGCGAGGTCGGCTGGGTCGCTCTTGTGGATGGCGGCCTCCTGGGGGACGGGCGGACCGGCGTGCGGGCGGCTCGGGACGGAGCGGCGTTTGACCGTGAATATTCACATCGGTGCGGTGGTTTGTCACCGGTCCGGGCCTGCTGCGCGGTGGTTCTCCGGGCGCCGTTCACATCCGCGTCCGCCCGTTCACACCTCGGTCCGGGCCCCGCGGACGGCCGTTGACCTGTCCCTGACGAGGCGCGATGCTCGGGGCGCGATCCGGACCGCGCCCCCACACAGCACCTCGCTCCACTCGTGCAAGGAGGCTTTCCCGCCATGCCAGTTCCACGAATACGGCTGCGCCGCGCGGTCTCGCTGCTCGCCCTCGGCGTGCTGGGCCCGGCGCTCACCGCCGCGGTGGCGGCGCCCGCGATCGCCGCCCCGGCCGGGCAGCCGGCCCCCTACCAGGCCCAGGCTCCGTACCAGGACCGGACCCAGGCCCAGACGCAGACCCAGGCCCAGACGCAGGCCCAGGACCGGGCCGCGCACCAGGTCCGCCAGGCCGCCGCGCCCGGCAGCACGGCCGACCTGGCCGGCACCTTCAAGAAGCTCAACATCACCATGCAGCAGCAACAGCAGACCAACTGGTGCTGGGCGGCGAGCGGGAACACCATCGCCACCTGGTTCGGCTACAACTACAGCCAGAACCAGTTCTGCAACGCTGCGTTCGGCCGCTCCGCCAACTCCAGCTGCCCCAACAGCCAGGCCACGCTGGGCGACGTGCAGAACGGGCTGAACTGGGTCGGCATCAACCCGGGCTCGTACGTCAACGGGTACCTGAACTACGGCACCGTGCAGTCCGAGGTGAACGCGGACCGCCCGATCGAGACGCGCATCCAGTGGAGTTCGGGCGGCGGCCACATGCACGTCCTGTACGGCTACGACACGTCGAGCAACTGGGTCTACTGGGGCGATCCGTGGCCCTCCAACTACCGCTACAACTGGGCGGAGTACGGGTACTACGTGAACAACAACACGTTCTCGTGGACCCACTCCCTGTACCGGATCGGCGCGTGAGGGCGGCCATGACCGAGACCAAGAGCCGCCGTCGGGCCGCCACCGCGACCGCCACCGCCCTGCTCGCCGCCGGCCTCGCGCTGGTGCTCGCCCCGGCCGCGCACGCGGACTCCCCGTCCGCCCCGGCCCCGGTGCCCGCCGCCGAGCTGGCGCAGGCCCGCGGCGCGGTCCAGGACCCGGCCGTCCTCGACAAGGTCGGCCACTTCTTCGCCCGCAAGGGTGTCCCGCCGACCCGGCAGCTGACCATCGGCGCCGCCGAGGAGGCCCGGGCGGCGGGCGAGGCCGCGCCGCGGCTGGTCGGCGACACCGTGCCGGTGTACGTCCTGGACCCCGGCTTCGTGGCCGGTACCCCCGGCGCACCGGTGGCGACGTCGGAGTTCACCGCCAGCAAGGTGGTCGCGGCGGACGGGCAGAGCGCCTCGGTCTGGACCGTCCGGCAGGGCGACGGCTGGAAGGTGGTGAACATCGCCTCGGGCGGTGACGAGAGCGACTACGCGGCGAAGGCGGCGGGCAGCGGCGGTGGCACCGCCTTCCGCGAGCCGCAGGTCAACGCCTGGTACGTGCTGCGTGACGGCCGGGTGCTGCCGCTGGACGACGAGGCCCGGCGCTCGGTGGGCGCGGGCGGGGTCACGCTGGCCGCGTACCAGCAGCTGGTGCACCAGCGGTACGGGGACAAGCTGCCCGGCTCGGCGTACGACCGGGCGGGCAAGGGCGGCGGCTACGAGGCGGACGCCGCGCCGGAACTCGCGGCCGCGCCGCGGTCCGGGACGGCACCGCAGCCCGGGGAGGGCCCGCAACTCGCGGTCGCACCGCGACCCGCGGGCGGCGGTTCGGCACTGCCGGCCGTGACGGCGGCGGCCGCCCTGGGGGCCACCGCCCTGGTGGGCGCGGGTGCCGTGCTGCGGCGGAGGGGCGTCCGCCGCGGCTGACGGCGGGCGGGGTCGCGAGAGGTTCACCGAGGCGCTCGGCCGGGTTCTCCCGGCCGGGCGCCTTGCCGTGGTCACGTTCCGTGATGTGTCCTGGAAGTGCTGCTTCCGCACAAGGAATTGACGCAACGTTGATCTGTCGTTCGCCGCCTGGGGGCGGTTGGCCATGACTGACGGTAGATACGATGTGGCAATCGGTCAGTGCTGGCCGACGCGTGCCGAGAGCGGAGAAGAGGTGGGGCGGCGGGAGCCGACCACGAGCCCGGCACCGGGAAAGGGGACCGAGGTGGCCGACGCGGACGACAAGCAGATGAGCTCCCAGGTGTGGGGCTCGGCGGTGGTGGTGGGCTCTGCGCTGGCCGTGGTGGCGGCCTATCTGATCAAGGGTGCCCCACTGGTCCTGGCGGTCGCCGGGGTGGAGACCCTGCTGCTGATGGTCTACGTCGCCCGCCGCTGGCGCGCGATGCGCGGCGGCCCGGCCCCGGTGCGGCACCGTCCGCGCCGCGGCATCCCGGACGCCGCGCACTGCGAGCGCTGCCGCCGGGCCCGCGAGGCGCTGGACGCCCGGCAGGCGCGGGGCCGTGCGGTCGGCGCGGTGCGGTGGCCCGAGCCCGAGGCGCTCCCGGCGCCGGCCTGGCCGCCGCGCGAGCCCCACCGGGAGTCGCACGGGGAGCAGCACCACGCGCACGGCGGGCAGCAGCACCACGGGTACGGCGAGCAGCACCACGCGCACGGGCCGCTGCAGGATCCGGGCCCGCAGTCGGAGGCCGGCGCGGCCGACCACGCGGCCTACCCGCGCCGCCCGCAGCTCCGGGCCCCGTACGAGCGGCCCTGGACGGCGGAACGGGCGGCCGTCCGGTCCGTGGACCGTTCGACCGCCCGTCGGGGTGCGCCGGGATCGACCGGCCGTGCCGTGCGCCACCAGTGATCACCCGACCGGGCCGTACGCCACCGGTGGCCGACCGGCCGTGGCGTACGGCACCGGTGGTCACCCGGTGGTGCTGTAGGCCACCAGCGAGACGCCGACGTACTGGACGATGAACGCCCCCAGGGTGAAGGCGTGGAACACCTCGTGGAACCCGAACCAGCGCGGTGAGGGGTTGGGCCGCTTGAGCCCGTACACCACGCCGCCGATGCTGTAGAGCACCCCGCCGACGATCATCAGCACCAGGACGGCGACCCCGCCGGCGCGCAGGAAGTCCGGCAGGAAGAAGGCGGCGGCCCAGCCCAGCGCGAGGTACACCGGTGTGTACAGCCAGCGCGGCGCGCCGACCCAGAACACCCGGAACGCGATCCCGGCCAGCGCGCCGCCCCAGGCCACCCAGAGCAGGACCTGCTGGTCGGCGCCCTTGAGCAGCAGCATGGTGAACGGCGTGTAGGTGCCCGCGATGATCAGGAAGATGTTCGCGTGGTCCAGCCGGCGCAGTACGGCGTCCCCGCGCGGCCCCCAGTTGAAGCGGTGGTACACCGCGCTGACCCCGAACAGCAGCCAGGCGCTGACCGAGTAGATCGCGCAGGCGATCTTGGCGGGCGTGGAGTCGGCCAGGCAGATCAGCACGATCCCGGCGGCCACCGTGGCGGGGAACATTCCGGCGTGCAGCCAGCCGCGCCACTTCGGCTTGCTCTCCGTGAGTGCACTCTCCGCGAGCGCAGCAGCAGTCATGCGCAGCATGCTACCCGTTACCTACGGCTCCGTAGGTTACTCGCGCGTAGGAAGTGGCGATCGTCACTCTTAGACGTTTTGGAGTATTTGGAGTGTGGCGCCGCGCACTCCGTCGCGGGGTCGGTCGGCATGTTACCGATGGGTAATCATACTGGCTGTAGTAAAGGGTGCGTCAATTTCGACGCTTCGCCGCGTTCCGGCCTTGAGTCCGGAGCTACGCTGCAAGCACCCTCAGACCCCCGCGACGCCATCTCCACGCCGAGATGGCGTGAAACGGAGCGATCGTGTCGTACGAGATCTCTGCTCTCAGCGCATCCGCGCCCACCCGCCACAAGCAGCTGCTCGCTTGGGTGAGCGAGATCGCCGAGCTCACCCAGCCGGACCGCATCGAGTGGTGCGACGGCTCCGACGAGGAGTACCAGCGCCTCGCGGACCTGCTGGTGGCGCAGGGCACCTTCAAGAAGCTCAACGAGGAGAAGCGCCCCAACTCCTACTACGCCGCCTCGGACCCGTCCGACGTGGCGCGCGTGGAGGACCGCACCTTCATCTGCTCCGAGCAGGAGAAGGACGCCGGACCGACCAACCACTGGAAGGCCCCCGCCGAGATGCGGGAGATCTTCCAGGGCGAGCAGGGCCTCTTCCGCGGCGCGATGAAGGGCCGCACGATGTACGTCGTGCCCTTCTCGATGGGCCCGGTCGGTTCCCCGCTGGCCGCGTACGGCGTCGAGATCACCGACTCCGCCTACGTCGCCGTCTCGATGCGCGTGATGACCCGCATGGGTCAGGCCGTGCTGGACCAGCTCGGCGAGGACGGCGACTTCGTCAAGGCCGTGCACACCGTCGGCGCCCCGCTCGCCGAGGGCCAGGCGGACGTGCCGTGGCCGTGCAACAGCACCAAGTTCATCTCGCACTTCCCGGAGACCAAGGAGATCTGGTCCTTCGGCTCGGGCTACGGCGGCAACGCCCTGCTCGGCAAGAAGTGCTACGCGCTGCGCATCGCCTCGACCATGGCCCGCGACGAGGGCTGGCTGGCCGAGCACATGCTCATCCTGAAGCTCACCCCGCCGAGCGGCGAGGTCAAGTACGTCGCGGCGGCCTTCCCCTCGGCCTGCGGCAAGACCAACCTGGCCATGCTCCAGCCGACCGTCCCGGGCTGGAAGGTCGAGACGATCGGCGACGACATCGCCTGGATGCGCTTCGGCGCCGACGGCCGCCTGTACGCCATCAACCCCGAGGCCGGCTTCTTCGGCGTCGCCCCCGGCACCGGCGTGGACACCAACGCCAACGCCATCGAGACGCTCTGGGGCAACACCGTCTTCACCAACGTCGCCCTCACCGACGACGGCGACGTGTGGTGGGAGGGCCTCACCGACGAGCCCCCGGCGCACCTGACCGACTGGCGCGGCAACGACTGGACCCCCGAGTCCGGCACCCCGGCCGCCCACCCGAACGCCCGCTTCGCCGTCCCGGCCGCGCAGTGCCCGACCATCGCCCCGGAGTGGGAGGACCAGGCGGGCGTGCCGATCTCGGCGATCCTGTTCGGCGGCCGCCGCGCCACCGCCGTCCCGCTGGTGACCGAGTCCTTCGACTGGCAGCACGGCGTCTTCCTGGGCGCCAACATCGCCTCCGAGAAGACCGCCGCCGCCGAGGGCACCGTCGGCGAGCTGCGCCGCGACCCGTTCGCGATGCTGCCGTTCTGCGGCTACAACATGGGCGACTACTTCGCCCACTGGCTGAAGGTCGGCGCCCAGGCGGACGCCGCCAAGCTGCCGAAGATCTACTACGTCAACTGGTTCCGCAAGGACGCCGAGGGCAAGTTCGTCTGGCCCGGCTACGGCGAGAACAGCCGCGTGCTCAAGTGGATCGTCGAGCGCCTGGAGGGCACCGGCGAGGGCGTCGAGACCCCGATCGGCGTGCTGCCGACCGTCGAGGGCTTCGACCTCGGCGACCTGGACCTCTCCAAGGAGGACCTCGACCTGCTCTTCACCGTGGACGCCGACATCTGGCGCCAGGAGGCCGCGCTCGTGCCGGCCCACCTGGAGACCTTCGGCGACCACACCCCGAAGGAGCTGTGGGACGAGTACCGGAACCTCGTCGCGCGCCTCGGCTGAGCCTGAGCCTCAGCCGCGGTAGCGGCGGGGCGCGCGGCACGAACCGCGCGCCCCGCCGAGCGGCAGGACGGCCGGAGTTCCGCCGGGCGATTTTCCCCCGACCAAGGAGATCGCCCGGGCCGGAACTCCGGCCGTAGTGTTTTTCCGGGAGCCGTCCCGGGAGCCGTTCCGGGTGTCGTCGGGCCCGGTGGCTACGGCTGGACGTAGCCGCTCAGGAAGTCGCCGATCCGGGTCACCGCGTCGGTGATCTCCTCCGGCCGGGGCAGCGTGACCAGCCGGAAGTGGTCCGGCTCGGGCCAGTTGAAGCCGGTGCCCTGGACCAGCAGGATGCGCTGGGAGCGCAGCAGGTCGAGCACCATCCGGGCGTCGTCCTTGATCTTGTGGACCTTGGGGTCCAGCCGGGGGAAGGCGTACAGCGCGCCCTTGGGCTTGACGCAGCTGACCCCGGGGATGTCGTTGAGCAGCTTGTACGCGGCGTCGCGCGAGGCGTGCAGCCGGCCGCCGGGCAGCACCAGGTCGCGGATCGACTGCCGCCCGCCGAGCGCGGCGGCCACCGCGTGCTGGGCCGGCATGTTGGCGCAGAGCCGCATCGAGGCGAGCACGGTCAGGCCCTCGATGTAGCTGCGGGCCCGGTGCCGGTCGCCGGACAGCACCATCCAGCCGGAGCGGAAGCCCGCGACCCGGTACGCCTTGGACAGCCCGTTGAAGGTGACGCAGAAGAGGTCCGGGGCCAGGGTGGCCAGCGGGACGTGCTCGGCGTCGTCGTAGAGGATCTTGTCGTAGATCTCGTCCGCGTAGACCACCAGGTCGTGCCGGCGGGCGATCTCGGCGATGCCCTCCAGCACCTCGCGCGGGTAGACCGCGCCGGTCGGGTTGTTCGGGTTGATCACCACGATGGCCCTGGTGCGGTCGGTGACCTTGGCCTCGATGTCGGCGAGGTCCGGGTACCACTCGGACTGCTCGTCGCAGCGGTAGTGCACGGCGGTGCCGCCGGCCAGCGAGACCGAGGCGGTCCACAGCGGGTAGTCCGGGGCCGGGACGAGCACCTCGTCGCCGTCGTCCAGCAGCGCGGTCATGGCCAGCTGGATCAGTTCGGAGACGCCGTTGCCGAGGAAGACGTCATCGACGGAGAGGCCGTGCAGCCCGCGGTCCTCGTAGTGCATGACCACCGCGCGGCGGGCGGAGAGCAGGCCCTTGGAGTCGCCGTAGCCGTGCGCGGTGGCGAGGTTGCGCAGGATGTCCTGGAGGATCTCCGGGGGCGCCTCGAAACCGAAGGTGGCCGGGTTGCCGGTGTTGAGCTTGAGGATGCGGTGGCCCTGTTCCTCCAGCCGCATCGCCTCGTCGAGTACCGGTCCGCGGATGTCGTAGCAGACATTGGCGAGCTTGCTGGACTGGATGACCTGCATGTCCGCCTACTTTAGGGGTACGGAGGGGCCGTGCGGCGGGTCTCCGCGGGGGTGCTTCGGAGGGTCGGAACGGCCCCCTTGGATCGGCAGGCGAGGGCGGCGGGCGGCCTTGTGAACCGGCAGTCGAATGTCCGGAATGCTCCTGTATGCGAGGAGCGCCGCCGCGCCGTTCCGTGGAACGAGACGGACGGCACACGCCCGGCGCGGGAGGATGTGGCCGGTCGTGTCGGTCGAGGAGGGGGTGCGCCGGTGGTCCCGGTCGTGGTCGCGGCGGTGCTGGTCGGTCTCCTGGCGGCTCCGCCGCTGCGCGGGCGGATCGCCCGCTTCGCGGTGCCGGAGGGCGAGCCCTGGTGCGAGGCCTGCCCGTCCTGCGGGCGCGCGGTGCGGCTGCTGCCGCCGACCGGGCGCTGCCCGGGCTGCCGGGAGCGGCTGGGCGCCGGCCCCTGGACGGTGGAGGCGGTCGCGGCGGCGGTCGCGGTCGCGGTGGCGTACGCGGCGGACCGCCTGGTGGTGGTGACCCTGGCCCTGGGCTGGGCGGCGGCGCTCGGCGTGGCGCTCGGCTTCGTCGACGCGCGGGTGCGCCGGCTGCCGTACGGGCTGACCGTGCCGCTGCTCGGCGGGGTGGCGGCGCTGCTGCTGGTCGCGGCGCAGGCCGAGCGGGACCCGGGTGCGCTGCTGCGCTGCCTGCTGGTCGCGCTGGCGGTCGGGGGCGTGCTCGAACTGGCCGTCTGGCTGGGTGCGTTGGGCCCCGGGGACTCCCCGCTCGGGCTCGCCCTGGGCGGGCTGCTCGGCTGGTTCGGCTGGTCGGTGGCGCTCGGCGGGCTGTTCGCCGCGATGGTGCTCGCCGGGCTGTGGGGCACCCTGCGGGCCGCCGCCGCGCTGGCCCGCCGCCGCCCGGTGCGCGGGCTCGACCTCCCGGTCGGCCCGTTCCTGCTGCTCGGCGCGCTCACCGCGGTCCTGGCGCGGTGAGCGGAGCCGTACCAGGCGACGACCGGGAGCCGCCCCGGCCTCCGGTCCACCCCGCTCCCGGCCCCCGGAGGACCCCGCCACCGCCCCCGCCGGACCCCGTCCCTAATAGAGGGGACAGGGGAAACGGAAGGGCCCGCCGTACCGGTCGGTACGACGGGCCCCGCCGCCGACGCGCAGGCCCCACCCTCAAGGAGCGGCGCGCCGGGGGAGTTGGGCTCTAGGGGGTCACGGCCTCCCGGCCGTCACGGCATCTTGTGGACGAACGGGCCGACCGTGTTGGAGAACGCGTTGCCGTTGTTGGCGTCCCAGTTGGTCGACCAGGTCATCGCGCCGCGGATGGTCGGCCACTTGGCCGGCGGCACGAAGCTGCCGCAGTTGTTACCGGTGGCCAGGCAGTCCAGCGCGTTGTTCACCACGGTCGGCGAGACGTAGCCGCCGCCCGCCGCCCGGCTGGAGGCCGGGACGCCGATGCCGACCTGGTCCGGCCGCAGGCCGCCCTGGATCTGGGTGCAGACCTGCGCGGTGATGAAGTCGATGGTGCCCTGGTTGTAGACCTTGCCGTCGCAGCCGTTCATGCCGCCCGAGTTGTAGAACTGGGTGTTGACGACGGTGAGGATGTCCTTGGTCTTCAGCGCCAGCTGGAAGTAGGCGCCGGAGGTGTTGTACATCCCGATGGTCTCGGGGGCCATGGTCAGGACGAAGCCGGGGCCGACCTTGGCCTGCAGGGCGTGCAGCGCGTCGCCGAGCGGGCCGGCCTGGACGCCGTTCTCCAGGTCGACGTCGATGCCGTCGAAGCCGTAGTCCTTGATGATCGCGTAGGCGCTGTTGGTGAAGTTGGCGCCGGCGGTGGCGTCCCCGACGGTGATCGCGCCGTTCTGGCCGCCGATGGAGAGGATGACCTTCTTGCCGGCCGCCTGCTTGGCCTTGACGTCGGCGCGGAACTGGGCGTCGGTGTAGCCGCCGAGGGCCTTGGACAGGCCCGGGTCCAGGGTGAAGCTGATCGCGCCGGTCCTGGTCGGCACGGCATCGGCGAAGGACACCGCGATGATGTCGTACGCGCTCTGGACGTCGCTCAGCCGCTGCGCGGTCGAGCCGTTGTCGAAGTTCTGCCAGTAGCCGGTGACCGCGTGGGCGGGCAGGCCGGTGACCGGCGGGGTGGTGCTGGTCGGCGTGGCGGTGGGGGTCGCCGTCGGGGTCTGGGTGGGCGTCCCGGTGGGGGTCGGGGTCGCCGTCTGGGTGGGCGTCGCGGTGGCCGTGGGGGAGGCGGTGGCCGTCGGCGTCGGGGTCGGCGTGGGGGTCGCGGTCGGCGACGGGGTGCCGGTGCCGCCGGGGCCGACCAGTGCGACGTCGTCGGCGAGGTAGGCGCTCTGGCCGTACCAGCCGTGCAGGTAGACGGTGACGCTGGTGGCGTTCGCCCCGGTGGTGAAGGTGGTGGACAGCTGGTTCCAACTGTTCTGGTTCGACCACACGGACGGGTCGGTGCCGCCGGTGCCGCGCGCGCCGAGGTAGACGTACGGGCCCTGGACCCACGCGCTCAGCGTGTAGCTGGTGTTGGGCAGCACGCTGATGGTCTGGGCGCACTCGGCGGTGTCGCCGGCGCCCGGGGTGGCCTGGAGCGCGCCGGTGCCGGAGTGGACCGGGGAGGACACCGTGGTCGCGGCGCCGGTGCAGGTCCAGCCGCCGAGCCCGCCGTCGAAGCCGCCGTTGGCGACCAGGTTGCCGACCGCCGCGCTGGCACCGCCGGCGAAGAGGGCGAGGCCGCCGCCGGCCAGGGCGAGGGCGGTGGCGCCGGCCGCGACGGCCGGGAGGGGGCTGCGCCGGCGCTTGTGCGAAGGCTGGTTCAGCGTACGGGCCATGGGGTGACGCTCCTGGGGGAGGAGCGGCCGCCGCGGTGGGGGGCGCGGCGGCCGCGTGTGGGGGAGGGGAGGTCCGAAGTGAGCCTGCGGGGCGGAGCAGGAGGATCGTTCCGTCCCGGATCAAAAGCTGGACTAGACCATTGCTGGTCGTCAAGCATCGGAAGAACGGCTTACGGTTCCGTTAAGGATTCGGAGACCGTTCCGTGTCCGCGCCCCGGAGGCCCCGCGGCGGCCCCGCCACCCGTCCGGAGGACCCCCGACACGCCCGTCGGGACAGACTTCGTACAGGACCGTGACCAGACCGCTACCTGCGGCTTTACTGTGCACCTGCGCGCCGGAGTAGGCTGCGCCGGGGGCGGAGACGCACCAGTTGCAACGAGCACGGAGGGGCCGGGAAACATGGGTCTGCGCGATGTCGCCGAACGGACGCCGGGGCTGCGCACCCTGCTCGGCGGGATGTACGGGCTCTACGGGCGACGGGTCGAGGTCCACCTCGCGAGCACCCCGCGTCACATCGGCGTGATCCTGGACGGCAACCGCCGCTGGGCCAAGGCGGCGGGCGGCTCCACCGCGTACGGCCACCAGCGCGGCGCCGACAAGATCAGCGAGTTCCTCGGCTGGTGCGACGAGACCCACGTCAAGGTCGTCACCCTCTGGATGCTCTCCACCGACAACCTGGACCGCCCGGCCGACGAGCTCGTCCCGCTGCTCGGCATCATCGAGGACGCCGTCACCGGCCTGGCCGCCGCCCGCCGCTGGCGGGTCAACCCGGTCGGCGCGCTGGACCTGCTGCCCCAGCACACCGCCGACGTGCTCAAGCGGGCCGCCGACCAGACCGCCGACATCGACGGGATAACGGTCAACGTCGCGGTCGGCTACGGCGGTCGGCACGAGATCGCCGACGCCGTCCGCTCGCTGCTCCAGGAGCAGGCCGGACGCGGCACCTCGATCGAGGAACTGGCCGAGGTCCTGACCGTCGAGCACATCGCCGAGCACCTGTACACCCGCAACCAGCCCGACCCGGACCTGATCATCCGCACCTCGGGCGAGCAGCGGCTGTCCGGCTTCCTGCTCTGGCAGAGCGCGCACAGCGAGTTCTACTTCTGCGAGGCGTACTGGCCGGCCTTCCGCAAGGTCGACTTCCTGCGCGCGCTGCGCGCCTACGAGCAGCGCCACCGGCGGCTGGGGCTGTAGTCCCGGATCGGCCGGTTCCGGCCCGGCGTCCCGGGGCCGGTGCCCCGCGTTCCCGGGGCCGGTGCCCCGCGCCCTCGGGGGCGGTGACCCCGTGTCCGGGGGCCGTCGTCCCAGGTCCGGCCGTCCGGAGGAAATGACCGCCGTAGGCCTGGCCTACCCGGCGCCCGGGCGAGGCCAAACGTTCACCGGCAATGATCCGTCAGTTCGCCGGGGGCGCGAATGCACCGTTCCCCGCCTGGGAATACTCCAGTCAGTCCGGTCCCGAGGCCACCGGGGCAGCGGGGGCCGGCTTGCCGCGGATGACGCAGGGTCATCCGCTCTGGAGGCCTAGTGGTCAGTTCCAAGAGCCGCCGGACACCAGACCGGCGCACGTACGTTCTCGACACCAGCGTGCTCCTGGCGGACCCGCTCGCCATGACCCGCTTCGAGGAGCACGAGGTCGTCCTCCCGGTGGTGGTCGTCACCGAGCTGGAGGCCAAGCGGCACCACCCGGAGCTGGGCTACTTCGCCCGCCAGGCGCTGCGGCTGCTCGACGACTACCGCATCCGGCACGGCCGGCTCGACGAGCCGATCCCGGTCGGCGAGCTCGGCGGCACCATCCGGGTCGAGCTCAACCACTCCGACGTGTCGATACTGCCGGTCGGCTACCGGGCCGGCGGCGGTGAGGCGGACACCCGGATCCTCGCGGTCGCCCGCAACCTCCAGGCCGAGGGCTACGACGTCACCGTCGTGTCCAAGGACCTGCCGCTGCGGATCAAGGCCAGTTCGGTGGGCCTGCTCGCGGAGGAGTACCGGGCCGAGCTGGCGATCACCTCGGGCTGGACGGGCATGACCGAGCTGCACGTCCCGGCCGATCAGGTGGACGCGCTCTTCTCGGTCGGCCACGACGCGGGGGTGGACGTCGACGGGGCCGCCGAGCTGCCGGTCCACACCGGACTGGTGCTGACCTCGGAGCGCGGCCGGGCGCTCGGCCGGGTCACCGGCGACGGCCGGGTGCGGCTGGTGCGCGGGGAGCGCGAGGCGTTCGGGCTGCGCGGGCGCAGCGCCGAGCAGCGGGTGGCGCTGGACCTGCTGCTCGACCCGGAGATCGGGATCGTCTCGATGGGCGGCCGGGCCGGCACCGGGAAGTCGGCGCTGGCGCTGTGCGCGGGGCTGGAAGCGGTGCTGGAGCGGAGGCAGCACCGCAAGGTGATGGTCTTCCGGCCGCTGTACGCGGTCGGCGGGCAGGAGCTGGGCTACCTGCCCGGTTCCGAGGCGGAGAAGATGGGCCCCTGGGCGCAGGCGGTCTTCGACACCCTCTCCGCCGTCACCACCCCGGACGTGATCGAGGAGGTCATCTCCCGCGGGATGCTGGAGGTGCTGCCGCTGACCCACATCCGGGGGCGCTCGCTGCACGACGCCTTCGTGATCGTGGACGAGGCGCAGTCGCTGGAGCGGAACGTCCTGCTGACGGTGCTGTCCCGGATCGGTCAGGGCTCGCGGGTGGTGCTCACCCACGACGTGGCGCAGCGGGACAACCTCCGGGTGGGCCGCTACGACGGCGTGGTGGCGGTGGTGGAGAAGCTGAAGGGTCATCCGCTCTTCGCCCACATCACGCTCACCCGCTCGGAGCGTTCGCCGATCGCGGCGCTGGTCACGGAGATGCTGGAGGACATCCACCCGTGATCCGCCCTCCGAGGGCATAGTCGGACAATACGGTCAACTCATGGCCGGGGGCCCGCTCCTGAGGGAGCGGGCCCCGTCCGTTTCATCACATCGAGTGCTTTCCGTCCGGGGAACTGCCATGCGGTGAATGTGACATGCGCCACGCGGGCGGGAATTGCGTCGACCGTACCCGGTGCGGCATGGTGAGGGTTCTGTCAGGCCCCGCGTACGGCGCGGCAGGGCTTCCGGCCACCGGAGGTCAGGCCCCGGAAGGTCCACCAACTCCGGTCGGTGGACGCACAATTGAAGAACGTTGAGCCGTACGCCGCCCGATTCCAACGCCTGGTCGACTCACCTCGGCCGGACGCCGGGCCAGCACCTCCCGTGACCAGTGCACCGTGCGGAGGTCAGTGTCAAGGGGCATGTTGCGCCCGTACGGTCACGCGTGGGCGATGCTGGAAGGAATCCATGTGACTCGGATCTCGGTCCGGGGAGTCGCTGTGGCCTCCGCCACCGCCGTCACCGCTGTCGGTGCCGTCGTGGGCATGGCCTCGGGCAGCGAGGGCAAGACGACGCAGACGGTCGACGTCGCGGGCGCGACCCTGCTTGCCGAAGTCCCCTCTGGCGCCCAGGCGCAGACCATCAGTGACAACATCGGCCAGCAGGCATCCGCCCAGCAGGCCTCCGCCGACGCCGCCGCCAAGGCCGCCGCGGAGCAGAAGGCCGCCGAGGAGGCCGCGCGCCAGCAGGCCGCCGCGGACGCCCAGGCGAAGGCCGACGCCCAGGCCAAGGCCGACGCGGAGAAGGCCGCCAAGGCCGCGGACGACAAGCGCAAGGCCGACGAGGCCGCCGCGAACCGTTCCAAGTCCCGCTCCGCGATGAGCGCGGTGGAGGACAGCGCGCCGCCCGTCTCGGTCAGCCCCGGCTCGGTCCAGGACCTGGCCCGGCAGATCGTCGGCAACGACGCGCAGTTCCAGTGCTTCAGCCAGATCGTGAAGCGCGAGAGCGGCTGGGACTACACCGCGACCAACAAGAGCTCCGGCGCCTACGGCCTGGTCCAGGCGCTGCCCGGCACCAAGATGGCCTCGGCCGGTGCCGACTGGCGCACCAACCCGGCCACCCAGATCAAGTGGGGCGTCGGCTACATGAACTCCCGCTACGGCAGCCCCTGCGGTGCGTGGTCGTTCTGGCAGGCGCACAACTGGTACTAGGAAACGGCTGCCGCTCCGGCGGCCCGGTTCCACCCGGCCCCCGGCCGTTCGCCCTCCTCGGGCGAGCGACCGGGGGCCGTGGCGTTCTCCGGCCAGGACGTTCTCCGGTTCGCGGCCAGGACGTTCTCCGGTTCGCGGCCAGGCCGTTCTCCGGCTCGGCGGTTCTCCGGTTCGCGGCGAGGGGGCGGACCGCGCCGCCCGGGCGGCGCTGACCAGTGCGCCCTCGGGCGGTGCGGCCCCGGTTGCGGACACGGGGCGCGGGGAGGGGTCCTGGTTGCTCCCCGCACCGGCCGGTCCGCCGGCGGTTGGCCGTGGGGCGACCTCGGCGGCTGGGCTCCGGGGTCTCGTCCCGACTCCTCCCCGGTGAACCGTGTCCGAAACCGTATGGAACCTTGCGTTTTGTCCGGTTCATCGGGATGGACGGTTCGAGTCGAACGGACCGGCGACCGGACTCGCCGCTGCTCCGGCGGGTAGCGTCATCCCTGACGGCCGCGGCAGGACCCGCGGCGTACCGCCGGACACGGCGGGTTCGGCAGGGGAGCGGTGGTAGCGAGGATGGCGCGGGGCGGAAAGGCCTTCAAGGCCGTGGCCAAGGGCATGGCCGTGGTGGCGAGCGCGGCCGCCGTGATCGAACGGCGCCGGCGTGCCGCGATGGCGGCCGACCCGCACGAACCGGCACTCCCGGCACTGGCCGAAGGGCCGGTGCCGGCGCTCGTGGACGGGCACGTCCCGGCACTCGTCGAGGCGCCGGGCCCCGTCCCCGTCCCGCGGGCCGTTCCGGTGCCGCAGGCCGACCCGGCCCCGGCGGCCGAGCCGGTCCCGCCGTCCGCCGCGCCGGCCCCGACGGCTCCGGCGGCCCAACCGGCCCCGGCCGCCCCGGCCGCGCACGTCGGGCTCGGGCGGGAGTACCACCCCGGCCGCCCGGCCACGCCCGCCGAGTCGGTGCCGTGGGGCCTGCGGGTGGCCGCCGAGTCGACCTGGCGGCTGCTGCTGCTCGGCGCCGCGCTCTACGTCGTCTTCTACGTGGTCGACATGCTGCGGCTGGTGGCCTTCTCGGTGCTGGCCTCGCTGCTGATCACCGCGCTGCTGGAGCCCTCGGTCTCCTGGCTGCGCCGGCACGGGGTGCCGCGCTCGCTGGCGGCGGGCGGGGTCTTCCTGAGTGGTCTGGCCGGGATCGGGCTGGTCGGCTGGTTCGTCGTCTGGCAGGTGTCGACCAACCTCTCGGACGTCACCACCCAGGTGAAGACCGGCGTCAACCAGCTGCGGGACTGGCTGGTCACCGGGCCGCTGCACCTGACCCAGCAGCAGATCACCGACTTCGCCAACCAGATCACCAAGGCCATCACCACCAACACCGATCAGCTCACCTCGGCCTCGATCACCGGCGCGCAGATCGCCGTCGAGGTGCTGACCGCGCTGCTGATGACCTTCTTCACCACCTTCTTCTTCCTCTACGACGGCGCGAAGATCTGGAACTGGGCGCTGCGCGGCCTGCCCCGGCACTCCCGGTTCGCGATGGCCGGGGCCGGCCCGAAGGCCTGGGCGACGCTCACCGCCTACGTGCGCGGCACGGTCTGCGTGGCCTTCATCGACGCGCTCTGCATCGGCATCGGCGTCGACCTGCTGGGCGTGCCGCTGGCGCTGCCGCTGGCCGTGATCATCTTCCTGGGCGCCTTCGTCCCACTGGTCGGCGCGCTGATCACCGGCACCGTGGCGGTGCTGATCGCGCTGGTCACCCAGGGGCCGTGGACGGCGCTGATGGTGCTGGTGGTGCTGGTCGCGGTGATGCAGGTGGAGAGCCACATCCTCCAGCCGCTGATCCTCGGCCGGGCCGTCCGGGTCCACCCGCTCGGCGTCGTCCTCGGCGTCGCGGCCGGCGGCATCATCGGCGGCATCGGCGGCGCGGTGGTCGCCGTCCCGCTGATCGCCGTCACCAACACCGTGGTCGCCCACCTGCGCCGTCGCAACGAGGCCGGCCAGGCCGTCTTCACCGCGCTCGAAGCCGCCCGTGAGGCCGCCGAGCGCACGGCGGGGCGCACGGCCGAACCCGCCGCCGAGCGCACCGCGGCCGCCCACCCCGCCCCGTCAGCCGCGCCCGCCACCGACTGACCCCCCGCCGTGCCGGGGCGACCGGTGCGGGAGAACGACGACGGGCCCCTCCCGGACATGGTGTCCGGGAGGGGCCCGTCGGGGTGCCGGGGTGCGTCAGGCGGTGACGTCCGCCAGGGCGGCCTCGGAGTCGAGGACGCCGGCCACGGCCTGGAGGACGGCGGCGATCTTCATCGAGGCCTGGACGACCTCGCGCTCGACGCCGGCCTTGCGCAGCACGGCCTCGTGCGAGTCGAGGCACTGGCCGCAGCCGTTGATGGCCGAGACCGCGAAGCACCAGAGCTCGAAGTCGACCTTCTCGACGCCCGGGGTGCCGATGATGTTCATCCGCAGACCGGCCCGCATCGTGCTGTACTCCTTGTCGGAGAGCAGGTGCAGCGTCCGGTAGTAGACGTTGTTCATCCCCATGATCGCGGCCGCGCCCTTGGCGGCGGTGTACGCCTCCGGGGAGAGGTTGGCCTTGGCCTCGGGCTCCAGCTCGCGCAGCAGGCCGGGGCTGCGGGTGGCCATCGCGCAGGACAGCACGGTGCCCCAGAGCTGCTGGGCGGGGAGGTCGGAGTTGCCGATGACCGAGCCCAGGTTGAGCTTGAGGTCCTTGGCGTAGTCCGGGAGGGCGGCCTTCAGGTCGTCGAGAGCCATGGGTCAGCCCGCCAGCAGGGCCTGGGCGTCGAGGGTGTCCTCGCCCTTGTTCCAGTTGCACGGGCACAGCTCGTCGGTCTGCAGGGCGTCCAGCACCCGCAGGACCTCCTTGGGGTTACGGCCGACGGAGCCGGCGGTGACCATGACGAACTGGATCTCGTTGTTCGGGTCGACGATGAAGACGGCGCGCTGGGCGGTGCCGTCCTCGCCCTCGACGCCGCAGGCGCGCATCAGCTCGTGCTTGATGTCGGCCAGCATCGGGAAGGGCAGGTCGCGCAGGTCCTTGTGGTCCTTGCGCCAGGCGTGGTGCACGAACTCGGAGTCGCCGGAGACGCCGAGGATCTGGGCGTCGCGGTCGGCGAACTCGTCGTTCAGCTTGCCGAACGCGGCGATCTCGGTCGGGCAGACGAAGGTGAAGTCCATCGGCCAGAAGAAGACGACCTTCCACTTGCCCTCGTAGGACTTGTGGTTGATGTCGGCGAAGGCGCTCGCGGCATCCAGGTCGACACAGGCCTTGAGGTCGAACTCGGGGAACTTGTCACCGATCGTGAGCACGTTCGCTTCTCCTGAAGTGAGATGAGGGGAGCTTTGTCCGGAATCCGGACACCGCTCACAGTTCCACATCGTGGACTGATCAGGGAAATAGCTACACTGGATGTGTCTGATCGGAGATTGTTATCAGTAACGAATCCCCCACGTCGCGGCCGGGTTCCCGCAGGAACGGCGGCACCAAGGCCGACCCGACTGTGGCGAGCGCCACAGTCCGCAGCCCGCGCACCCCGACCGTCGCCCAGCTGCGGGCCTTCGTCGCGGTGGCCGAGCACCGGCACTTCCGGGAGGCCGCCGCCGCCACCGGGACCAGCCAGCCCGCGCTGTCCGGGGCGGTCGCGGCGCTGGAGGAGTCGCTGGGCGCACAACTGGTCGAGCGTACGACGCGCAAGGTGATTGTCACCCCATTGGGGGAGCGCGTGCACCAGCACGCCCGCCGGGTGCTCGCCTCGCTGCAGGCCCTCACCGAGGAGGTCGAGGCCGCCCGCCGCCCGTTCACCGGGCCGTTGCACCTGGGCGTCATCCCGACCGTCGCGCCCTACCTGCTGCCCACCGTGCTGCGGCTGGTCCGCGACCGCTTCCCGGACCTGGAGCCGCACGTCCACGAGGAGCGCACCCCCTCGCTGCTGGAGGGCCTGGCCGCCGGCCGGCTGGACGTCCTGCTGCTCGCGCTGCCGGCCGGCGGGACCTCGCCGACCAGGGACATCCCGCTGTTCGACGAGGACTTCGTCCTGCTCACGCCGCCCACCCACCCGCTCGCCGGTCGGATCGACGTGCCGCGCGACGTGCTGCTCGACCTGGAGGTCCTGCTGCTGGAGGAGGGCCACTGCCTGCGCGACCAGGCGCTCGACATCTGCCGCGAGGTCGGCGCCGACCCGGCGGGCTCGACCACCCGGGCGGCCGGCCTGTCCACCCTGGTCCAGCTGGTCGCCGGCGGCCTCGGGGTGACCCTGCTGCCCGCCACCGCACTGGACGTCGAGGCCGGGCGCACCGACCGGCTGGCCGCCGTCCGCTTCGCCGCCCCGGCGCCCGGCCGCCGGATCGGGCTGGCCGTCCGGCCGGGCTCGGCCCGCAGCGCCGAGTACGAGCGCTTCGCGGCCGCGCTGCGCGAGGTGCTGGTCGAGCTGCCGGTCCGGATCGTGTCCTAGGGTCAGTCCCGGCTCAGAGCCCGTCCCGGTCCCCGTGCCAGCCCGGCTCGGGGCGGGCGGCCGGGGTGCCCAGGCAGAGCCCGACCGTCGTGGCGACCAGCAGCTCCAGCGCCTCCAGGGTGTCCGGGTCGGGCCGGTCGCCGGGGTTGCGCAGGGTCAGGTGGCGGGCCGTCAGGCCGTCGAAGCCGCCGAGGAAGTGGACGGCGATCCGGCGGGCGGGCAGTGCCAGGGTCAGGCCGTGGGCGGCCGCGAGGGCGTCGAGCATCTCGACGGCGGTGCCCTCGATGTCGTGCTGCATCTCCAGCATGATCTCCCGCATGTCCGGGTCGCGCAGCGCCAGCGCCCCGAACTCGCTCAGCAGCACGCAGTGCCCGTGCTCGCCGGTGGCGGCCTCCCAGAGCGCCTGCACCAGGGTGCGGACCTGCTCGCCGAACGCGCCGTCGCCCGGGGAGGCGGCGCGCACCTCGCCGACGAAGTCGGAGGTCAGCCGCTCGACGATCGCCCGGTAGAGGTCCTTCTTGGTGCCGAAGGTGTAGTGCACCGTCGCCTGCGCCACGCCCAGCTCGGCCGCGATCGCGCGGGTGCTGCCGGCCGCGATCCCCTCCCTGGTCATCAGGTCGATGGCGGCCTGGACCAGTTGCGGTCGGCGTTCGGAGGCGGGGACGTGTGCCATCCCGCCAGGGTAGCGCCATGGTCGGGCAACTGCGTCGCATGATCTTGTCGGTCAACTTTGTCACCCGACAAAGTTCGGTCTACGGTGGGACGCGACCTGCCCTGACCGACCCGAGGGACCGCCGATGGCCACGTACCTGTACCGACTGGGCCGCTTCTGCTTCCGGCGACGGCGGGCCGTCGTCGCCGTCTGGATCGCCCTGCTCATCGCCGTCGGCGGGGCCGCGGGCGCCTTCGCCGGCAAGACCACCGACGAGTTCAAGGTCCCGGGCACCGAGGCGCAGGCCACCCTGGACCGGATCAAGGACACCTTCCCGGCGCAGGGCCACGGCTCCGCGCAGGTCGTCTTCGCCGCCGGCGCCCCCGGCGGCATCGGGACGCCCGAGGCGGGCCGGGCGGTCGGCGAGGCCGTCGCCCGGATGGCCCAGGTGCCGGGCGTGGCCGCGGTGCCCGACCCGTACGCCACCGGCGCGCTCTCGCCGGACGGGAAGGTCGCGATCGCCCTGGTCTCCTTCGACCACAAGCTCGCCGACGTCACCGACGGGCAGCGCGAGGCCGTGAAGGCCGCCGCCGAGCCGGCCCGCGCGGCCGGCCTGGAGGTGGCCTTCGGCGGCGACGCCTACAACACCATGGCCCAGATCGAGGGCGCCAGCGAGGCGATCGGCCTGGTGGTGGCCGGGGTGGTCCTGGTGGTCACCCTCGGCACGCTGGTCGCCGCCGGGCTGCCGCTGCTGACCGCGCTGGTCGGCGTCGGCGTGACGATGGCCGGCCTGCTGGCGCTCACCGGCTCCTTCGAGATCATCACCACCGCGCCGGTGCTGGCCCTGATGGTCGGCCTCGCGGTCGGCATCGACTACGCGCTGTTCATCCTCTTCCGGTACCGCCGCCACCTGGACGAGGGCCTGGCGCCGGAGGAGGCCGCCGCCCGGGCCACCGCGACCGCCGGCAGCGCCGTCGTCTTCGCCGGTCTGACCGTGGTCGTCGCGCTCGCCGGGCTCTCCGTCGCGGGCGTCCCCTTCCTCACCGTGATGGGCCTGGCCGCCTCCGCGGCCGTCGTGGTGGCCGTCCTGGTCGCGATCACGCTGCTGCCCGCCGTGCTGGGCTTCACCGGCCGGGCCATCGACCGGCTGCCGGTCTGGAAGCGGGCCCTGGCCACCAACGGCCGCACCACCCTGGGCGAGCGCTGGGGCCGCTTCGTGGTCCGCCGCCCGCTGCCCGTCCTGCTGGTCGGGCTGGCCGGACTGGGCGCCCTGGCGGTGCCCGCCGCGAGCCTGAACCTCGGCCTGCCGAGCGGCGGTTCGCAGGCCGCCGGGACGGACGCGCGCAAGGCGTACGACCTGGTGGGCGAGGCCTTCGGGCCGGGCTTCAACGCGCCGCTGGTGGTCGTGGTGGACGCCCACGGCGCGCCGCGGCCCGAGCAGGCGGTGCAGGGCGTGGCCGCGAAGCTCCAGACCCTCGACGGCGTGGCGACGCTGCTGCCGCCGACCGTCGACCAGGCGAGCGGCACCGCGCTGGTGACCGTCATCCCGCGGACCGGCCCGGACCACGAGGACACCAAGGCGCTGGTCAACGAGATCCGCGGCCAGAAGGCGGAGCTCAGGGCGGCGACCGGCGCGGACATCGCCGTCACCGGCACCACCGCCGCCAACATCGACGTCTCCACCAAGCTCGGCCAGGCGCTGCCGCCGTTCCTCGCGGTGATCGTCGGGATCGCGCTGGTGCTGCTGGCGCTGGCGTTCCGCTCGGTGCTCGTCCCGCTCAAGGCGGTGGCCGGCTTCCTGCTCAGCATCACCGCCTCGCTCGGCGCGGTGGTCGCGGTCTACCAGTGGGGCTGGCTGGACGGGCTGATCGACGTGCCCAAGGTCGGGCCGGTGGTGAGCTTCGTGCCGATCCTGCTGATCGGCGTGCTGTTCGGACTGGCGATGGACTACGAGCTGTTCCTGGTCTCCGGGATGAAGGAGCAGCACGTCCACGGGGCGGCGCCGCGCGAGGCGGTCGTCGGCGGGGTGAAGAACGGGGCCCGGGTGGTCACGGCGGCCGCGCTGATCATGGTGGCGGTGTTCGGCTCGTTCGTCTTCGGCCACGACCCGATCGTCCAGCCGATCGGCTTCGCCCTCGCGGTGGGCGTGCTGGTGGACGCCTTCGTGGTGCGGATGGCGCTGGTGCCGGCCGCGATGGCGCTGTTCGGCCGGGCCGCCTGGTGGTTCCCGAAGCGGCTGGAGAAGGTCGTGCCGAAGGTCGACATGGAGGGCGAGCAGCTGATCGCCGAGCTGGAGAAGGGGCCGGCGCGGGAGCCCGCCCGGGTCTGAGACCCGGGGGCAGGTCCGGGCGTCCGGCGGGACCCGTTCCCGCCGGGCGCCGTCAGGTCTGGACGGGCAGCCGCTGCTCGAACCAGACCACCTTGCCGGTGCCCAGCCTGGTCGCGCCCCAGCGGTCCGCGCACCGGGCGACTATCTGCAGCCCGCGCCCGCGTTCGTCCTCCGGCCCGGTGCGGCGCGGGCGCGGCAGCAGCGGGCTGTCGTCGCCGACCTCGCAGCGCAGCCGGGTGGTGCGCACCAGGCTCAGGGTGACCGGCCGGGTCGCGTGCTGGACGGCGTTGGTCACCAGCTCGCTGACCATCAGCTCGGTCGCCTCGCTGAGCTCGTCCAGCCCCCAGCGGCGCAGCGTGTGCGCGGCCAGCCGGCGGGCCCGGCCCGGCGTCTCGTTGCGCGGCTGGAGGTACCAGTGCGCGACGTCCCCGGCCGGGATGCCGTCGAAGCAGGCGCCGAGCAGCGCGATGTCGTCGCCCCGGTCGCCGGGCGGCAGGATCCGCAGCGCCTCCTGGCACAGCTGCTCGGGGGACTGCCAGCGGGCGGCGGCGATCCGGGCGCGCAGCACCTCCAGGCCGTCGCTGATCGGGCGGGTGCGGGTCTCCACCAGGCCGTCGGTGAACAGCAGCAGCGCCGAGCCGGGCGGCGCGGGCAGTTCGACGGAGTTGAAGTCCACCCCGCCGACGCCGATCGGCGCCCCGGAGTCCAGCTCGACCAGCTCGGCGGTGCCGTCCGGGCGGACCAGCACCGGCGGGACGTGCCCGGCGTTGGCCATCACCACCCGGTTGGCGATCGGGTCGTACACCGCGTAGACGCAGGTGGCCAGGTGCTGTTCGCGGCCGAGCCGCTGGGCCTGCTCGTCCAGGTGGTAGAGCACCTCGTGCGGCGGCAGGTCGAGGGCGGCCAGGGTCTGGGCGCTGGTGCGCAGCTGGCCCATGATGGCGGCCGAGGTGAGCGAGTGGCCCATCACGTCGCCGACGATCAGGGCGACCCGGTTGCCGGGCAGCGGGACGGCGTCGTACCAGTCCCCGCCGACCTGCGCGCCGCGCTCACCGGGCAGGTAGCGCTGGGCGATCCGGACGCCGTGCGACTGCGGCAGGCGCAGCGGCAGCATGCTGCGCTGGAGCTCGTTGGCGATCTCCCACTCGCGGGCGTAGCGCAGCGCGGTGTCCACGGCCAGCCCGGCCTGGGTGGCGAGGTGCGCCGCGGTCGCGGTGTCCGCGGCGTCGAAGACCGGGCGGCCGGTGCGTTCGGGAGGGCGGCGGATCAGTATCAGCAGCCCGAGCACGGCCTTGCGGCCGCGCAGCGGCAGGGCGAGGACGGAGGTGCCGGCGGCCAGCCGGGCCACCCCGCGGGTGCCGTACAGCTCGCGCAGCAGCGTCTCGGCGCGCTCGGCGGAGGGGGTGCCGAGGACGGCGGGGTCGGCGGGGCGGCGGCTCAGCAGGGCGTGGGCGAGCGCCCCGCCGCGGGTCACCGGGGTGGCCGGGCCGCCGTCGGCGGTCGAGCGGGCGCCGTAGCGGGAGCGGCGCCGGTCGTCCATGCCGCTCGGGCGGCCGCGGCGGCCGATCCGGGTGCCGGTGCTGTGGTGTATCCGCAGCTCCTCCGGGAACCCGGGCTCGCGTTCGACGTTGGGCAGCGGGTCGCGCAGGTGGATGACGGCGGCGTCGGCGAGCGTCGGGACCAGCACCCGGCCGATGTTGCGCAGCGTCGCGGCGAGGTCGAGGGCGCTGTTGATCCGCCGGGTCGCCGAGTCGAGGTACGCCAGGCGGTCCGCCATCTCGGTGCGCTCCGGTCGTGCGCCCGTCCGTCGCGCGGCGGCCGGGGCCGCTGCCAGGGCCGGGGCCGCCGTCAGGCCCGGGGCCGGCGGTGTCGGGCCCGCTGTCGCGGCCGGGACCTGGCGGCGCTGGCCCGGGACGGCGGGCGGCTGCTCCGCCTCGGTCTTGAGCTGGTCGCGCACGGCTGCCTGTCCTGGATTCGGTGTGGTCGGTGAGCTGTTCTGTTGCGTCGGCCACGGGTGCGGCCGGTCCTGTCCCGGTTCGATCAGCCGACGCGTCGACAGCACAGGAACAGCTGTTCCTCCGGCGGCAGCGAGGTACTGGCCGGTGCGTACGGATGCCCCGAGCACTCCTCGACGGCGAAGCCGGCCGAGACCAGAACCCGCTCCAGATCCTCCCTCAGATACCCACTGATCCGCAGCTCTCTGCCAAGGAACGGAAGCGGAACGTGATCCAGGTCCGCCTCGACCATACCGAGCGCCAGCAGTCCGGCCGGCCGCAGGAGTTCGCGCAGCTGCCCCAGCACGGTCGGGATCTCGTCCTGCGGCAGCAGGATCAGCGAGAAGAACGCGGTGATCGCGGCGAAGCGGCCCCGGCCCTCCGACCCCAGGTCGGGGGCGTTCCAGACCCGGTCCGCCCGCTCGGTGGCCAGATCGTACAGGTCGATCCGATGGAACACTGGCGCAAACCCGCCCGGGAAGACGGTCCGCCGGGCCAGCGTGAGCATCCCGTCGGAGAGGTCCGCGCCGGTCACCCGCAGACCGGCCGCGGCCAGCTGGCGGACGGTCGGGTCACCGGTGCCGCAGCCGACGTCCAGCACCCGGGCGCCCGGTTCGAGCTCGGCGAGCAGCCGCCGGCCGCAGGCCAGCTGGCCGTCCTTGGCCGGGAAGGCCTCGCCGTACCCGGCGCCGATGGTGTCGAAGGCGACCGCCTGCAGCGCCCGTGCTGCCCGCCGCCGCCGTACCTCGGGCTCGTCGTCGCCGGCGTCCTCGCCGACGGGGAACGGGTCGGATATCTGTCCGGTCGTCACGTTGCGAGGCACCCTTCCACCCGTGGCCTCCGGTGGCTCCTCCGCGGCCCCGGGGGCCGCTGCCGGTGGCGGTACGTCACGCTCTCCGCACCACACGGACGGACTGCACCCCGACGCGTTTCCGGCCGACACTCGTGTGCGTACTGGCATCTGAGAATATGCGTGATCACTGCGCCATGGGGTCCGTTTCCGGCCAACTCGCCGTGCTTGGGCCGTTGTGGCCCGGGTTGCGGAAGCACGAGGGTGCGGACGGGGTTGTGCGCGCGGCCCCGCACGCCGGACGATGCGCCCAGGGAAGGTCGATGACCTGCGGTTTTGTCCATCCGCGGGCTGACTATCGGACGTTTATCGAACGTCAATCGGCGCGGTGCACAGTGGAGTCCAGCGCCGGGGAAGCGTTGAGGGCGCTCCCGCAGCCGGGGGGCTGCGGGGGCGCCGACGCGCGGAACGGGGGAGGTTGTCCGTGGGGGAGCGGAAGCCTTACGGCGCGGGGGGAGAGAAGGGCTCGGTGTGCTGCTGGGAGATGAGGTCCGCCACGGGGGAGGCCTCAGGCACACCGAGCCGTGTGAAGATCGCATGGGCCTCTTGGAGGCAGGCGAGTCCACGAGCCGGCTGGGCGAGCGCCAACAGGGCCTCGCCCAGTGCGGCGTTCGCCAGGCCCTGGCAGTAGGCGGAGTCCATCTCCTGCCCGAGCGCCAGTGACTCGCCGGCCGCCGAGGCCGCCTCGGCGTGCTGGTCGGCGACGAGCAGGGCGGAGGCCAGCCGGGCCAAGGTGAAGCCCTCCCAGAGGGGGTTCTGCTGCGACCGGTAGAGCCGGTGCGCCTCCCGCAGGTGCGGGACGGCCTCGCCGCCGGCGAGCACCACGCCCAGCTGATAGAGGGTCTGGGCGAGCAGCGGGCCGCTGTTGGACTGCCGCGCGGCGGCGACGCCCTCGCCGGCCGACCGGATCGCCGTCTCGGTCATGCCGAGCCGGTGCTGCACCCGGGCCATGTTGCTGACGACCCGGGCCTCCAGGATCGGCGCGGCCACGGCCCGGCTGGTGGCACGGGCCTGTTCGAGGAACTGCAGGGCCTCGGCCGGCCGGTTGCCGAGGTTCAGGATCACGCCCAGCATGTTGGCCGTGGCCAGCAGCAGGAAGGTCGGCTCGTCCGGGGCCTGGTGCTCCAGGCTCCGGCGGAAGGACTGCTCGGACCCCTGGAAGTCGCTGGTGACGGACTGCAGGGTGCCGAGGGCGACGTGGACCCGGGCGAGCGCGGCGCGGTCGCCGCAGCGCTCCGCCTCGCCGCCGATGGTCTCCAGGATCTGCCGCCCCTGAGGGCCGTGGGTGGGGTCCGGGCCGAGACCGTACAAGAGGATCATCAGGTCCATCGCCGCGTGCCGTGAGGCGCGGGGGCCGTCCGCCGCCGCGGCCGCGGCGCTGAGCAGCAGGGCGCCCTCGGTCCGGAGCCAGTCCTGGGCGGAGCCGCTGGTCGGCAGGCCGATCCCGGCCGAGACGGGGGTGGTGAGCAGCTCGGGCAGCGGGTCGTCCGGCTCGATGAGCTGGGTCGCGGTGCGGAGGGTCGGGATCAGCAGGTCGAGCAGCCGTCGGACGGCGCGCTCCTGCTCCTCGGTGTCGCCGATCCGCTCGTTCTGCCGCTGGGCGTAGAGCCGGAGCAGGTCGTGGTACCGGTAGCGGCCGGGCGTGAAGCACTCCAGCATGTTCGCCTCGACCAGCGCCTCGGCGAGGTCCTCGGCGGTGTACTCGTCCACCCCGAGCAGCGCGGCGGCGGACGCCAGCGGGATGTCGGGGGAGTCGATCAGGGCGAGCAGCCGAAAGGCGCGGGCCTCGGGCACGGACAGCTGTCCGTACCCGAGCCCGATGGTGGTCTCGACGGCGAGGTTGCCGAGCTGGAGCTCGTCCAGGCGACGGCGCTGGTCGGCTAACCGACTGGCCAGGTCGGAGACGCTCCACCGCGGCCGGCTGGCCAGCCGGGCGGCGGCGATGCGGACCGCCAGCGGCAGGAAGCCGCAGGCGGTGACGACCGCCATGGCCGCCTCCGGCTCGGCGGCGACCCGCTGCTCCCCGACGATGGCCGAGAACAGCGCCAGCGCCTCCTGCGGGGTCAGCTCCTCGACGTCGAACAGCTGGGCGCCGGGGATGCCGGCCAGCCGGGACCGGCTGGTGGCGAGCACCGCGCAGCCGGAGACCCCGGGGATGAGCGGTCGGATCTGGTCGGCGTCGCGCGCGTTGTCCAGCAGGATCAGCATCCGCCGGCTGGCGAGCAGCGAGCGGTAGAGGGCGGCGCGCTGCTCCAGCGAGTCGGGGCTCTCGGTGACGCCGAGCGCGTGCAGGAAGTCGCCCAGGACGCCCACCGGGTCGGCGGGCGAGGCACCGGCTCCGCGCAGGTCGACGTACAGCTGCCCGTCCGGGAACTCGGCGCGGACGCGGTGGGCGACGTGCACGGCGAGGGTGGTCTTGCCGACCCCGCCGATCCCGGCCAGCGAGGTCACCACCACGGCCTGGCCGGTGGCGTTCATCAGGACCGTCGAGAGGTCGCCCACCAGCTCGGTGCGACCGCTGAAGTCCGAGACGTCCGCCGGGAGTTGGGCCGGAGGCGCGGCCGGACCCTCCTCGCGGGCGGCCGGAGCGGACACCGCGGGAGGGGCCAGGTCGGGATCGGCGGCGAGGATGCGGGTGTGCATCGCGGACAGCCCCGCGCCGGGTTCGACCCCGAGCTCCTCGATCAGCAGCTTGCGGGTGTCGGTGTAGACGCCGAGCGCCTCGGCCTGGCGGCCGCAGCGGTACAGCGCCAGCATCAGCAGTTCGCGCAGTCGTTCGCGCAGCGGGTGCTCGGCCGTCAGGTTGTTGAGCTCGCCGACGATCTCGGCGTGCAGGCCGATGTCGAGCGCGGCGGCGCACAGCTCCTCCGCGGCGGCCACCTGGCGTTCGGCCAGCCGGAGCCGCTGGGCGTCGGCGTAGGGGCCCGGGATGCCGGTGAGCGGACGGCCGCTGAACAGGTCCAGCGCCCGCACCAGGAGACGGTGCGCCTCGCGCTTGTCGCCGGCGGTCCGGGCAGCCGCGGCCTCGCCGGCGAGCCGCTCGAAGACCGTCAGGTCGAGGGCCTCGCCCGGGATGCGCAGCGCGTAGCCGTCGGCGACCGAGACCAGCAGCTCGGCGGGCCGGCGCACCTCGCGCCGGGGCTCGATGACGGAGCGCAGGCGGGAGACGTACGTGCGCAGCGCCGCCACCGCCTGGGCCGGGGGCCGCTCGCCCCAGAGCGCGTTCACGAGGTCCTGGGTGGTGACCGGGCGTCCGGAGTGCAGCAGGAGCGTGGTCAGAACGGCTTGTTGCTGGGGGGATCCGAGGGACAGGGGTTTCCCGTCGAGCCAGGCCTGGACCGGACCGAGGACTTGGAAGCGCAGCGCAGGGTTCTGCGGCGTCTCCAGAAACTCCATGAAGTCCCCCGATGGCCTGTGGTGTCGATTCCGTGAAAGGGCGCTCGGCGGTCCGCCGCGGTGGTTCAGCTTAGGCGGACGCCCGACTCTGCCGGACGGTGCCGCAAGCCGCACGATGTTTATCGGACATTTAATCAACCCTACGATACTGTCCGCGCGCCCGTGCCACAGAGGTCGGGCTGAAGACAATTGATGACCGAAAGGCGGCCTCCCAATGGCCAACGACCAGAGCGAGACCCCGGCGCCGTCCACGCCCGAGAACGCGGCGAAGACCGAGGCCCCGGCCGCCGCTGTGGAGGCGGGCAAGGCTGTGGAGGGCGCGGTGACCGCGTCCTCGAACCCGACCGAGTACACGGCGCCGACCGACGCGGAGAAGGACGCGTTCGAGAACGCCGCCTTCGGTGACGAGGGCCAGTACATCGAGGAGCCCGACCACCGGGCCGGTGGCAAGCCGGGCGGCCCGTACGAGCCGGAGACCCTCGTCGGCGGCCACCCGTAAGCCGTTCCGACCGTGCGCCCCCGTGCCCCCGTCCGGGCGCGGGGGCGCTGTTGGTTATGCGCGCGCCAATTCGTGTGCGGGTGCATCGCGGTGGCCGATTCCCGCCCATGGTGCACGCATGGTGACCGGCGTTATCCGTAACGTGCCCGGCGTCGGGCGCCGCGCGTTCCGGAATTCCGGATTCACCAGGGGGATTGCCCGGTCCTGATTGTTGTGGTTTGCGTGGATTTTTCCGCAATTCCCGATGCCGATCTCAATCAGCCGAATCGCGGGTCTCGGGGGCGGGGGCGACGTGGTGCGGTTCCGCGGCCCATTCCCGGCCGCCGCCCTCGGGGCGCAGGTAGTGCTCGCCGCCGATGGTGTCCATGTAGATGCCGGTGCGTCCGGTCCTCCGGTCGAGGACGAGTTCACCCACGTGGGGCCGGTAGGCCGGGGCGTTGCGCTGTCGGGTGCTCACCGTGCTGCTCCTCGCTCTGGTCGGCGACTGGCCAGCATCTCTAGAGAAGCTAATATCTCTAGAGATGTCAACGGTCGTATCTCCTTACCGGCGACCGCGGGCACGCCTACGATTTGTCCCAGGCAGAGGGAGCGGCGATGACCGGCAGCAATGGCGACAAGCAGCCCAAGTACCAGCGGATCGCCGAAGCGCTGAAGGAGGCCATCGACACCGGCCGGTACCGCGCGGGCGACCGCCTGCCCGGCGAGAACGACCTCATGGACGAGTACGGCGTGGCCCGGATGACCGCCCGCCAGGCGCTGGGCGTGCTGCAGAGCGAGGGCATCGCCGAGGCGCGCCGCGGCGCCGGGGTGTTCGTCCGGGACTTCCGGCCGCTGCGCCGGCGCGGCATCCAACGGCTGGCGCAGGGGCAGTGGGGGTCCGGCCGGTCGATATGGTCGGCGGACATCGACAACCGCAGCCTGGTGGTCGACCAGGTGTCCGTCACCGAGCGGGGCGCACCCGAGCACGTGGCCCGGGTGCTCGGGGTCGACCCGGGCGCCCCGATGTGCGTGCGGCACCGCCGCTTCGTCCTGGACGGCAAGCCGGTGCTGCTCTCGACCTCCTACCTGCCCGCCGTGCTGGTCTCCGGCACCGCCATCACCCGCGAGGACACCGGCCCCGGCGGCACCTACGCCCGGCTCGCCGAGATCGGCGCCAAGCCCGTGCACTTCCGCGAGGAGGTCCGCTCCCGGATGCCCGGCGCCGACGAGTCCGCCCGCCTGGAGCTGTCCGCCGGCACCCCGGTCATCCTGATCTGCCGCACCGCCTTCGCCGACGAGGGCCAGGTCGTCGAACTCAACGAGATGATCCTGGACGCCGCCTCCTACGTCCTGGAGTACGACTTCGACGCCTGAGCGCCGCCGGCAGGAGCGCGGGGGCGGCGCCGGGAACGCCACCGCCCCGGGCGCGGGGCGGCCGGGGCGGTTCGGGGGCGTGCGGGGTTGGTCCCGCGCGGGGTTACTCCTTGGAGCGGACGCGCAGGCTGGTGATCAGCGGGCCCTCGGTGGTCTCGCGGAAGAAGTCGTTGCCCTTGTCGTCGACGACGATGAAGGCCGGGAAGTCCTCGACCTCGATGCGCCAGACCGCCTCCATGCCGAGCTCGGCGTACTCCAGCACCTCGACCTTCTTGATGCAGTCCTGGGCGAGGCGGGCGGCCGGGCCGCCGATCGAGCCGAGGTAGAAGCCGCCGTGCTGGGCGCAGGCGTCGGTGACCTGCTTGCTGCGGTTGCCCTTGGCGAGCATGACCATCGAGCCGCCGGCCGCCTGGAACTGGTCGACGTAGGAGTCCATCCGGCCGGCCGTGGTGGGGCCGAAGGAGCCGGAGGCGTAGCCCTCGGGGGTCTTGGCCGGGCCCGCGTAGTAGACCGGGTGGTCCTGGAGGTACTTGGGCATGCCCTGGCCGGCGTCCAGGCGCTCCTTGATCTTGGCGTGGGCGATGTCGCGGGCGACCACCAGGGTGCCGGTGAGCGAGAGCCGGGTCTTCACCGGGTACTTGGAGAGTTCGGCGCGGATCGCGGACATCGGCTGGTCGAGGTCGACGCGCACCACGTCGTCGTCCAGGTGCTCGTCGGTGGTGTCCGGCAGGTACTTCGCCGGGTCGGTCTCCAGCTGCTCCAGGAAGACGCCCTCGGCGGTGATCTTGCCGAGCGCCTGGCGGTCGGCGGAGCAGGAGACCGCCATCGCGACCGGCAGCGAGGCGCCGTGGCGGGGCAGGCGGACCACGCGCACGTCGTGGCAGAAGTACTTGCCGCCGAACTGGGCGCCGATGCCGATCTTCTGGGTCAGCTCGGTGACCTTGGCCTCCAGCTCCAGGTCGCGGAAGCCGTGGCCGGTCTTGGCGTCGCCCGAGGTCGGCAGGTTGTCCAGGTAGTGCGCCGAGGCGTACTTGGCGGTCTTCAGCGCGAACTCGGCGCTGGTGCCGCCGATCACGATGGCCAGGTGGTACGGCGGGCAGGCCGCGGTGCCCAGCGAGCGGATCTTCTGCTCCAGGAACGAGAGCATGCTCGCCTCGTTCAGGATGGCCTTGGTCTCCTGGTACAGGTACGACTTGTTGGCGGAGCCGCCGCCCTTGGCCATGAACAGGAACTTGTACGCGTCGCCGTCGGTGGCGTACAGCTCGATCTGGGCCGGCAGGTTGTTGCCGGTGTTCTTCTCGTCCCACATGGTCACCGGGGCCATCTGGGAGTACCGCAGGTTGAGCTTGGTGTAGGCGTCGTACACGCCGCGCGCGATGGCGGAGTCGTCGCCGCCGGAGGTCAGCACGTTCTGGCCGCGCTTGCCCATGACGATCGCGGTGCCGGTGTCCTGGCACATCGGGAGGATGCCGCCGGCCGAGATGTTGACGTTCTTCAGCAGGTCGAGCGCGACGAAGCGGTCGTTGGGGCTGGCCTCCGGGTCGTCCAGGATGCGGCGCAGCTGGGCGAGGTGGGCGGGGCGCAGGTAGTGCGAGATGTCGTGCATCGCCTCGGCCGTCAGCAGCCGCAGCGCCTCGGGCTCGACCTGGAGGAAGGTGCGACCGCCGGCCTCGAAGGTGGAGACGCCCTCGGAGGTGAGCTTGCGGTACGGGGTCGGGTCAGCGCCCAGGGGGAGCAGGTCGCTGTACTCGAAGTCTGGCGTGGGAGCCATCGGGGCGGTCCTTAGGGGTCCAGTGGTGCGGCTGCGTCGGCGAAGCACCATCCAGGGTAGGACCCGCCGGGAGTCGGCATGCGGACAGGGCAGCCTTGCGTGACCGGGCTCACTCGCGCAGGAGTGCGAGCGACTAGGCTGACCCCGTGGACAACTCGCCGTCGCACGACGATTCGGGGCAGCCGCCGGTGCCGGCGCCCGTACCGATGACCAAACCCGAACCCAAGTCAGAGAGCAGACCCGAACTCAGGCCCGAGGCCGGGGCCGCGGCGCGGCCGCACGCGCCGGTCGCGGAGGCGGAGCTGCGCGTCTCCGACGCCGACCGCGAGAAGGTCGCGGAGCTGCTGCGCGACGCCTACGCCGAGGGGCGCCTGGACGCGGACGAGCACGCCGAGCGGATCGAGGCCGCGTACGCCTCGAAGACCTTCGGCGACCTCGCGCCGCTGACCCGGGACCTGCCGGCCCGCCCGCTGTCCTTCGAGAAGCAGCCGTTGAGCGCCCCGCAGGGGCCGCCGCCGCAGCAGCCGGCGCGCCAGGAGGCCCCGACGGTGGTGGCGATCTTCGGCGGCGCGTCCCGCAAGGGCCGCTGGCGGGTGGGCTCGCACCTGAGCGCCTTCACCGCGTTCGGTGGTGTGGACATCGACCTGAGCGACGCCGTGTTCGAGTCCCCCGAGGTGGAGATCACGGTGACGGCGATCTTCGGCGGGGTCCAGATCCGGGTCCCGGAGAACGTGAGCCTCCAGGGGTCCGGCATCGGCATCTTCGGCGGTTTCGACGTCCGCGAGCAGACCGCGGCGGACCCGTACGCTCCGGTTGTCCGGGTCAAGGGCCTTGCGCTGTTCGGCGGTTGCGAGGCCAAGCCGCGCCGCGGCAAGAAGCTGAAGGAGTGGGTGCGCCGTCAACTCGGCACCGACTGACCGTCGTTGACCTGCACAGTGCCCGGCCGGGAGCCAACTCCCGGCCGGGCACTCGGCGTTGCGGCCAGTGCTCTGCGTAGTCGATTGCGTGCAGTGTGCATGAATCGCGGCCGAGCGGGGTAGTTCCTTCCGCACATCGCTTCTTGGACGGCTGCGCACCGGAGGCGGCCGAGCGGCCGTGCCGGGGTTGGACAGCGGGGGCTCGCAGCCGGCGGGGGAGCGAGGGGTCCCCGTGTCCGAGAGCCTCGTCAGGAGTACGGCCGTGCTGCATCCGATCGAGTCCCGCACCACCTCGCCAGTCGCCGCCGCGCAGGTCCTGGAGCGCCGCCCCGGCGTCCGGCCGCAGCCGCAGCCCCCGGGCGGCCCGGCGGGTTCCCCCGCGGGCGAGGACAATCCCTGGCACACCGGTGCCGCGTGTCGGCGGGACGAGGTGGGGCTGTTCTTCGCGCCCTCCAAGGAGCCGACGGCGGCCCGGCTGTCGCGCGAGGAGCAGGCCAAGCAGGTCTGCGCCCGCTGCCCGGTGCTGCTGGAGTGCCGCGAGCACGCGCTGGCCCAGCCGGAGCCGTACGGGGTCTGGGGCGGGCTGACGGCCGCCGAGCGGCGGGTGGTGCTGGCCCGGCGCCGCCGCCGGGACGCGGAGCTGCGCGAGGCGGCCCGGGTGACGGCGGCCGGTCGGCGCCGGATAGCCGGGTGAGGGCGGGCCCGAGAGCGGGAGGACGGTGCGCCGCGGCCCCGGCGGAGGGGGATTCCGCCGGGGCCGCGAAGCGCGTCGCCGTGGGGCCCGGCAGGCGGTAGCCCGGTCTGCCGGGCTACCGCCGACCGGGCTCAGTTGGCGCGGTCGAAGTCGATCGCGCTGTACGCCCGCAGCTTCGAGAGCTTGTGGGTGGAGTTGATCTCGCGGATGGTGCCGCTCTTGGAGCGCATCACCAGCGAGCTGGTGGTGGCGGTCTCCGAGCGGTAGTGCACGCCGCGCAGCAGCTCGCCGTCGGTGATGCCGGTGGCGACGAAGAACACGTTCTCGCCGCTGACCAGGTCGTCCGTGGTGAGCACCCGGTCCAGGTCGTGGCCGGCGTCCAGGGCCTTCTGCCGCTCGGCGTCGTCCTTGGGCCACAGCCGGCCCTGGATCACGCCGCCCATGCACTTCATCGCGCAGGCCGCGATGATGCCCTCCGGGGTGCCGCCGACGCCCATCAGCAGGTCGACGCCGGTGCCCTCGCGGGCGGCCATGATGGCGCCGGCCACGTCGCCGTCCGAGATGAACTTGATCCGGGCGCCCGCCTCGCGGATCTCCCGGACCAGGCCGTCGTGGCGCGGGCGGTCGAGCACCACGACGGTGACGTCCTCGACGGCGCTGCCCTTGGCCTTGGCGACCCGGCGGATGTTGACCGCCGCCGGGGCGGTGATGTCGACGAACTCGGCCGCCTCCGGTCCGGCCACCAGCTTGTCCATGTAGAACACGGCGCTGGGGTCGAACATGGTGCCGCGGTCGGCGACGGCCAGCACGGCCACCGCGTTGTTCATGCCCTTGGCGGTCAGCGTGGTGCCGTCCACCGGGTCGACCGCGACGTCGCACTCGGCGCCGGTGCCGTCGCCGACCCGCTCGCCGTTGTAGAGCATCGGGGCTTCGTCCTTCTCGCCCTCGCCGATGACGACGACGCCGTTCATCGAGACGGTCGAGACGAGGGTGCGCATCGCCTTCACGGCGGCGCCGTCCGCGCCGTTCTTGTCACCCCGGCCGACCCACCGGCCGGCGGCCATCGCGGCCGCCTCGGTGACCCGGACGAGTTCGAGCGCGAGGTTCCGGTCCGGAGCCTCGGGCGCGACCTCCAGGGCACTGGGAAGCTGGTGCGGGTACTGCGTGGACATCGTCGTTACCTCTCTGTACGCGACGACCAGTGAGCGCCCGACTACTGCCAGGTCGAACGCCGTGGTGAGGGTATTGCGATCGTATCTGCCCACGAGATGACTGTCTGTGGCGCGGGTCGCTGCTCTGTGGCGGAAAACGCCTGTTCATCCCGTTTCACCCGGACGTGAATACCCCTGGTGACCGCCCCGGGATGTGGATGAGTCACCATGTGGGGGTGGCAGCAGACAACAAGGGCATGAGGGGCCGGCAGACCGTACGGGACATGGTCCTGTCGATGCTGGTGGTCGGTTTCGTCGTCTGGATCGGGTACCTGTTCCTCCCGCACGACGCCAACGGCGACCCGGTGCACGAGGTCGCGTACAAGGTGGAGACCTCCACCGCCAGGCGTGCGGCGCCGTACCCGGTGCTCTCCCCGGAGGGGCTGTCCGACAAGTGGCGGGCCACCTCGGTCAGCTACAAGCCGGCCGACCAGAACAACGGCAGGGGCAACGCCTGGCACCTGGGCTTCGTGACCCCCTCCGGCCAGTACGCGGCGGTCGAGCAGAGCGACGTGCCGCGCGACTCCCTGCTGGCCGCCTACGTGACGGGCGCCAAGCCGGACGGCACCGCCGAGGTGGCCGGCCGCGCCTGGGAGCGCGTGCAGGGCGAGAAGGCCCGCGCGCTGACCGTGCAGACCGGCCCCGGGACCACCCTGCTCACCGGCACCGCCTCCTACGAGGAGCTGGCCGAACTGGCGCAGGCGCTCAAGTAGCCCGCCCCCGCTCCACCCCGCCCGGCACGCGCCGGAGCACCCTGGACGACGCCGAAGGGCCCCGCACCGGACGAACCGGTGCGGGGCCCTTGCGCGCGGGGCGGATCAGACGGTGGTGACGACCTCGTCGTAGGCCAGGCGCGGCGAACGCGGGAACCAGGCGTCGTCGCCCGGCTTGCCGATGTTGACCACGGCCAGCACCGAGTGCTCGCCGTCGCCGAAGAACTCCTTGTTGATGCCCTCGGCGTCGTAGCCGGTCATCGGGCCGGCGGCCAGGCCGGCGGCGCGCACGCCGATGATGAAGTACGCGGCCTGCAGGGCGCCGTTCAGCGTGGCGGACTGCTCACGGACGCTGCGCTCCGAGAAGAAGACGTCCTTGGCCTGCGGGAAGTGCGGGAACTGGGTCGGCAGCTCCTCGTGGAACTCGTTGTCCGCGGCGAGGACGGCGACCAGCGGGGCGGCGGCGGTCTTGGCCTTGTTGCCGTCCGCGAGGTGCTGGACGAGGCGCTCGCGGCCCTCGGCCGAGCGGACCAGGACGACGCGCAGCGGCTGCTGGTTGAAGGCGGTCGGGCCGTACTTGACCAGCTCGTAGATGGCCTGGACCTGCTCCTCGGTGACCGGCTCGTCGGTGAAGGTGTTCGCGGTGCGGGCCTCGCGGAACAGCAGGTCCTGGGCGGCGGCGTCGAGTACCAGGGCGTCGGTGGTCATGCTTCTGCACCTCATGCGAAAGGGGGTTCGTCGGTATGATCGGCCGCAGCCGGTCACTTCATCCAACATAGGTGAAGTTTCAACGATTCCCCAAGCGAATGTGACCTGCCTCACTCCCCGCCCGGGCCCGCGCCCTCCTCGGCGGCCAGGGCGGCGTCCAGCCGGGCCCGGGCGCCGTCCAGCCAGCGCTGGCACACCTTCGCCAGCTGCTCGCCGCGCTCCCACAGGGCCAGCGACTCCTCCAGCGACGTCCCGCCGTTCTCCAGCTGCCGGACGACGTCCAGCAGCGCGTCCCGGGCGTGCTCGTAGCCCAGCGCGTCGTCCGGGTTCGGCGCCGCCGCGTCCTGCTGCTCCTGCTGCTCTGCCATGCGTGCCAGCGTAGGGGGTGCGGGTGACAGCGTCAGCCTCCGTCGGCCGCCGTGACGTCGAAGCCGCCGCCCGCCACCCGGGCGTGCAGCCCCTCGCCGGGCGCGACCTGCGCCGGGTCGGTCACCACCGTGCCGTCCGCCCGCTGGAGCACCGCGTAGCCGCGCTCCAGGGTGGCCGCCGGGGAGAGCGCCACCACCCGGGCCAGGGTGTGGCCGAGGTCGCTCTGCGCGTGGTCCAGCCGGTGCCGCAGGGTGCGCCGGGCCCGCTCCAGCAGGCCGTCCACCTCCTGCCCGCGCCCGTCCAGCATCCGGTGCGGGGCGGCCAGCGCCGGGCGGCTGCGCACCCCGTCCAGTCCGTGCTGCTCGCGGTCGACCCGGGACAGCACGTGCCGGCGGGCGCGGTCGCGCAGCTGACGGACCTTGGCCAGTTCCTCGCCGACGTCCGGAACCACCCGTTTGGCCGCATCGGTCGGGGTGGAGGCGCGCAGGTCGGCCACGAAGTCCAGCAGCGGCTGGTCCGGCTCGTGCCCGATCGCGCTCACCACCGGCGTACGGGCGGCCGCGACCAGCCGCACCAGCCCCTCGTCCGAGAACGGCAGCAGGTCCTCCACGCTGCCGCCGCCCCGGGCCACGATGATCACGTCCACCTCGGGGTGCTCGTCCAGCTCCCGCACCGCCGCGCTCACCCGCTCCACCGCGCTGACCCCCTGCACCGGGACGTTGCGCACCTCGAAGCGGACAGCCGGCCAGCGCCGCCGGGCGTTCTCCAGCACGTCCCGCTCGGCGGCCGAGCCGCGCCCGGTGACCAGCCCGACGCACTGCGGCAGGAACGGCAGCGGCCGCTTGCGCTCGGCCGCGAACAGGCCCTCCCCGGCGAGCCGCCGCTTCAGCTGCTCCAGCCGGGCCAGCAGCTCGCCGAGGCCCACCGGGCGGATCTCCGAGGCGCGCAGCGACAGCTGCCCGCGCGCCGCGTACCACTCCGGCTTGGCGTGCACGACGACCCGCGCGCCCTCCTGCACCACCTCCGCGACCTGGTCGAACACCGAGCGGAAGCAGGTCACCGTGAGCGACACGTCGGCCTGCGGGTCGCGCAGGGTCAGGAACACCACGCCCGCGCCGGGGCGCCGGCTGAGCTGGGTGATCTGCCCCTCCACCCAGACCGCGCCGAGCCGGTCGACCCAGCCGCCGATCAGCGCGGAGACCTTGCCGACCGGGAGCGGCGCTTCGGGGGAGCTGGTGTTGGCCATGCGTACGAGGCTAGCGGCGCGGGCCGACACGGCCGAGACCGCGTCGCCGCGGGTCGGTACGGCCGAGGCCGCGCCCGGCCCGGCGCGGCCCGACGGCGGTCACCGGGGAAGCCGGGGCGGCCGGCGCCCGTCGGCCCCGCCGCGGGCGGCGCCCTGGACGGCGAGCACCACCAGGCCGACCGCCAGCCAGACCAGCCCGACGATCTGCGCGGTGGTCGAGGCCTCGTACACCACCGCCCCGATCACCGCGATCCCCAGCGCCGGGACGACCACGTGCCGCAGCCACCGCCGCGAGCCGTGCCGCACCGCGTACCAGCCGATCACCGAGGCGTGCAGCAGCGCGAAGGCGGTCAGCGCGCCCACGTTGACCACCGAGGTGAGCTGGTCCAGCCCGTCGTCCCGGTCGGCCGCCCAGACCGCCGCCGCCATCGTGATCACCGCGGCCGCCAGCAGCGCCCGGCGCGGCACCGCGCTGCCCGGGTCGACCGAGCCGAGCAGCCGCGGCAGCCGGCCCTCCCGGCCCATCGCGAAGACCAGCCGCCCGGCCGCGGCCTGCCCGGCCAGGGCCGCGAAGGCCGCGCCGATCGCCTTGCTGGCCGCCACCAGCACGTGCAGCCAGTGCCCGACGCCGCTCTCCACGGTGTCGTAGAAGGCCGAGCCCTGCGCCGCCGGGTCGGCGGCCAGCTGCTGCGGGCCCAGCGGCTCCAGCAGTGCCGCCAGGTAGGTCTGGGCGACGAACAGCACCCCGGCCAGCGCCAGGCACCAGAGCACCGCCCGGGCCACCGCCGCCGAGGCGCCGACCGCCTCCTCCACGAAGGTGGCGATGGCGTCGAAGCCCAGGTAGGAGAGCACCGCGACGGACACCGCGGAGACCACCGCGGTCATCGAGAAGGCCCCGACGGCGGTGAACGGGGTGTCCCAGCCGCGCTGGGCCCCGCCCTGGGCCAGCGCCACCACGGCCGCGGCCACGAACACCGCCAGCACCGCGATCTCCATCGCGAGCACCGCGAAGCCGACCACCGCCGCCGTCCGCACCCCGACCAGGTTGAGCGCGGTGGTCACCACCACCGCGAGCGCCGTCCAGACCCAGCGCGAGACGTCCGGCACCAGGGAGTTCAGCGCGATCCCGGAGAACAGGTAGGCCACCGCGGGGATCAGGAGGTAGTCGAGCATCGCCATCCACCCGGCGATGAAGCCCGGCCCCTCGCCCAGCCCGGCCCGGGCGTAGGCGAACACCGAGCCGGTCTGCGGTACGGCGCGCACCATCTGGGCGTACGAGGAGGCGGTGAAGCCCATCGCCACCGTCGCGGCCAGGTACACCGTGGCGACGGCGCCGTGGCTCTTGGCGTCCAGCACGCCGAAGACGCCGACCGGGGCCATCGGGGCGATGAACAGCAGTCCGTAGACCATCAGATCGCGGACGCCCAGGCTGCGGCGCAGGCCGCTCGGCGTCACCTGCTCGCTCACAGAGCTCATAGACACCATATTTTGAGTGCTGTTGACCGGGTCTGCACGGAATGTGTCCGCCGTCGGCGCGGCTTCGCGCCGGGGGCCCGGCGGGCGGGCGCCGCTCGCGGCCGCCCGTACGATGGAGCCATGTCCAAGACCGCGCAGCGCCGTGTCCTGCTCGCCGCCCCCCGGGGCTACTGCGCGGGAGTCGACCGCGCCGTGATCGCCGTGGAGAAGGCCCTGGAGCAGTACGGGGCGCCCATCTACGTCCGCAAGCAGATCGTCCACAACAAGTACGTGGTGCAGACCCTGGAGAAGAAGGGCGCGATCTTCGTCGACGAGACGGAGGAGGTGCCCGAGGGCTCGATCGTCGTCTTCTCCGCGCACGGCGTCGCCCCGGCCGTCCACGACGAGGCGCGGGCCGGCCGGCTGGCCACCATCGACGCGACCTGCCCGCTGGTCACCAAGGTGCACAAGGAGGCCGTGCGCTTCGCCGACGAGGGCTTCGACATCCTGCTGGTGGGCCACGAGGGCCACGAGGAGGTCATCGGCACCATGGGCGAGGCCCCGGACCGGATCCACCTGGTGGACGGTGCCGAGGACGTCGCCAACGTGCAGGTCAGGGACGAGTCCAAGGTCGTCTGGCTGTCCCAGACCACCCTGTCCGTGGACGAGACCATGGCCACCGTCGGCGAGCTGAAGAAGCGCTTCCCGGGGCTGGTCAGCCCGCCCAGCGACGACATCTGCTACGCCACCCAGAACCGCCAGGTCGCGGTCAAGCAGCTGGCCCCGGAGACCGACCTGCTGATCGTGGTCGGCTCCAAGAACTCCTCCAACTCCGTCCGCCTGGTCGAGGTCGGCCTGGAGTACGGCGCCAAGGCCGCCCACCTGGTGGACTTCGCCGAGGAGATCCGCGAGGAGTGGCTGGAGGGCGTCACCACGGTCGGCCTGACCAGCGGCGCCTCGGTGCCGGAGATCCTGGTCGACGGCGTGCTGGAGTTCCTGGCCACGCGCGGTTACGACACGGTCGAGACGGTCAAGACCGCTGAGGAGCACCTGACCTTCTCGCTGCCCAAGGAACTGCGCCGTGACCTGCGCGCCGAGGCGGCGGGCAAGCTCTGACCCCACCCGGAGGGCCCGGTACCCCGCGCGGGGTACCGGGCCTTCCGCTGTGCGCGCCCGGGCGCGCTCTCGTAGCTTTGTGCACAGGCTGTGGACAAGGCACCGGCCGCGGACGCCCGTCCGCGGCCGACGGCGGAGGGCGGACGTGATGACGGCGGTATTCGGCGTGGACATCGGCGGCTCGGGGATCAAGGGCGCGCCCGTCGACCTCGCCCGGGGCGTGCTCGCCGAGGAGCGCCGGAAGGTGCTCACCCCGCAGCCGTCCGCCCCCGAGGCCGTGGTCGCCGCCGTCTGCGAGGTGGTCCGCCACTTCGACCACCAGGGCCCGGTCGGGCTGACCTTCCCCGGCGTGGTCGTCGACGGTCACACCAGGACGGCCGCCAACGTGGACAAGGGCTGGATCGGCCTGGACGCGGCGGGCCTCTTCCGCCAGGCGCTCGGCATGCCCGCGACCGTCCTGAACGACGCGGACGCGGCCGGGCTGGCCGAGCTGACCCACGGCGCCGGACGGGGCGAGTCGGGCGTGGTCCTGGTGCTCACCTTCGGCACCGGCATCGGCAGCGCCCTGTTCGTGGACGGGACGCTGGTGCCCAACACCGAGCTGGGCCACCTGGAGCTGCGCGGCAAGGATGCCGAGCGCCGGGCCTCCTCGGCCGCCAAGGAGCGGCACGGGCTGGACTGGGAGCAGTGGGCCGGGCGGGTCGACGAGTACCTGGACCTGGTGGAGATGCTCTTCTCGCCGGGGCTGATCGTGATCGGTGGCGGGGTGAGCCGCAAGCACGAGAAGTTCCTGCCGCTGCTGAAGGACCGCCGGGCACGGGTGGTGCCGGCGGAGCTGCGCAACGACGCGGGCATCGTCGGGGCCGCCATGGCGGCGGCCCGGGCCGAGGGCTGAGGGGCGCTCGCGCGGCGCCGCCGCTCAGCGGGAGCGCTGGATCCGGCGCTGGGCGACGAACCGGGCGAGCACGATCAGCGCGGCCAGCCCGGTGCCGGAGAACAGCCAGCCGGCCCGCAGCGCCAGCCCGGTCGCCAGCGAGACCACCTGGGCGGTGACGCCCGGGGAGCCCACCGGTTCGAGCAGCAGCAGCGCGAGGGCGAAGGCGATCGGCCCGCTGATCGGTGCGGCCAGCAGGTCGGCGTAGCGCACCCGGACGGCGAGCTGGAAGCAGACCACCAGGTAGCCGAGGCCGAACAGCCAGCCCAGGCCGTCGAACAGCAGCCGGTCCACGCCCGCCACCGCGAGCGTCGCCAGGACGGCGACCAGCCCGGTGCCGATGGCCGTCAGCCGGGTCGGCCGGCCGGTGCGCCGCCGCCCGTACAGCGGCTCGTCGCCGCGCCCGCGCAGCGGCAGGCGCAGGCGCGGCCGGGGGGCGGCCGGGCGGGCGGCCGGGCGCGCGGCGGACGGGCCGGCCGAAGGGCGCGGGCGGGAGCCGGGGGCGGGTCCGGAGGGGGCTCCGGCGGTCTCGGGAGCCCGGCCTGGACCGGGGACGGCGGCTGCGGCCGCGCCGGTCGGCGGACGGCGTCTGGGCCCTGGCGGCTGGGTACGGATGCTCTGCTCCACCCGCCCAACGTACGGTCCGATCATCGCCACACTGTGTAATGGACCGTTCAGGTCTTGTCCCGTGTCTCCGGACGGAGTACTGATGTGATCGTCACTCAGGTCGTCACGCAGGTCGGCTGACCTGCCCGATCGAGTCGGCACACGACGACCACCGGATCCGTTCACGGGTCTCTCCACGGGGGAACAGCATGACCGATTTCACCTTCGAACGGCTCGACCACGTCCAGCTCGACATCCCGGCCGGCGCCGAGGACGAGTGCCGCGCCTTCTGGTCCGGAGTGCTCGGCATGACCGAGCTGGCGAAGCCGCCGGTGCTGGCCGCCCGCGGCGGCTGCTGGTTCCGCGGCGGCGGGGTCGAGGTGCACCTGGGCGTGGCCCCGGACTTCCGCCCGTCCCGCAAGGGGCACCCGGGCATCCTGGTCCGCTCGCTGGACGCCCTCGCCGACCGCCTCGCCGCGCACGGCCACCCGGTGACCTGGGACGACAACCTGCCCGGCCACCGGCGCTTCTACGCCGACGACAAGCTGGGCAACCGGCTGGAGTTCCTGGAGCCCCGGGCGGCGCCGACCGAGGAGTGAGGCGGAGCGGGGGCTGCCCGTAGACTTGGGGGTCGGCCCGTACGGTGCCGACCCAACTCCTCCAAGCCCACGGGACTGCGCTTCATGTCGCTCACGATCGGAATCGTCGGCCTGCCGAACGTCGGCAAGTCGACCCTGTTCAACGCCCTGACCAAGAACGACGTGCTGGCGGCCAACTACCCGTTCGCCACCATCGAGCCGAACGTCGGCGTGGTGGGCGTCCCGGACGCGCGGCTGGCCAAGCTCGCCGAGATCTTCGGCTCCCAGCGCATCCTCCCGGCCACCGTCGACTTCGTCGACATCGCCGGCATCGTGCGCGGCGCCAGCGAGGGCGAGGGCCTGGGCAACAAGTTCCTCGCCAACATCCGCGAGTCCGACGCGATCTGCCAGGTCGTGCGCGCCTTCACCGACCCGGACGTGGTGCACGTGGACGGCAAGGTGTCGCCCAAGGACGACATCGAGACCATCCACACCGAGCTGATCCTGGCCGACCTCCAGACCATCGAGAAGGTCCTGCCGCGGCTCCAGAAGGAGGCGCGCCTCAAGAAGGACACCGCCCCCGTGCTGGCCGCCGCCGAGGCCGCGCAGGCGATCCTGGAGACCGGCAAGACCCTCTTCGAGGCCGGCTTCGACACCGCCCCGATCCGCGACCTCCACCTGCTGACCGCCAAGCCCTTCCTCTACGTCTTCAACGTGGACGAGGCCGAGCTGGCCGACGAGGACTTCAAGGACGCCCAGCGCGAGCTGGTCGCCCCGGCCGAGGCGATCTTCCTGAACGCCAAGATCGAGTCCGAGCTGATCGAGCTGGACGACGCCGAGGCCCTGGAGCTGCTCCAGTCCATGGGCCAGGAGGAGCCCGGCCTCGCCACCCTCGCCCGGGTCGGCTTCAACACCCTCGGCCTCCAGACCTACCTGACGGCCGGCCCCAAGGAAACCCGCGCCTGGACCATCAAGAAGGGCGCCACCGCCCCCGAGGCCGCCGGAGTCATCCACACCGACTTCCAGAAGGGCTTCATCAAGGCCGAGGTGATCTCCTTCGCCGACCTGGTCGAGACCGGCTCCATCGCCGAGGCCCGCGCCAAGGGCAAGGCCCGCATCGAGGGCAAGGAGTACGTCATGCAGGACGGCGACGTCGTGGAGTTCCGCTTCAACGTCTGACCGGGTAGCGCAACTCCCGTACAAGGGGTCGGACTTCCAGGGGAAGTCCGACCCCTCCGGCATGTGCCCGTCCGGCTCGACGATGCCCCCGAGTGGTACGCTTTTTCGTACCACTTGCGGAAGGGGTTCCCATCATGTCCATCACCGCGAGCGAGGCCCGCCGGGACCTCTTCCCGTTGATCAAGAAGGTCAACGAGGACCACGACGCCATCGAGATCGTCTCCAGGCACGGGAATGCCGTACTCGTCTCGGCCGAGGACTACGCGGCCCTGCGCGAAGGCTCGTACCTGCTGCGCTCACCCGCCAACGCCCGGCGGCTGCTCAAGGCCTACGAGAACGCCCTCGGCGGCGCGGGGCTTTCCGAGCGGGAGCTGATCGACCCGGATGTGGCGGGTCCCGAGAAGGGTGCCTCGTGAGGCTCGTCTTCGAGGAGACCGGCTGGGAGGACTACACCTCCTGGCTCAAGAACGACCGCAAGATGCTCGTCCGGATCAACAAGCTCATCGAGGACGTCCTGCGTGACCCGTTCACCGGCATCGGCAAGCCCGAACCGCTGAAGTACCACTTGCCCGGGGCCTGGTCGCGGCGGATCGACGACGAGCACCGCCTCGTCTACCTGGTGACGGACCGGGAGATCATCGTTCTGGCCGCCCGCTACCGCTACTGATGGCCGGCGTCGAGTTCGAGTCACCGTGCTGATTCTGTGCTGACTTGGGTCGCCGGGATCAGCATCTTCGCAGGTCACAGCCGCATGGTGAGCATTCCGCTGCAACGTCTGACGGCCGGCCGCCGCCGCGTACCCGGACCGCCCGGGCCCCGTGTTCGTACGGGGCCCGGGCGGTGCGGTGTTTCCGGGGTCAGCCGACGGTGACGGTGAGGAGGCCGTCGGGGGCGGCGGTGACGGTGACGGTGGTGAGGGTGTCGGCGTGGGCGTCCGGGTGGTGGGGGAGGGCGCGCGGGCCGACGCCGACGACGCGGACGCCGGCGGCCCTGGCGGCGGCGATGCCGGCGCCGGAGTCCTCGAAGGCGAGGCAGTCGGCGGGGGCGAAGCCGAGGTCGGCGGCGCCCTTGAGGAAGCCCTCGGGGTCGGGCTTGCTGGCGCCGACGGACTCGGCGGTGACCAGGACGGACGGCATCGGGAGCCCGGCGGCGGTCATCCGGATCCGGGCGAGCGGCAGGTCGGCGGAGGTGACCAGGGCGTGCGGGAGGCCGGTCAGCGAGGCGAGGAAGGCGGCGGCGCCGGGCACCGGGACGACGCCCTCGGTGTCGGCGCGCTCCTCGGCGAGGATCCGCTCGTTGTCGGCCAGGTTGAGCTCGGCCGGGCGGTCGGGCAGCAGGAGGGCCATGGTCGCGTGGCCCTGGCGGCCGTGGGCGACGGCGAGCACCTCGGCGGGGTCCAGGCCGTTCCGCTCGGCCCAGCGGCTGAAGCAGCGCTCGACCACGGCGTCGGAGTTGACGAGGGTGCCGTCCATGTCCAGGAGGAGGGCGCGGGCGGTCAGCCGGACGGGGGCAGCGGTCATGGGGCGGCTCCTCGGGGAGTGTGGCGACGGGAGAGCCGGAGAATGCGAGCTCTTTGTTTCTCGATGATACAAAAGATCATCCGAGCAGGTGGGCATTGACCGCCCGGGCCTCCTCGGCCAGCTCCGACAGCTCCACCACCTCGACCCCGGCCGCCGTCAGCAGCGCGGTGCCCTGGCAGTCGGTGACGAACAGGTCCGGCTCGCGCCAGGCGACCACCACCCGCGGCACGCCCGCCGCGAGGAGCAGCCGGGCGCACGGCATCGGCCGCGAGGCGCGCTGCCCGCAGGGCTCCAGCGAGCTGTAGACGGTCGCCCCGCGCAGCCGCGGGTCGCCCGCCGGGAGCTTGGCCAGTGCCGCCTCCTCGGCGTGGTCGTGCGGGTCCGCCTCCCGGCTGTAGCCCTCCGCCAGCACCGTGCCGTCGGCGCCGACGATCACCGCGCCGACCGAGAAGGCCGTCTCGGACGGCGGGCAGCGGCGGGAGAGCTCGACGGCCCGGCGCAGGTGGTCGAGGTCGGTGGGGGCGGACTGGGTCACGGCGCGGGCTCCTTCGGGGCGTACCTGAGCAGGACGACGTCGCCCACGGTACGTGCCTCCAGCAGTCGCATCCGTCGGGCCGGACCGCCCGGGAACGCGGCCGGGCGGACGAACCGGGGCGCGTCGGCCTGGCCGACAAGCAGCGGGGCGACGGCCAGCTGGAGCTCGTCCGCCAGGCCCTGGGCCAGGAACTGGGTGTGCACGCCCCCGCCGCCCTCGACCATCAGCCGGCGCACCCCGCGGGCGCCCAAGTCGTCCAGCACCGCGCCGAGGTCCACCGCGTCGCCCAGCGCGACCACCTCGGCCAGCCCGTCCAGCCGGGGGCGCAGCACCGCCGCCCCGGCCTCCGTGGTGTAGGCGAGCCGGGCGCCGCCGGTGTGCCAGAACCGCAGGCCGGCGTCGAGTTCGCCGCTCGCGCTGAGCGTCACCTTCAGCGGGTACTCGGGCCGGCCGGCCGCCAGCCGGGCGGCCCGGCGCCCGGGGTCGTTGACCAGCAGCCGGGGGTTGTCGGCGCGCAGCGTGTTGCCGCCGACCAGGACGGCGTCGGCGGCGGCGCGCTCCTCGTCGACCCGGTCGAAGTCGGCGGCGTTGGAGAGCAGCAGCCGGTCGGGGGAGGCGTCGTCGAGGTGGCCGTCGAGCGAGACGGCGGCGCTCAGCAGGACGTAGGGGCGCGGGCCGGGCATGGGCGGGGACCGTTCTGTCGGGGGCGCCTCCACGGTACGGCGGCCGGGTGCGGCCCCGGCCCACGGCGACCGGAATGCGAGACGGATCTTCTCGCCATCCGGGACGAGGAGTAGCGTCGGAGGTGTCGCGGAGCACCGCGGCCGACCGCGCCCAGGGGGGACCTCATGACCGGACCGCAGCCCGCCGCCGTCTACACCCACGGCCATCAGGAGGCCGTGCTGCGCTCGCACCGCTCCCGCACCGCCGCCGACTCGGCCGGCTACCTGCTGCCCGAACTGCGGCCCGGCCAGGCCCTGTTGGACGTCGGCTGCGGTCCCGGCACGATCACCGCGGACCTGGCCGCGCTGGTCGGCCCGCAGGGGCGGGTGGTCGCGGTGGACGCCTCCGCCGAGGTGCTGGAGCAGGCCGCCGGACACGTCGCCGGGCGGGGGCTGTCCAACGTCGCCTTCGAGTGCGCCGACGTGCACCGGCTGCCGTACCGGGACGGCGAGTTCGACGTGGTGCACGCCCACCAGGTGCTCCAGCACGTGGCCGACCCGGTGGCCGCGCTGCGCGAGCTGCGGAGGGTGACGGCGCCGGGCGGCGTGGTCGCGGTCCGCGATGTCGACTACGCCTCCATGACCTGGTTCCCGGAGGCGCCCGCGCTGGACCGGTGGCTGGAGCTGTACCGGCGGACCGCCCGCGCCAACGGCGGCGAGCCGGACGCCGGCCGGCGGCTGCTGTCCTGGGCCCGCGCGGCCGGCTTCACCGAGGTCACCGCGAGCTCCTCCACCTGGACGTTCGCGACGCCCGAGCAGCGCGCCTGGTGGGGCGGGATGTGGGCGGACCGGGTGACGGGCACCGCGCTGGGCCGGACGGCGGTCGGGCTGGGCTTCGCGGAGCAGGACGAGCCGGAGCGGATCGCGGACGGCTGGCGGGAGTGGAGCGCCGCCGGGGACGGCTGGTTCTCGATGCTGCACGGGGAGGTGCTGGCCCGCGGCTGAGCGGGCGGAGGGCGGCCCGGAAAGGTCGGGCAGGTGTTCGGAAAGATCGGGTAAAGTCGCGCGACCGTTCAGATCGGGCCCGTGAGGGTCCGTTCGGGTCCGAGCCGTGGCGCGGAGCCATGGTGCCGAGCGCCGAGCCGATGCCCGCCCCGGTGGGTTGGGGGAGTCCACGTGTCCAAGCCTGAGTCCGAGCCGCCCGTCCCGGGGCCGGAGCCGGAGCCGTCCGCGGCCACGGGAACCGACGCGGGTACGGGCGCGGATGCTGGCGCGGGTGGTACGGACGCGACGGAGGCGCCGACGGCCGGTCAGGACCCCCGGGTGGACTTCCGCAAGGCCGCCGCCGAGCCAGCGGGGCCGGTCGAGCCCACGAGCCCGGCCGAGCCGACGAACCCGGCCGAGCCGACGAACCCGGCCGAGCCCGCGAGCGCCGCCGAGCCGGTGGGCCCCACCGCCCCCGCCGCCCCCGCCGACCCCTGGGCCGCCCCCGACCTCTCCGCCGGCCCGTCCGCCGCCCCGGCCCCGGCCCCGCAGGCCGTCCCGCCGTCGGCCGCCCCGCCCCAGCCGCCGCACCCGCTGCCCGCCGGCGGCTGGGCCTCCGTCACCCCCGCCGCCCAGTCCGGCTTCCAGCCCGGCCACCCGTACGCCCCGGCCCCCGGCCAGGGCCCGGCCGGCGCGCCAGGCCCCGGGTTCGTCGGCCCCGGGTTCGTCGGCCCCGGGTTCGTCCCCGGCCCCGCCCCCACCAACGGCTTCGCCGTCGGCTCCCTGGTCACCGGCCTGCTCCTGGTGGCCCCGGTGGCCCTGGTGTTCGGCGTCCTCGCGCTGGTCCAGATCAACCGCCGCAAGGAGCGCGGCTCCGGCATGGCGGTGACCGGCCTGGTGCTCGGCACGATCGGCACGGTGCTGATGGCCCTGCTGCTCGGCGCGGCCGACTTCAGCTCGGCGCGGGCCGGCCGCTCCGGCCTGCCCCCGAAGGCGCCGGCCGGCTCGGTGCACTGGTCCGACCTCAAGGCCGGCGACTGCTACGACTCCCCCCAGGGCGGGTCGACGGCGGACGGGGGCGGCGACGAGACGGTGTACTGGGTGCACCGGGTGGCCTGCACCGAGCCGCACCACGGCGAGGTGGCGGGCACCGCCGACCTCCTGCTCGGCGCCGGCGCCTACCCGGGCGAGCGCGCGGCCCGCGAGTCGGCCGGCCGGCTGTGCCGCCAGGTGCTGAGCGGCTACGCGCTCGACCAGTGGGCCGTCCCCGACGGCATGGAGGACGTCTACCTCTACCCGACCGAGAAGAACTGGGCGTCCGGCTCGCGGTACGTGACCTGCGCCTACGAGGACCGCGAGGACCGGCACCGGGGCACCGTCCGCACCGACCGCAGCCACCTGACCGCGCCCCAGCTGGCCTACCTGGAGGCCGCCCGGACCTTCAACGACGACTACCTGGACCAGCCGGAGCGGGAGGTCGCCGAGGCCGAGGCCGACTACCGGGCCTGGGCGCGCCGGGTGGCCTCCGCCTCCCGCACCCAGGCGGCGGTGCTGGCCAGGACGGGGGTGGCCTGGCCGGCCGACGTCCAGCCGAGGATCGCCAAGCTGGCCGAGGCCAAGTCGCAGGCGGCCGCGGCCTGGGACGCCGCGGCCTCCGGCACCGACCTGGCGGGCGACCTCCGCAAGGCCAGGGCGCTGGAGGCCAGGACGACGCCGACGGCCCTGGAGATCCGCCGCGGGCTGGACCTGTCGACCGGGGAGCAGGCGCCCGACCTGCGGGTCTGAGCCGTCCGGAGGCGCGGTTACCGGCCGTTGACCGGGCCCGTACCTGCCGGTAACCCGCCGACCGTACGGTCGTGGGCACGTCCCCGGCCCGACCCCCACGCGAGCCGGGGACCAGCCCGTCCGCCCCGGGGCGGGCCGGCCCGCGGGAGCCCCCGGTACCCTCCGGCCATGGGTACCCACCGGGTGATGCGGCAGGACGACAACGGCAACCGCTTCCTGGTCGCCAAGGACCTCGACCGGGCGGAGGCCCGGCGGCTGGCCGCCGAGTTCGAGGCCCGCGGCCACAAGCAGCTGTACTGGGTCGAGGAGGACGGGGAGGCGGCCCGGCCCGAACCGGCGGACGGGACGGTCCGCAACGCCTGAGCCCTCCGCGGCCCCGAACCCTCCGCAGCACCTGGGCCCTCCGCGAACGCCCGGGCCCGACGGCAGACCGTAGGGTCGGGCCCATGGACGCGACCCACGACCCCGCCCCCGCCGCCCCCGCCGCCGCTCCGCCCCGGATCGTGGTCGGCGGTGCGCTGGTCCACCGCGGCCGGGTGCTCGCCGCCCGGCGCAGCGCGCCCGAGGCGGTGGCCGGCCGGTGGGAGTTCCCCGGCGGGAAGGCCGAGCCGGGGGAGACCGAGGCGCAGGCGCTGGAGCGGGAGCTGCTGGAGGAGCTCGGCGTCCGGGCGCGTGCGCTGGTCCGGCTGCCGGGCGCGTGGGCCGTGCGCCCCGGCCTGGAGCTGCGCTTCTGGGCCGCCGAATTGCTGTCCGGCGAGCCGCGCGCACTGCAGGACCACGACGCGCTGCGCTGGCTGGGCCCGGACGAGCTGGACGCCGTGGACTGGATCGACCACGACCGTGACGTGCTGCCGCACGTCGCCCGGCTGCTCGCGGGCGCCCCGGCGGGCGCCGCCGACAGCGCGTCGGCGGTGGGCGACGCGCAGTCCGCCGGGTAGGTCAATCGGACAAGACGACCCGGGGGCCGGGATAGCCTGGATGCTGCTGGGTATGTCACTTTTCGGCACTATTCGTCACCATCGGTGAGCCGTCCCCAGCCGGCGACGCCGATCCCGACCAGAGCCGGAGGCCCCGTCGGTGTCGAGTACCGGGAACGGCGGCGGGGGAGAGCGGCGGGCAGGCTCCGCGGGGAGCGCCGCCGCCCGCGCCCGACTGCGCCGCGCCGCCCGTCCGGCCGCCCCCCAGTCGTCGGCCGCCCGCCGCCGGGGCACCGTCGAGGCCCCCGACACCGCGCGGCCCGACACCGTACGGCCCGACCAGCCGGCGCCGACCCTGGCGGTGGCCGAGCCGGGCACCCGGGGCGGCCTGCGCGGACGCCCCGCCCGGCCGTTCCCCGGTGGGCCGGCCGATGCCCCGGGCACCCCCGGCACGCCCGCCGGCGGCAGCCTGCTGGACATGCTCAAGGTCGCCATCGCGATCCTGGACACCGCGGGCCGGGTGGTGCTCTGGAGCCCCGCCGCCGAGGAGCTGCTCGGCTGGCCGAACGAGCTGCTGGTCGGCCGCCGGATCGACGAGCTGATCCCCGACCGGGAGCAGGTCGCCCGGATCCGGGGCGCGATCCAGGACGCCCTGCGGCACGGCCGCTGGGCCGGCTACGCCGAGCTGCGCGACCGGGACGGCGCCCCGGTCGCCGTGGACGCCCGGATCTCCCTCCTGGTGGACGGCGACGGCACCCCGTTCCTCCAGGTCAACATGGCCGAGGCGGCCGCCGTCCAGGCCGTCGAGCGGGACCTCGCGGTGCGCGACGCGCTGTTCGAGCAGTCCCCGCTGGGCATCGCCATCATGGACACCGGCCTGCGCTACACGGCCGTCAACCGGACCCTCGCCGAGATGAACGGCGTCGCCCCGGACGACCACGTCGGCCGCACCACCGGCGAGACCCTGCCGGAGCGGGCCGCCGACGAGATCACCGCCATCCAGCGCCAGGTGCTGGCCACCGGCGAGCCGGTCATCGACGTCACCCTGGCCTCCCCGGTCACCACCCGGGCCGGCTACCGCTCGATCTCCTACAGCCGGATGACGGACCGCTCCGGCCGGGTGCTCGGCATCTCCGGCACCGTGATGGACGTGACCGAGCGCTACCGGGCGGTCGCCAAGGTCGAGCACGCCCGGCGCCGGCTCTCGCTGCTCAACGAGTTCGGCTCCCGGGTCGGCGACCTGCTGGACGCCTCCCGGATCGCCCAGGAGCTGGCCGGCTCGGTCGTCCCCCGGCTGACCGACCACTCGGCGGTGGTCCTGCTCCAGGCCGTCGCGCACGGTGACGACCTGCCCCGGCACGGCCACGACCGGCGCACCTCGCTGCTCCAGCTCGGCACCGCCTCCGTCCAGGACGGCCCCGAGGTGGACGTGATGCTGCGCCGCGGCGCCCGGATCACCTTCGCCGAGGAGTCGGTCTGCGGCCGGGTGCTGCGCACCGGCGTGCCCGAGCTGCTGTCCGGCGCCGACCAGTTGGACGACGTCACCTACCCCGGAGACCCGAAGATGCAGGCCGCCCGGGACCTGGGCGTGCACTCGATGCTGGTCGTGCCGCTGCGCGCCCGCGGCATCGTGATCGGCCTGCTGCTGGTCAGCCGGGCCGGCTACCGCGAGGGCTTCGACCGGGACGACCTGGCCTTCACCGTCGAACTGGCCGACCGGGCCGGCAGCTCGCTGGACAACGCCCGCCTCTACGCCCGCGAGCGCACCGCCGCGCTCACCCTCCAGCGCACCCTGCTCCCGCAGCAGGTCCCGCAGCCCACCGGCGTCGAGGTCGCCTACCGGTACGTGCCCGGCAGCAGCGGCACCGAGGTCGGCGGCGACTGGTTCGACGTCATCCCGCTGCCCGGCGACCGCACCGCGCTGGTGGTCGGCGACGTGATGGGCCACGGCCTGCGGGCCGCCGCCACGATGGGGCGGCTGCGCACCGCCGTCCGGGTGCTGGCCGCCCTCGACCTGCCGCCGGACGTCCTGCTGCGGCACGTCCACGAGCTGGCCGACGACCTCGCCCAGGGCCCGGACGAGGCGCTGCTGGCCACCTGCGTCTACGCGGTCTTCGACCCGGCGACGGCCCGGCTCACCGTCGCCAAGGCCGGGCACATCCCGCCGGTGCTGGTGGTGCCGGGCGAGGACGCCGCGGAGCCGACCCGCACCGGCGGCCCGCTGCCCGGCGGCGCCGGCCGCATCCTCGACCTGCCCTCCGGTGCCCCGCTCGGGGTGGGCGGAGTCCCGTTCGAGTCGGTCGAACTGAAGATCCCCGAGGGCAGCCTGCTGGCGCTGTGCACCGACGGCCTGGTCGAGTCCCGGGACAAGGACCTGGACGTCGGCCTCGGCCGGCTGGTCACCGTGCTCCAGGGGCCGCACGCCTCCATCCAGGCCGCCTGCGAGGCGGTGCTGGACACCATGGAGCAGGGCCGGGAGCCGGACGACGTCGCGCTGCTGCTGGCCCGGCTCGGCCACGGCCAGGCCGGCACCCCGACGGTGGGCTGGACCCTGCCGGCCGAGCCCACCGCCGTCTCCCGGGCCCGCCGGCTGGTCCGCGCCACCCTCGTCGAGTGGGGCGTCGAGGAGCTCACCGACACCGCCGAGCTGCTGGTCAGTGAGCTGGTCACGAACGCCATCCGGTACGCCAGCGCCCCCATCGGGGTGCGGCTGACGCTCGGTGAGACGCTGCTGGTCGAGATCTCCGACCCGCTGCCCGACCCGCCCCGGGAGCGGCACGCGGCCGAGGCCGACGAGGGCGGGCGCGGTCTGGAGCTGGTCCACCGGCTGGCACTGCGCTGGGGCGCCCGGGCCGAGGGCATCGGCAAGGTGGTCTGGTTCGAGCAGGCGCTGCCGGGTAGTGAGCCCGATGGATCGTGAGCGGAACGAACAGCAGGGGAGCGGGGTCGCATATGCCATCGGGCGCTCAGGGGGAGCGCGCGCTCCGGAAGGGGGCGCGAGCGTGGCATTGTGGTTGCGCGGGCGGTAGGACAAAAACCTTCGCCCGATCTGATGTTGTGATGTTGAGGGCGTGTGAACGTACCCCTCGATGATGAATACTCGGTCTTCTCGACATCCGGACGGTCGCGGGTTGGAGGGGTCGGTCCGTTGAACAGCACTCCGGCGCGGAGCGTGTCGCCGAGCAGCAGCGGTCATGCCGCTGTACCCGGGCAGGCCGGTTCCGCGCACCTGTCCGTACCGGACGGCGCGGTCGCCGGGCGCGGCCACCACCCCGTCGCCGAGGACCGCGCCTGGGGCGCCGGCGACCCCGGCTCGATCTACGACTACATCCGGGTCGCCACCTTCGCGATCGGCCCCGACGGGCGGATCAGCCAGTGGAGCGAGCGCGCCGCCGAGTTCTTCGGCATCCCGGCCGCCGAGGCCGTCGGCGCCGACCCGGTCACCACCTTCGTCCCCCGCGAGCTCTGGCAGCGCGGCCGGGCCCGGCTGGAGCGCACCCTGGCGGGCGAGGAGTGGGTCGGCACCACCCCGTACCGGGACGCCGACGGCGGCGAGGGCCTCGCCGAGCTCTACCTGATGCCCGACAGCGCCCTGCCCACCGCGGGCGCCACCTGCCTGGCCGTCGACCTCGGGCGGCTGCGCCGGATCGAGACCGACCTGGCCGCCTCCGAGGCCGTCTTCGGGCAGACGCCCACCGGCTTCGTGCTGTTCGACGACCGGCTGCGGCTGCAGCGGGTCAACGACGCCTTCGCCTCCGGGATGGGACTGGTCCCCACCGACCTCGAGGGCCTCACCCCGCACGACCTCTTCCCGCCGTCCGAGGCCGACCGGCTCACCGCCGCCCTGCGCAAGGTCGTGGCCACCGGCGAGCCCGTCTTCGACCTGCGCTTCCACGGCGCCGTCCCGACCCGCGAGGGCAACCGGCTCTGGGCCGTCTCGCTGTACCGCCTGAACGGCTCCGCCGGGCAGACCATGGGCGTCGCCGGGCAGGTCTCCGACGTCACCAGCCGGCACGTCGCCGAGCGCGAGGCCGACGGGGTGCGCCGCAACCTGGCCCTGCTCAACGAGGCCAGCGCGCACATCGGCTCCACGCTCGACCTGGAGACCACCGCCAAGGAACTGCTGGACGTCGTCGTCCCGCCGTTCTGCGACCTCGCGACCGTCGACCTCTACACCGCGCTGCTCTCCGGCGAGACCGTGCCCAGCGCCGGCCGGCTCGGCGACACCGTGCTCACCGACGGCAGCGGCGAACTGCGCCGGGTCGCCGTCTCCAGCGTGGTCGGCGGCGCCTCCTCGGTGCTCGGCTCGGTCACCGGCCTGCCGATCGCCGAGGCCGGCGGCACCCTCTGCTACCCGCGCCGCTCCCCGCACGCCCGGGCGCTGCGCACCGGCCGCAGCGTCGTCCCCGAGCCCGGGCGCGACCCGCTGCTGCGCTCCACCCTGATCGTCCCGCTGGTCGCCCGCGACCAGGTGCTCGGCCTCGTCCAGCTCTCCCGGGCGATCGGCAGCGAGCCCTTCGACGCCCGCGACGTCGCGATCGCCGAGGAACTGGTCGCCCGCGCCGCCGTCTGCATCGACAACGCCCGGCTCTACCGGCGCGAGCACGAGCGGGCGCTGATCCTCCAGCGCAGCCTGCTGCCCCCGGGCAACCCGGCCGCCAGCGGCCTGGAGATCGCCTGCCGCTACCTGCCCAGCAACAACAACACCGAGGTCGGCGGCGACTGGTTCGACGTCATTCCGCTGCCCGGCAACCGCACCGCGCTGGTCATCGGCGACGTGATGGGCCGCGGACTGCGCGCCGCCGTCGCGATGGGCCAGCTGCGCACCGCCGTCCGCACCCTGGCGATGCTCGACCTCGACCCCGCCGAGGTGCTCGGCGCCCTGGACGAGATCGCCCGCGGCCTCGGCGACGACTCGGTGCCGGCCGGCCCGCCCACCCCGTACGGGCGGCTCACCTCGACGGCCGACGAGGAGGCCCGCGAGGTCTACCTGGCGACCTGCGTCTACGCGGTCTACGACGCCGTCACCCGCCGCTGCGTCTTCGCCAACGCCGGCCACCTGCCGCCCGTCCTGCTCAGCCCCGGCGAGAGCTCCCGGATGCTCGACGTGCCGCCCGGCCTGCCGCTCGGCGTCGGCGGCGAGCCCTTCGAGGAGGTCGAGCTGACCCTCCCGGACGGCGCCGTGCTCGCGCTCTACACCGACGGCCTGGTGGAGAGCCGCAAGCACCAGCTGGACGAGGGCCTGCGGGCCTTCCGCTCCGCGCTCTCCGACGGGGGCAAGGGGCTGGAGGACCTCTGCGACCACGTGCTCGGCGAGCTCAACCCGCACCACGGCGAGGACGACATCGCCCTGCTGATGGCCAAGGTGCACGCCTTCCCCGAGGACGCCGTCGGCAACTGGTTCCTGCCGCCCGAGCCCACCTCGGTGGCCAAGGCCCGCGAGCTGGCGTGCAGCTGGCTGCTCGCCCGGGGGCTGGACGAGCTGGTCGACACCACCGAGCTGCTGGTCAGCGAGCTGGTCACCAACGCGCTCAAGCACGGGCGGGGCGAGATCCGGCTGCGGCTGCTGCGCGAGCGCGGCCTGGTCTGCGAGGTCTGGGACGACGGCTACGCGCAGCCCCGGCAGCGGCGCGCGCAGGAGACCGACGAGGGCGGGCGCGGCCTGCAGCTGGTCAGCCTGCTGGCCGAGCGCTGGGGCAGCCGGCGCACGCCCAAGGGCAAGATCGTCTGGTTCGAGCTCGGGCTGTAACGGCCCGGAGCGGTGGGCCGGACGGGTGCAGTCGCCCGGCCGCCCGCCGTGTCGGCACGGGCCGGGCGCCCGGGGCGGCGTTCGATGGCCGCCATGCGCGTCCGCCAGCTCACCGCCGCAGCCGCCGCGCTGCTGCTCGCCGCCGGTCTCGGCGGCTGCACCGACGACCCGGGCCCCGCCCGCACCCCCGCCGCCGTGCCCGCCCCGGCCGAGCCCACCGCCACCACCGGGGACGTCGGGCCGGTCGACCGCGCCGCCGTCCGGGACGGCGGCACGCTGCGCTGGGCCCTCGACCGCGTCCCGGCCACGCTGAACGTCTACCAGGGCGCGGCGACCGCCGACTCGGCGCTGCTCGCCCACGCGCTGTACCCCTCGCTGTTCCGGCCCGACGAGCACGGCCGGCTCGCCCCCGACCCGGACTACCTGGAGGGCGCCGAGTCCACCCCGCCCGGGCAGTCGCCGCAGGTGGTGACGTACCGGCTGAACCCGCGCGCCGTCTGGAGCGACGGCACCCCGGTCTCGGCCGCCGACCTCGACGCCCAGCGGACCGCGCTGTCCGGCCTGGACCCCGCGTACCGGGGCGGGCGGGCGGCCGGGTACGACGCCGTCGAGTCGGTCGCCCCGGGCGCCGACCCGCACGAGGTGCGGGTGACCTTCCGGCGGCCGTACGCGGAGTGGCGCTCGCTGTTCGGGCCGCTCTACCCGGCCGCCGAGACGGCCACCCCGGCCGACTTCGACCGGGCGCTGACCGGCGGCGACCGGCCGAGCGCCGGGCCGTACACCCTCTCCCGGTACGACGCCGAGGGCGGGACGGTCACCGTGGTGCGCAACCCGCTCTGGTGGGGCGAGCCGGCGAAGGCCGACCGGATCGACTTCCTCGCCTCGCCGCCCGAGCAGCGGCTGGACGCGCTGGACCAGGACCGGCTGGACGTCGCCCCGCTCACCGCGGCGGTGGACCGGGCGGTGCCGGCCCCGGCCGCCGATGCCTCCTCCGCTCCCGCCTCCGCCTCACCCTCCGTCGCGCCGCCGCCCGAGGCCGCGCCCGAGTCGGCGGCGCTGGCGCTGCGGCGGGCCGAGTCGCTGCCCGGCGTCACCGTGCACCGGGCCGCCGCGGCCTCGCTCACCCAGCTCACCCTCAACGCCGAGCGCGCCCCGCTGACCGACCCGCTGGTGCGCCGGGCCCTCACCCGGGCCGTCGACCGGCAGCGGATCGCCGCCGCCGCGCTCACCCCGCTCGGCCTGCCCGCCGCACCGCTGGGCAGCCACCTGCTCGCCGGCGACCAGGAGGGCTACCGGGACAACAGCGGCGCGGTCGACCAGGCGGACCCGGGCCTGCTGCTGGACGAGGCGGGCTGGATGCGGCCCACCGGCGGGGGCGTCCGGAGCAGGGGCGGCAAGCCGCTCTCCCTCTCGCTGCTGCTCCCGGCCGGTTCGGCGACCGCCAAGCGCACCGCCGACGCGCTCACCGCCGGCCTCGGGGACGCCGGGATCGCGGTGCGGCAGGTGCCCGTGCCCGCCGAGTCCTTCGTCGGGGAGCACCTGGCGGCCGGGGACTACGACCTCGCGCTCTTCTCCCGGCCGGTCGGCCCCAGCCCGGCGAGCGAACAGCGCCCCGCCTACGCCAAGCCCCGGCCGGACCCCGACGGCGTGCCGGACCCGGGCGGCAACTTCGGCCGCGGCGGCACCGAGGAGATCGACCGGCTGTTCGACCGGGCGGCCGCCGAACCGGACCCGGCGGCCCGGCTCGACCTGCTCCAGGAGGCGGACGTACGGATCTGGCAGCTCGGGCACTCGGTGCCGCTCTACCAGCGGCCGGAGCTGGTCGGGGTCCGGACCGGGGTGGTCGGCGCGGGCGCGTACGGCTTCGGGTGGCCGCGCTTCCAGGACGTGGGCTGGGGCGGGTAGGGCTTCCCCGGCGGGGCGGCGCACGGCGTAGGCGGACGCCTCCCGGAGACCGCTCCGGGGGCGTCCGCCCGGTGCGTGGGCCGGGCCGTCGGAGCACGAACGGAAGGGGGCCGGAGCCCGGTCGCCGGGTGGGCGCCGTGTGATCCGCCTGTGATCTTGATCCCCTGCGACCTGCTCGTTTCTGCTCACCTGGGCGCTTCCCCGTACGATAGGAGGAAGCCGAGGCATGTCGATATGCCCGGCGGGTGGACCGGTAGTAGCAGGCGGAACGGGTGGCAGCGGCCGAAAGGGCCGCAAGTGCGCGTCTCGCGGCCGGGCGCCGTAACCCACGATTCCGGGAGAATCCGCTAGGCATGCCCACGCGCAACGACATCCGTAACGTCGCCATCGTCGCCCACGTCGACCACGGCAAGACCACGCTGGTCGACGCCATGCTCAAGCAGGCCGGCGCCTTCGCAGCCCACCAGCAGCTCGATGACCGGATGATGGACTCCAACGACCTGGAGCGCGAGAAGGGCATCACCATTCTCGCGAAGAACACCGCGGTCAAGTACCACCCCAAGGATGGTGGCGCGCCGATCACCATCAACATCATCGACACCCCGGGCCACGCCGACTTCGGTGGCGAGGTCGAGCGCGGTCTGTCGATGGTGGACGCGGTCGTCCTCCTGGTCGACGCCTCCGAAGGCCCGCTGCCGCAGACCCGGTTCGTGCTCCGCAAGGCGCTCACCGCCCGCCTGCCCGTCATCCTCTGCATCAACAAGACCGACCGTCCGGACTCCCGGATCGACGAGGTCATCAACGAGACCTACGACCTGTTCCTGGACCTGGACGCGGACGAGGACCAGATCGAGTTCCCGATCGTCTACGCCTGCGCCCGTGACGGCGTCGCCTCGCTGACCAAGCCGGAGAACGGCACCGTCCCGGCCGACAGCACCAGCCTGGAGCCCTTCTTCTCCACCCTGCTGGAGCACGTCCCGGCCCCCAGCTACGACGAGGACGCCCCGCTCCAGGCCCACGTCACCAACCTGGACGCCGACAACTTCCTCGGCCGCATCGCGCTGCTCCGCGTCGAGCAGGGCGAGCTGCGCAAGGGCCAGACCGTGGCCTGGATCAAGCGTGACGGCTCGATCCAGAACGTCCGCATCTCCGAGCTGCTGATGACCGAGGCGCTCACCCGCAAGCCGGCCGAGGTGGCCGGCCCCGGTGACATCTGCGCCGTCGCCGGCATCGGCGAGATCATGATCGGCGAGACCCTGGCCGACCCGGAGAACCCGATCGCGCTGCCGCTGATCACGGTGGACGAGCCGGCCATCTCGATGACCATCGGCACCAACACCTCGCCGCTGGTCGGCCGTGGCGGCAGCGGCAAGGGCGCGGACGCCAAGGCCGGCGTCAAGGTGGACCGCAAGGTCACCGCCCGCCAGGTGAAGGACCGCCTGGACCGCGAGCTGATCGGCAACGTCTCGCTGCGCGTGCTCGACACCGAGCGTCCGGACGCCTGGGAGGTGCAGGGCCGCGGTGAGCTGGCGCTGGCCATCCTGATCGAGACCATGCGCCGCGAGGGCTTCGAGCTGACCGTCGGCAAGCCGCAGGTGGTCACCAAGCAGGTCAACGGCAAGACCCACGAGCCCGTCGAGCGCCTCACGGTGGACGTGCCCGAGGAGCACATGGGTGCCGTCACCCAGCTCATGGGCATCCGCAAGGGCCGGATGGACAACATGTCCAACCACGGCTCGGGCTGGGTCCGGATGGAGTTCGTCGTGCCGTCCCGCGGCCTGATCGGCTTCCGTACCGAGTTCCTCACCAACACCCGCGGCACCGGCATCGCGCACTCGATCCACGAGGGTCACGAGCCGTGGTTCGGCAACCTGACCACCCGCAACAACGGTTCGCTGGTCGCCGACCGGGCCGGTGTGGTCACCGCCTTCGCGATGACCAACCTGCAGGAGCGCGGCGTGCTCTTCTGCGAGCCGGGCACCGAGGTGTACGAGGGCATGATCGTCGGTGAGAACTCGCGTGCCGACGACATGGACGTGAACATCACCAAGGAGAAGAAGCTCACCAACATGCGCTCGGCGAACGCCGACGTGGCCGAGTCGATCGTCCCGCCGCGCAAGCTCTCGCTGGAGCAGTCGCTGGAGTTCTGCCGCGAGGACGAGTGCATCGAGGTGACCCCGGAGACGGTTCGCATCCGTAAGGTCGTCCTCGACCAGAAGGACCGCGGTCGCACCGCCTCGCGCGCCAAGAAGGCGTGATCCGGACGCACTGAACGGCCATTGGCCGGAATGATTCGCCCCCCTTTCCCATGGAGAGGGGGGCGAACTTTTTCAACTACTCCAAGTTGTCGGGGCCGCTATTCACGGAATAGCGCTCATCACACCCAGGTGTCCGCTGAGCGGACGTGACAGTTCGTCATCCGTGACGACTGTCCGTTTGGTGCCTGTCTGGCTATGTCTCAAATGTCCGGTTTTCGAAACTTACCGACTGTTCATGTGACCTAATTGAGATCGTCACTGGTCACTTTCGTGTCCGTGCGTGACGGATAGTGGGTGCAGTCAGGCTCGGGTCAAGGGTGAACGCGCAGGGGTGCGCGCCGAAACCACGAGCGCGGACGGCACAGCGGGTCCGGTGGGAACCGTTCCGCAGTGCCCTCCTCGTTGCAACGTCGAATTCAGGAGGCACACCGATGCGCGGTGCGAGCCAGGCCAAGTGGGTTGTCGCAGCTGTTGCTGTCGCCCTCGCTGCGACTGCGTGCAGCAGCAGCGACTCCTCCGGGGGCAGCTCCGACAGCGCTGCGGTCGACCCGGGCGCCAGCTTCAGCTACCAGAGCGCGGAGCCGCAGCGCCCGCTCCAGCCGGCCAACGCCATGGAGAACCAGGGCGGCCGTATCGTCAAGCAGCTCTTCAAGGGCCTCGTCGACTACGACCCCGCGACCGGTGCGCTGCGCAACCAGGTGGCCGACAAGATCGAGACCACCGACGCCAAGAACTACACCGTCACGCTGAAGTCCGGTTGGACCTTCCACGACGGCACCCCGGTCACCGCCAAGTCCTTCGTGAGCTCCTGGAACTGGTCGGCCAACCCGAAGAACAACCAGATCAACTCGGACTGGTTCTCCGACATCGTCGGCTACGACGCGGTCCACCCGGACAAGGACAAGGGTGACCCGACGGCCACCGAGATGTCCGGTCTGAAGGTCGTCGACGACACCCACTTCACGATCGAACTGTCCACCCCGGTCTCGTACTTCACGTACAAGCTCGGCTACTCGGCCTTCTTCCCGCTGCCCGAGGGCTTCTTCACCGACCCGGCCGGCTACGGCCAGAAGCCGGTCGGCAACGGCCCCTACAAGTTCGTCTCGTGGGAGCACAACAAGGCCATCACGCTGGCCGCCTACGACAAGTACACGGGCATCGACAAGCCGAAGAACGGCGGCGTCGTCTTCCGGAACTACACCGCCGGTGAGGCCGCGTACAAGGACCTGATGTCCGACACCCTGGACGTCCTGGACCAGGTCGACTCGACCGACCTGCCGAAGTACAAGGACGACCTGGGCAAGCGCGCGGTCGACCAGCCGCAGGGCGCCATCCAGAACATCTCCTTCGCGCTGTACCAGGGCGACTGGAACGCGCAGGGCAAGGAGAAGGTCCGTCAGGGCCTCTCGATGGCGATCGACCGCGACACCATCACCAAGACCGTGCTGAACGGCAACCGCATCCCCGCCGACTCGTTCGTGGCGCCCGGCGTCATGGGCTACAAGGCCGGCACCTGCGGCGACGCCTGCAAGTTCAACCCGGAGAAGGCCAAGCAGCTCATCACCGAGGGCGGCGGCGTTCCCGGCGGCAAGATCACCATCCTGTACAACTCCGACGGCAGCCACAAGGAGTGGGTGGACGCGGTCTGCAACTCGATCCGCCAGTCGGTCGGCGTCGAGTGCCTCGGTGACCCGAAGCCGGACTTCAAGACCTCGCGTGACCTGGTCACCAACAAGCAGGTCCAGAGCATGATGCGTACCGGCTGGGTGCAGGACTACCCGCTGAACGCCAACTTCCTGCGCGACGTCTACGGCACCGGTGCCGCGGCCAACGACGGCAGCTACTCCAGCCCGGAGTTCGACAAGCTGTCGAAGGAGGCGGACGCCGCCACCACGGTCGAGAAGACCGCGGAGCTCTACCAGCAGGCCGAGGCCGTTCTGGCCAAGGACATGCCGGCCATCCCGCTCTGGTACTACAAGACCAGCTCCGGCTACTCCAAGAACGTCCAGAACGTGAAGTTCAACTCCTTCGGCGACCCGGTCTACACCGACGTCGAGGTCAAGAAGAAGAAGTAATCGGTCGGCACCGCCTGACCCGGTGACAACGGCCGGTGCCCGTCCATCCCCACAAGGGCGAGGACTGGCACCGGCCGTTGGCACGCCGACTTATCTCTTGCCGGGTTGACGGGCCCGGCAGAGTCATACATGGAGGCACGATGGGGCGCTTTGTCGCAAGGCGACTGCTCCAGATGATCCCGGTGTTCCTCGGAACGACCGCACTCATCTTTTTCATGGTGCACTTGCTGCCCGGTGACCCGGTCGCAGCGTTGTGGGGCGACAAGGCGCCGGACCCGGTGCAGGTTGCCGCCCTGAGGCACCAGCAGGGCTTCGACAAGCCGCTGCTGCAGCAGTACCTCAGCTACATGGGGAAGCTGTTCACCGGTGACTTCGGCATCGGCCTGGACCAGCGTCCGGTCATCGACAAGATCACCGAGGCGCTGCCGGTCACGGTCCGGCTGGCGCTGTTCGCGTTCCTCATCGAGATCGTGCTCGGCATCGGGATCGGCCTGTACGCCGGTCTGCGCCGCGGCAAGCTCTTCGACAAGGGCGCCCTGGTCATGACCCTGCTGCTGATCTCGATCCCGGTCCCGGTGCTCGGCTTCATCTTCCAGACGGTCTTCGGGCAGAACCTGAAGTGGGTCACCCCGACGGTCCAGGACAGCAACGACATCACCCAGCTGGTGCTGCCGGCCGTGGTGCTCGGCTCGCTCTCGCTGGCCTACGTCGCGCGCCTCACCCGTACCTCCATCGCCGAGAACATCAAGGCGGACTACGTCCGCACCGCGGTGGCCAAGGGCCTGCCGCGGCGCAAGGTGATCGGTACCCACCTGCTGCGCAACTCGCTGATCCCGGTGGTCACCTTCCTCGGCACCGACCTCGGTGCGCTGATGGGCGGGGCGATCGTCACCGAGGGCATCTTCAACGTCCAGGGTGTGGGCCACGCGCTCTTCCAAGCGATCAACATGAAGGAGGGCGCGACGGTCTCCGGCTTCGTCGCCTTCCTGGTGATCGTCTACCTGGCCGCCGGCCTGCTCGTCGACCTGCTTTACGCGGTCCTGGACCCGAGGATCCGTTATGCCTGACCTGACCGAGAAGAAGACCGCCGGGGACATCCCGGCGCAGCGCGCCGCCACCGCGGCCGCCAAGCCCGAGAAGCCCCGCAGCCTCGGCTCCGACGCGTGGCACGACCTGCGGCGCAAGCCGATCTTCGTGATCTCCGCCGTGCTGATCCTGCTGCTGATCGTCATCGCGATCGCCCCCGGTCTGTTCACCTCGGTGGACCCGCGGGCCGGCGACCTGCGCAACCACTACCTGACGAAGCCGAACTACGGCCACCTGTTCCAGGCGGACTGGTTCGGCTACGACCTCCAGGGCCGCAGCATCTACGCCCGCGTCGTCTACGGCGCCCGCGCCTCGATCATCGTCGGCATCTGCGTCACCCTGGGTGTGACCATCCTCGGCGGCCTGGCCGGCATGGTGGCCGGCTACTTCGGCGGCTGGGTCGACACGATCATCTCCCGCGTCACCGACATCTTCTTCGGCATCCCGCTGCTGCTCGGCTCGCTGGTGGTCCTGAACGCCTTCACCTCGCGCACCGTGTGGAGCGTGGTCTTCGCGCTGGTCGCCCTGGGCTGGACCCAGATGACCCGTGTCATGCGCGGCTCGGTGATCACGGTCAAGCAGGCCGACTTCGTGACGGCCGCCAAGGCGCTCGGCGCCGGCACCTGGCGGATCATGTTCAAGCACATCCTGCCGAACGCGGTCGCCCCGGTGATCGTCGTCGCGACCATCGCGCTCGGCGGCTACATCGCCACCGAGGCGACGCTGAGCTTCCTCGGCATCGGTCTTCAGGACCCGACCATCTCCTGGGGCATCGACATCAACTCGGCCCAGAAGGTGATCCGTACGGCTCCGTTCGCCCTGTTCTTCCCCGCCGGAATGCTGAGCCTTACCGTGCTCGCGTTCATCATGCTCGGCGACGCGGTGCGCGACGCCCTCGACCCGAAGCTCCGCTGAGAGAAGAGGTGACGACCCCGATGACCACCGTGATCGAGAACGACCAGAAGAACGACCGTCTCGAAGTTGGCACTCCTCTTCTCGAGGTGAAGGACCTCCACGTGGAGTTCCACACCCGGGACGGTGTCGCCAAGGCCGTGAACGGCGTCAACTACTCCGTCGCGGCCGGCGAGACGCTCGCCGTGCTCGGCGAGTCCGGCTCCGGCAAGTCCGTGACGGCGCAGACCATCATGGGCATCCTGGACATGCCCCCGGGCAAGGTGACCCAGGGCCAGATCCTGTACCGCGGCAAGGACATGCTCACGATGAGCAACGAGGAGCGGCGCCGGATCCGCGGCCGGAAGATCGCGATGATCTTCCAGGACGCGCTGTCCGCGCTGAACCCGGTGCTCTCCGTCGGCTACCAGCTCGGCGAGATGTTCCGCGTGCACCAGGGCGCCTCCCGCAAGGAGGCGAAGGAGAAGGCCATCGAGCTGATGGACCGGGTGCGCATCCCCGCCGCCCGGGAGCGGGTGAACGACTACCCGCACCAGTTCTCCGGCGGCATGCGCCAGCGCATCATGATCGCGATGGCGCTGTCGCTCCAGCCCGACCTGATCATCGCGGACGAGCCCACCACCGCCCTGGACGTGACCGTCCAGGCCCAGGTGATGGACCTGCTCGCCGAGCTGCAGGCCGAGTACAACATGGGCCTGATCCTGATCACCCACGACCTCGGCGTGGTCGCCGACGTCGCGGACAAGATCGCCGTGATGTACGCGGGCCGGATCGTGGAGACCGCCCCGGTGCACGAGCTGTACGCGAACCCCGCGCACCCGTACACCAAGGGCCTGCTCCGCTCCATCCCGCGCCTGGACCAGAAGGGCCAGGAGCTGTACGCGATCAAGGGCCTGCCCCCGAACCTGCTGAAGGTTCCGACCGGCTGCGCGTTCAACCCCCGCTGCGACGTCGCCACCGACCTGTGCCGCACCGAGATCCCGGCGCTGCACCACGTCACGGACAAGGACGGCAAGGAGCTCACCGGCCGCCGCAGCGCGTGCCACCTCTGGAAGGAGACCCTCCATGGCTGAGAACATCCTGGAGGTCAAGGACCTGGTCAAGCACTACCCGCTGACCCAGGGCATCCTCTTCAAGAAGCAGGTCGGCGCGGTCAAGGCGGTCGACGGCATCTCCTTCGAGCTGAAGAAGGGCGAGACGCTCGGGATCGTCGGCGAGTCCGGCTGTGGCAAGTCCACGCTGGCCAAGGTGCTGATGAACCTGGAGCGGGCCACCTCCGGCCAGGTGCTGTTCAAGGGCGAGGACATCTCCACCCTGCAGGGCGCCGCCCTGAAGGCCGTCCGCCGGAACATCCAGATGGTGTTCCAGGACCCCTACACCTCGCTCAACCCGCGCATGACGGTCGGCGACATCATCGGCGAGCCGTTCGAGATCCACCCCGAGGTGGCGCCCAAGGGCGACCGCCGCAAGGCCGTCCAGGACCTGCTGGACGTCGTGGGTCTGAACCCGGAGTACATCAACCGGTACCCGCACCAGTTCTCCGGCGGCCAGCGCCAGCGCATCGGCATCGCCCGCGGCCTCGCGCTCAAGCCCGAGATCATCATCTGCGACGAGCCGGTCTCCGCGCTGGACGTGTCCGTCCAGGCGCAGGTGATCAACCTGCTGGAGCAGCTGCAGGGCGAGTTCGGCCTCTCCTACATGTTCATCGCGCACGACCTCTCCATCGTCCGGCACATCTCCGACCGCGTCGGCGTGATGTACCTGGGCAAGATGGTCGAGATCGGCTCGGACGAGGAGATCTACGAGAACGCCACCCACCCGTACACCCAGGCGCTGCTCTCCGCGGTGCCGGTGCCGGACCCGACGGCGCGCGAGTCCCGCGAGCGGATCATCCTCACCGGGGACATCCCCTCGCCGGCCAACCCGCCGTCCGGCTGCCGCTTCCGCACCCGCTGCTGGAAGGCGGAGGAGCGGTGCTCCGAGGAGGTCCCGCTGCTCGCGGTCCCCTCGCTGCTGGAGGGCGCGGCCGCCCACGAGTCGGCCTGCCACTTCCCCGAGGTCCGGGAGCAGGCCGCGGCCTGATCCCCCCGGTAGTCGCAGGAAGGGCCCGTGGCGTTCGCGCCGCGGGCCCTTTCCGCATTCTGTCGATCCGGCGCCGCGTCGATCCGGCGCCGCGTCAACTCGGCAGGGGGTCACCGCACCCGTCCGGGTGCACCTGACGCGCGCCGTCGCCGGGGCGCGCTTCTCATGGGGTGTGATGCGAAACACACCCTGAGGAGGGACCTCCATGCCCGTAGCCGCCCGTGCTCGTTGGGTCCTCGCCGTTGCGACCTCCGTGGCCCTGGTGGCCACCGGCTGCAGCAGCAGTAGCGGCGGAGGGGGCAGCGGTTCGTCGGACGCCGGCAAGTCCTTCAGCTACCAGAGCAACGAGCCGCAGAACCCGTTGCAGCCGGCCAACGCGAACGAGGTCGGCGGCGGTCGCATCATCCAGAACCTCTTCAAGGGGCTGGTCGACTACGACCCGAGCAACGCCAAGATCCGGATGCAGGTCGCCGACAAGATCGACACCAGTGACTCGCAGACCTTCGACATCACGCTGAAGGACGGCTGGAAGTTCCACGACGGCACCCCGGTGCACGCCCAGAACTTCGTCGACGCCTGGAACTGGGGCGCCAGCCCGGCCAACAACCAGATCAACAGCTCCTGGTTCTCCGACATCGAGGGCTACCAGGACGTCCACCCGACCTCCGGCCAGCCCACCGCGGACAAGATGTCCGGGCTGACCGTCACCGACGAGCTGCACTTCACCGTCAAGCTGAGCCACAAGGTCTCGTACTTCGAGTACAAGCTCGGCTACATCGCCTTCTCCCCGCTGCCCGAGGGCTTCTTCAAGGACCCGGCCGGGTACGGGCAGAAGCCGGTGGGCAACGGCCCGTACCAGTTCGTCAGCTGGTCGCACAACAACAACGTGGTGACCAAGTCCTTCCCGGACTACCAGGGCGTGGACAAGCCGAAGAACGGCGGCATCGTCTTCAAGATGTACACCACGTCCGAGGCCGCCTACGCGGACCTCCAGTCCAACAACCTGGACGTGATGGACCAGGTGCCGCCGTCCGCGCTGGCCACGTACAAGAGCGACCTCGGGGACCGGGCGGTGGACGCGCCGCAGGGCGCCATCCAGAACATCGGCTTCACGCTCTACCAGGCCGACTGGGCGTCGCCGGACAAGGCGAAGGTGCGCCAGGGCCTGTCGATGGCGATCGACCGTGCCACCATCACCAAGACGGTGCTCCAGGGCTCCCGCAAGCCCGCCACCGCCTGGGTGGCCGAGGGCGTCGAGGGCTACAAGGACGGCGCCTGCGGCGAGTTCTGCACGTTCGACGCGGCCAAGGCCAAGCAGCTGATCCAGGAGGGCGGCGGCGTCCCCGGCAACAAGCTGCTGATCACCTACAACGCGGACGGCGGCCACAAGGAGTGGGTCGACGCGGTCTGCAACTCGATCCGGCAGAACACCGGGGTCGACTGCCTGGGCGACCCGAAGCCCGACTTCAAGACCGCGCGGGCCGCGATCACCGGGCACACCCTCAACGGCGCCTTCCGCACCGGCTGGGTGCAGGACTACCCGCTGAACGCCAACTTCCTGGCCGACGTCTACCGCACCGGTGCCGCGTCCAACGACTTCGGCTACAGCAACCCGCAGTTCGACGACGCGGCCACCAGGGCCGACGAGGCCGCCAGCGTCGCCGACACGGTGACCGGCTACCAGCAGGCCGAGGCCGTGCTGCCGAGCGGGATGCCCGCCATCCCGCTCTGGTACTACCGCACCAACTCGGGCTACTCGACCAAGGTGCAGAACGTGAAGTTCGACTCCTTCGGCAACCCGGCCTGGACCCAGGTCGAGGTCAAGGGCTGAGCCCCGAGCCCTCGCGCCGGCCCCGCCCTCCCCGCACGGAGGGCGGGGCGCGGTCTCTCGGCCGACCGGTCCGGTCGGCCGGGCACCCAGTCGGACACCTAGGAAGGAGGCTCGGATGGGCAGTTACGTGCTGCGTCGGGTGCTGCAGATGATCCCGGTGTTCTTCGGCACCACGCTGCTGATCTTCCTGATGGTCTACACGCTGCCCGGCGACCCGGTGGCGGCGCTGTTCGGGGAGAAGGCCGCCGACCCGGCCGTGGTCGCCAGCATCAAGCACACGTACTACCTGGACCAGCCGCTCTGGAAGCAGTACCTGCACTACATGGGGAACCTCTTCCAGGGGGACTTCGGCACCAGCTTCACCGGCCGTCCGGTCACCGACATCATGGCGGACGCCTTCCCGGTCACCATCCGGCTCGCCCTGATGGCCTTCGTCTTCGAGATGATCGCGGGCCTGGCCCTCGGCCTGGTCTCCGGCCTGCGGCGCGGCAGCGTCGCGGACACCCTGGTGCTGGTCTTCACCCTGGTGGTGATCTCGATCCCGGTCTTCGTGCTGGCCTACATCGCCCAGACGGTGTTCGCCACCAACCTGGGCTGGGTCACCCCGACGGTGCAGGACAGCTACGACCTGACCCAACTGGTGCTGCCGGCCGTCGTCCTGGGCTCGCTCTCGCTCGCGTACGTGGCCCGGCTCACCCGGACGTCGATCGGCGAGAACCTGCGGGCCGACTACATGCGCACCGCGGTCGCCAAGGGCCTGCCCCGGCGCACCATCATCTCCCGCCACCTGCTGCGCAACTCGCTGATCCCGGTGATCACCTTCCTCGGCACCGACCTCGGCGCGCTGATGGGCGGGGCGATCGTCACCGAGGGCGTCTTCAACGTGCAGGGCATCGGCAACGTCCTGTACCGGGCGGTCAACCAGAAGGAGGGCCCCACCGTGGTCGGCATCGTGACCGTCCTGGTGATCATCTACCTGGTCGCCAGCCTGCTCGTCGACCTGCTCTACGCGGTCCTGGACCCGAGGATCCGCTATGCCTGACATCCACGACGAGGACTCGTACGAGCCGCACCCCAAGCCCGGGGTCTCGCGCCTCGACTACGCGGGCGAGCAGGGCATGGCGGTCGAGCAGGAGACGTTAGTCGAACCGGACGTGGTGAAGCGGGAGGAGGCCCGCAGCCTGTGGGCCGACGCCTGGCGGGACCTGCGCCGGCGGCCGATCTTCCTGATCTCGGCGGTGCTGATCGTGCTGCTGGTGGTGATGGCGGTCTTCCCCTGGGCGTTCACTTCCGCGGACCCGCGCAAGGCCGACCTGGTGAACGACTACCTCAGGCGGCCGAACTGGGGCGACGTCTTCGGGGCCGGCTGGTTCGGGTACGACGCCCAGGGCCGGTCCATCTACGCCCGGGTGGTGTACGGCGCCCGCGCCTCGATCACCGTCGGCATCTTCGTGACCGCCGCCGTCACCCTGCTCGGCGGGCTGACCGGGATGGTGGCCGGCTTCTTCGGCGGCTGGGTCGACGCGCTGCTCTCCCGGATCACCGACATCTTCTTCGGCATCCCGCTGCTGCTCGGCGCGCTGGTGCTGCTGAACGCCTTCGCCACCCGCACGGTGTGGAGCGTGGTCATCGCGCTGGGCGTGCTCGGCTGGACCCAGATCGCCCGCGTGATGCGCGGGGCGGTGCTGACCGTCAAGCAGGCCGACTACGTGGTGGCCGGCCGGGCGCTCGGCGCCGGGACGGGCCGGCTGATGTTCCGGCACATCCTGCCGAACGCGATCGCCCCGGTGATCGTGGTGGCGACGATCGCGCTCGGCGGCTACATCGCCACCGAGGCGACGCTGAGCTTCCTCGGCATCGGTCTTCAGGACCCGACCATCTCCTGGGGCATCGACATCTCCTCCGCCCAGAAGGTGATCCGGACGGCGCCGTACGTGCTGTTCTTCCCGGCCGCGGCGCTCTCGATCACCGTGCTGGCCTTCATCATGCTGGGCGACGCGGTGCGCGACGCCCTCGATCCGAAGCTTCGCTGAGCGAGGGGAGCGCATCGTGAGTACAACGGTGGACACCACCGGGCACGAGCGGAAGGCGCCGTACCAGGGGCCGCTGCTCGACGTCCGGGACCTGCACGTCGAGTTCGCCACCCGGGACGGGGTCGCCAAGGCGGTGAACGGGGTGAGCTACTCCGTCGCGGCGGGGGAGACGCTGGCGGTGCTGGGGGAGTCCGGCTCGGGCAAGTCGGTGACGGCGCAGGCGGTCATGGGCATCCTGGACATGCCGCCGGCCCGGATCCCGCGCGGCGAGATCCTCTACCGGGGCCAGGACATGCTCAGGATGGGCAAGGAGGAGCGGCGCCGGATCCGCGGCCAGAAGATCGCGATGATCTTCCAGGACGCGCTGTCGGCGCTGAACCCGGTGCTCAGCGTGGGCTACCAGCTCGGCGAGATGTTCCGGGCGCACCGGGGGGTGTCCCGCAAGGAGGCGCGGGACAAGGCCGTCGAGCTGATGGACCGGGTGCGCATCCCGGCCGCCAAGGAGCGGGTGAACGACTATCCGCACCAGTTCTCCGGGGGCATGCGGCAGCGGATCATGATCGCGATGGCGCTGGCGCTGGAGCCGGACCTGATCATCGCGGACGAGCCGACCACGGCGCTGGACGTGACGGTGCAGGCCCAGGTGATGGACCTGCTGGCCGAGTTGCAGGCCGAGTACAACATGGGGCTGATCCTGATCACCCACGACCTCGGCGTGGTCGCCGACGTCGCGGACAAGATCGCGGTGATGTACGCGGGCCGGATCGTGGAGACCGCCCCGGTGCACGAGCTGTACGCCCGGCCCGCGCACCCGTACACCCGGGGCCTGCTGGACTCGATCCCCCGGCTCGACCAGAAGGGCCAGGAGCTCTACGCGATCAAGGGCCTGCCGCCCAACCTGCTGCGCATCCCCCCGGGTTGCGCCTTCAACCCGCGCTGCCCGCGCGCCCAGGACGTCTGCCGGGCCGAGGTGCCGGAGCTGTTCCCGGTCGCCGAGGAGGACGGGACGCCGTTGGAGGGGCGCGGCAGCGCCTGCTTCTTCTGGAAGGAGACCCTCCATGACCGTTAACGGGTCCAGCGCACTGGGCGCGGTGGTGCCGGAGGAGGTCGCCCTCGCGCGGGAGGTGCCGCGCGGCGAGCCGATCCTCGAAGTCCGGGACCTGGTCAAGCACTTCCCGCTCACCAAGGGCATCATCCTCCGGCGGCAGGTCGGGGCGGTGAAGGCGGTCGACGGGGTCACCTTCGACCTGATGCACGGTGAGACGCTCGGCATCGTCGGCGAGTCCGGCTGCGGGAAGTCCACGCTGGCCAAGGTGCTGATGAACCTGGAGCCGGCCACCTCGGGATCGGTCCGCTACAAGGGGGAGGAGATCTCCCGGCTCTCCGGGGCGGGACTGAAGGCCGTCCGGCGGAACATCCAGATGGTGTTCCAGGACCCGTACACCTCGCTCAACCCGCGCATGACGGTCGGCGACATCATCGGCGAACCGTTCGAGATCCACCCCGAGGTGGCGCCCAAGGGGGACCGCCGCAAGGCCGTCCAGGACCTGCTGGACGTGGTCGGGCTCAACCCCGAGTACATCAACCGCTACCCGCACCAGTTCTCCGGCGGGCAGCGCCAACGCATCGGCATCGCCCGGGGGTTGGCGCTCAAGCCGGAGGTCATCATCTGCGACGAGCCGGTCTCCGCGCTGGACGTCTCGGTGCAGGCGCAGGTGATCAACCTGCTGGAGCAGCTGCAGGGTGACTTCAACCTGTCGTACATGTTCATCGCGCACGACCTCTCGATCGTCCGGCACATCTCCGACCGGGTCGGGGTGATGTACCTGGGGAAGATGGTCGAGATCGGCAGTGACGCGGAGATCTACGACCACGCGACCCACCCGTACACCCAGGCGCTGCTCTCGGCGGTGCCGGTGCCGGACCCGACGGCGCGGGAGACGCGGGACCGGATCGTGCTCACCGGCGACGTGCCCTCGCCGGCCAACCCGCCGTCCGGCTGCCGCTTCCGCACCCGCTGCTGGAAGGCGCAGCAGCGGTGCGAGGTCGAGGAGCCGCTGCTGGTCGCGCCGTCCTGGCTGGGCGACGCGGCGCGGCACGACTCGGCGTGCCACTTCGCCGCGGAGCGGGGCGTCGAGCGGGAGTCCGGCTGACACCGCCCCCTTACCAGGGCGCGTCCTCGCAGGTGGGGGCGCGCCCTTTCCCGTGACGGAAAAGAGATCTGCCGCAGGCTCGCCAAGTACCCTCCCTTCCCTGATAGTTGCTCTGCGCCCAGCGGTGGGTGCCGCGGTGCTGAGGAGGGCGGCTCTGATGGACGCGGTGGAGGTGATCGGCGGTGGCCGGGGGAGCGTGGAGCCCGGGACGCCGCTGCTGGAGGTCGACGACCTGCACGTGGAGTTCCACACCCGGGACGGGGTCGCCAAGGCGGTGAACGGGGTGAGCTACTCCGTCGCGGCGGGGGAGACGCTGGCGGTGCTGGGGGAATCCGGCTCGGGCAAGTCGGTGACGGCGCAGGCGGTCATGGGCATCCTGGACATGCCGCCGGGGCGGATCACCGCGGGGCGGATCCTGTTCCGCGGCGAGGACCTGCTGACCATGGGCACGGCCGCCCGGCGGTCCATCCGGGGCGGGCACATCGCGATGATCTTCCAGGACGCGCTGTCGGCGCTGAACCCGGTGCTCAGCGTGGGCTACCAGCTCGGCGAGATGTTCCGGGCGCACCGGGGGGTGTCCCGCAAGGAGGCGAAGGAGAAGGCCGTCGAGCTGATGGACCGGGTGCGCATCCCGGCCGCCAGGCAGCGCGTCGGGGACTTCCCGCACCAGTTCTCCGGCGGGATGCGCCAGCGCATCATGATCGCGATGGCGCTGGCGCTGGAGCCGGACCTGATCATCGCGGACGAGCCGACCACGGCGCTGGACGTGACGGTGCAGGCCCAGGTGATGGACCTGCTCGCCGACTTGCAGGCCGAGTACAACATGGGACTGATCCTGATCACCCACGACCTGGGCGTGGTGGCGGACGTCGCGGACAAGATCGCGGTGATGTACGCGGGCCGGATCGTGGAGACCGCCCCGGTAAGGGAGTTGTACGCCCGGCCCGCGCACCCGTACACCCGGGGCCTGCTGGACTCGATCCCCCGGCTCGACCAGAAGGGCCAGAACCTGCACGCGATCAAGGGCTTGCCGCCGAGCCTGCTGAGCCTGCCGGAGGGCTGCGCCTTCAACCCGCGCTGCGACCGGGCGCAGGACCGCTGCCGCACCGAACTCCCGGCGCTGACACCGGTCACCAGCGAGTACGGGACGGAGCTGGCGGGCCGCCGCAGCGCCTGCCACTACTGGCGCGAGACGCTGCACGGCTGAGCCCGTCCACCCGCTACTTCACGAAGCCGACGTTCTCCCAGACGATGTCGGACAGGCCCTGCGCGCCGATGTTGGCGAGGTCGGCGCGGGCCCCGTACAGCTGCGGGCGCTGGTAGAGCGGCAGGACGCCGGCCACCTTCCAGAGCTCGCCGTCGGCCTGGTTGATCGCCTCGGAGGCGGTGCCCGCGTCGGCCGCGGCGGCGGCCCGGTCGAGTGCGGCGTCCACCGCCGGGCTGCCCGCGCCGACGTGGTTGGTGCCGCCGCTCTGGACGAAGTTGGCGCGGTTGCCGCTGGCCGGGAAGGGGGTGCCGATCAGCGAGTAGGCGGCGATGTCGAAGTCGTCGCGGTTGACGTACCGGTCGAAGAACTCGTTGGCGGGGGCGGTCACCGTGGTCACCTTGATGCCGACGTCCTTGAGCATGGCGGTGGCGTTGGCGGCCTCGCTCTGGGCCGGGGTGACGCCGGCCGGGACGACCATCCGCAGGTTCAGCTCGCGGCCGTCCTTCTTCCGTACGTCGCCGTCCAGCTTCCAGCCGGCCGCGTCCAGCTTGCGGGCGGCCTCGGCGGGGTCGTAGCGGGCCAGGCCCAGGGAGTTGTCCCGGTAGCCGTTCTGGTTGGTGACCAGCAGGTGGTTGTTGAGCGGGACGGCGGGCCAGTCCAGGCCGTTGAGGTCGGCGCGGATCACCACGTCCCGGTTGATCGCCTGGAAGACGGCCTGGCGCACGGTCGCGTCGCTGAGCGCCGGGGTGCGGGCGTTCAGGGTGAGCTGGCGGAAGTCCGGGCCGCCGGCCCGGCGCACCACGGCGCCCTTGGTGTTCCTGATGACCTGGTAACCGGCCACGTCCGGGCCGTTGTTGACGAGGTCGATCCGGCCCTGGGCGAAGGCGGCGGGCATCGCGTCGGGCAGCATCGCGTGGAAGACGATCCGGTCCAGCACGGGCTTGTCGCCCCACCAGGAGGGGTCGGCGACCAGCGTGACGGTCTGGGTGGCGCGGTCCAGCTGCTCGACCTTGAACGGGCCGGCGCTGACCGGGAACCCGTCCAGGTAGGAGCTGTTGAACAGCTCCGGGGTGGAGACCCTACTGGCCGGCAGCAGCGGGGCGTTGCCGGCGCTGTTGAACATCGACTGCCACTCGGAGAACGGGCGGTCGAAGGTCATCACGGCCTGGTAGTCGTCCTTGCCGCGCTCGACCGCCGAGACCAGCTCGAAGCCGGTGCTGCTGGAGGCCTTGTAGGCCGGGTCCTTCCCGTTCAGGGCGCGCCAGTTGGCCTCGATGTCGCGCCAGGTGATCGGGGTGCCGTCGGACCAGTGGGCCTTCGGGTTGAGCGTCCAGGTGACCACCTGCCGGCCGTCCCTGAGCTCGGCGTGCGCCTCCTGCAGGTAGGCGGGGTTGGGCGTCTGGGTGCCGGCGGCGTCCGAGCGGAAGAAGGTCGGCAGCAGCGGCTTGCTGACCATGACGGTCGAGGACTCGCTGCCGTCGGCGTGGATCGGCGACCACTGGCGGGAGAACTGGGCGATCGCCAGGTTCAGGGTGCCGCCCTGGCGCAGTCGGGCCCGGTCGTGCGGGTTGATGTCGATCGCGGTCAGCTTGGGCGCTGTGGTGCCGGAGGGCAGCGCGTCGCCGCCGCCCTGGACGGCGGTGCAGGAGCAGAGCGCCAGCGAGAGCGTGAGGGCGGTGAGACCGGCGAGCAGGGCCGTCCCGTGGCGCTGGAGGCGGCGGTGCATCGGCGTGCTCCCGGGGTGGATGTGGCGGATGGTGTGGCGTCACATCTTGCTGACCGGGAGGGGGCGTTGTCGAGGGGCGGGCCCGGATGCGGGCCCGCCCCCCGTGGGCGCGGGTTCGTCGGGGGCGGACGCGCCCGACCGTGCGGGTGTCCGACCGCGGACGGGTCAGACCACGAACTTGAAGGTGCGGTCCTTGTCGCCGGTCTTGTCGAACACCGAGGTGATGCCGTCCGCGACGTCCTGCGGGGTGATCGCGGCGACCTGGCCGTTCTTCTTGACCTTCACCTTGTCGAACGCGGTGCCCAGCTGGGCGGCGAGCGCGTCGAGGTCCCACTTGGGCACGATCTTGCCGGAGGCGTCCGGGACGAGCGTGAGCGCCTTGGCCGCGGTCTTGGGGCCGAAGTCCCAGGTCTTCGCGCCGGCCACGACGTGCACCTTGCCCGCGGCGATCTGCTTGCCGAGGCTGTCGGCGGCGGCCTGGAGGGCCTGGGTGGAGATCTTCGGCTGGGCGGCCGTGACGGCGAGGGCGATCGGCTGGTCGGGCTTGCCGTCGGCGCGGTCGCGGTAGGCCTGCTCGATCGCCTCCAGGGCGCTCGCCGACTCCACCGCCTGCCCGGCCCGGCCGGGCACGACGATCGGCTCGCCGTTGACGTCGCCGAACTTGATGTAGCCCTCCTGGAGGCCCTGGCCGGAGCCGGCCGCGAGGGTGTCCAGGGCGGCCCGGAGCTTGGCCTTGTCGACCTTGACCTCCGGGGCGACGGCCTTGGCGCCGCCCTGGAGCGACTTGATGACGTCGACCGGGTTGTAGCTGTGCTGGGCCAGGCCGTCCACGGTGGCGGTGGTGTCGAAGCTCAGCCCGGCGACCGCCGGGTCGAGGTCCACGGCCTGGTCGCCGATCTTCAGCTTGAGTGGCTGCTGGCCGGCCTTGCCGACCGACTCGTCCAGCTGGTGGATCGCCTGGTCGCGGCTGCTGCCGCCGATCTCGGCGCCGAGCACCACGGTGCCCTTGGGGACGTCGGACTGGTTGAGCATCAGGCCGGTGCCGTACGCGGCCGCGCCGAGGAACAGCACCGCGACGCCGCCGTAGACGCCCAGCTTGACCAGCTTCTTGCCGGCTCCGCCGCGCTTGGCCTTGGCGGGGGCGGCGGGCTCGGCCTTCGCCTTGGCGGGGGCCGGCGCGGGGGCGGCCTTGTCGCCCTTGGCGTCCTTGCTGCCCTTTCCACCCTTGCCGCCCTTGCCCTTGCCGCCCTTGGTGTCCGTGGCGGCCTCGGGCCGGGGGCCGGGGGCCGGCAGCGGGGTGACCGCGGTGGCCTCCGGGTCGCCGGGCTGCGGGGCGCCGCCGGGAGCGCCCGGGAAGAGGGCGCCGGGGCCCGCCGGGGTGGCGGGGGCGTCCTGGCCGGGAGCGGTCGGGCGCTGGGCGGCGAACGGGTCGGTGCCGGTCGGGGCCGAGGCGAACAGGCCCGGCTGCGGACGGCCGTCGGCGCCGTGCGGGGCGCCGTTCCGGGGCAGGCCGGGTATCGCGGCGGGCGGCGGGGTGGTGTCGCGGATCGGCGCGAAGCCGTCGACCGAGGTGTCCTCCGGGCCCGGCTCGCCGGCCGGTCCGGCCTGCGGGTGCGGTGCGGGGGCCGGGTGGCCGTTCGCCTGGAAGTCGTTGCGCGGACCGGACTGGCGCGGGCCGCCCGCCCGGTCGTCGAGCTGCTGCCCGCCCGGCTGCTGACGGTTCCGCTGGCCGCCGCCCCGCCGGGGGAGGCCGCCCTGCGGGCCGGCGTCGGGGACGGAGGTGCCGAACGGGTCGGCGACCGGTGCGACGAACGGGTCGGCGGTCGGCGCGAACGGGTCGGCGACCGGGGCGAAGGGATCGGCGACCGGCGTGAAGGGGGCGGCGGCCTCGTACACGCCGGGCTCCTCCACCGGGGCCTCGGCCTGGAACGGCGCGGCGGGCGCGGCCGGGCGCGGCTGCTTGCCCTGGGCGGGCACCGGGCGGCCGTTCGGGGCGCCGTTGGCGCGGGCGGCCTGGCCCGCGGCCGGGTGGGCACCCTGCGGGCGCGGCTCGGCGACGGCGCCCGGCACGGCCAGGGCCTCCGCCGCTCCGGCGGCACCGGCCGGCACGGCCGCGGGCACGGCGGCCGGGGCGGGCTCGGCGACCGGGGCCTTCTTCTGACGCGGCCGGAACCAGGCGCCGGTGGACTCCGACTCGGAGGTGGCCGGCGGGATCGGCGGGATCTGCCACTCCGGCGGCAGGTTCGGCGGGGCGGCCTGGCGGCCGCCGTCCTCCATCACACCGAGGACGGGCGAGGTCGGCGCGGAACGGTGCCGCGGGCCGCCCGGTTCGGCGGCGGCCGCCGCCGGGGCGTCATCGCCGGGGCCGTCCTCGTTCTTGACGGCGCTGCGGACGACGACCGGCGGGATCGGACGCGAGCCGGGGATGTTGATCCGGACCCGGGTGGTCAGGGTGGTCTCGGTCTTCGGACCGTCGTCCTCGCCGCCCGACGCGGCGCCCGGTCCGGCGTCCGCCCGGTCGCCGCCGGGGAGCCCCGGTGTGCCGTAGGGCGGGGTGCCCGACGGGTAGGCGTCCGGACCCGTGCGCCGGGGCGTCGGGTGGGCGTTGTCAGATTCGCGGCTGCTCAATGCTGCTCTGCTCCGGGTTCGCGGGCGGGCCGTGCGGCGCGACCGCGGTTCGTGGTCGCCGGGCCTTGACGGGGGCGGGCGGCGGTCGGGTACGGCGTTCTGCGGGACCACCATACTGGGAAGAACAGAGCGGCGAACGGCTTCGGACAGATCCTGATACGTCCGGTTCCTCCGGTATGAGAGTAAGGCCGTACGCTCCTGACTGCGCGTCGTACGCGGTACGGTACGCCGTGCACGACCGGGGTCAGCGCGGGGGGCCGGGCACCCCGGGGAACCAGCTGGTGCGAGTGGGCAGGGTGGCGCAGATCACGCCCAGCACCGAGCCGGCGAACAGCCAGGCCAGTGAGGTGGCGTTGGACCACAGCACGTTGTCGCCCTCGGGCCGGGGCACCATCAGCAGCAGCATCGCCAGGAACCAGCCTGCCGCGGGCGCGCCCGCGCCGAGCCGGGTGCCGGTGACCCGCAGGCCGGCGTAGAAGGTGGCGGCGGTCGCGGCGAGCGCCAACAGGACCCCCACCGGCGGCCACAGGGCCTGCACAAAGGATCCGCAGACCGACACCGCGACGCCCAGCAGGAAGAACAGGGCGTAGGCGGCGATCCGGGCGGCGCGCGGGGGCTGGGGCTCGGCCAGCCGCTCCTCGCGGGTGCCGAGCACGGCGGCGGCGAGCGGGCGGCGGGTCGGCCGGGCGGCGGGCTTGCTCATCGGGTGCCCTCCTCGGCGGGCGCGGCGTCGGGCGCGAGGCCGGCGAACAGGTCGTCCTCCGGCTCGCCCGGCCCGGCCTGGCCGCGCACCAACTGGTAGTACTCGGTGGTGAACAGCGGCTGGGCCAGGTCGTTGGAGAGCGCGAAGAAGGCGCCGTCCACGGTGATCTGGGTGGCGTGGGCGGTCATCGCGGCGGTCTTGCGCCCCGCCTGCGCGGCGCCGTCCAGCACGGTGGTGACCACCTCGTCGTCGACCACGCCGGGGACGTCGGCGGGCTGCGCGACACCCGGGAAGGACGCCTTGGCGGCGGCCTCGGCGAGCCCGGCCTCGATCACCGAGCAGGGCATCCGGTTCCAGTACACCTTGGCGATCCGCCAGGCCGGGCCCAGCTCCGGCCGGTGCGCCGGGTCGGCGGCCAGCTCGTACGCGCGCATCGCGACCCGGTGCGCCTGGATGTGGTCCGGGTGCCCGTAGCCGCCGTCCGGGTCGTACGTGACCAGCACCTGCGGGCGCACCTCGCGGACCACCGCGACCAGGTGGCCGGCCGCCTCGTCGACGTCCGCCTGCCAGAAGCAGCCGGGCACGTCGTTCTCGGGCACGCCCATCATCCCGGAGTCGCGGTAGCGCCCCGGGCCGCCGAGGAAGCGGAAGTCGGACACGCCGAGGGCGCTCATCGCCTCGGTCAGCTCGCCGATCCGGTACGCGCCGAGGGTGTCGTCCCGATCGGCCGTCAGGTGGGCCAGCTCCGGGGGGATCACCTCGCCGCCCTCGCCGAGGGTGCAGGTCACCAGCGTGACCCGGGCGCCCTCGGCGGCGTACCGGGCCATGGTGGCCCCGTTGCCGATCGACTCGTCGTCGGGGTGCGCGTGGACCAGGAGGAGGCGGCGGCCGGTAGTCGCGGTCATGGGGTGAAGCCTAACGACCGCCGTGGCGCGGTCAGAGCCTCAGGCCGTTGATCATTCCGGCGAGGTTGCTGGTGACCTGGCTGATCGACGGGGCGATCGAGCTGGAGGCCAGGTAGAAGCCGAGCAGCGCGCAGACGATCGCGTGCGCCAGCTTCAGGCCGGACCGGCGGATCAGGATCACCACGATGACCAGCATCAGCACGGCGGCGGAGATGTTCATGGCCATGTCGGCTCACACCCCTTCTCGGGCACGCCGCCTCCGGGGAGGCGGCGAGGGACGGTGCGGGACTGGGGGCTGCGGGCGACCGCGGTCCGGGACGGGGCCGGACGGCCGCTCGCGCGACAAGTCATACCCGATGGGTAAGGGTGGCATTACCCTCGGTGAGGCCACGCGCGCCGGGGCATCGTGGCATCCGAGGGGCGCATGGGCCGGTCGGAGGCGGTTTGGACCCCTTTGGGGCGTACTTGCCGACGATGCTCCGAACGAGTGATCAGTGCACGCCCGGGGGTGGTGGTCCGGCGTCATAAGGTCTGGTGCCATGACCTCCCACACCCCTGCCGACACCTTCCCACGGCAGTACGCGCGGACCCTGCGCTACACCGTCGGCGCGCCCCGCTCCTTCTCCGTCGCGCCCGACGGCTCGCGGGTCGTCTTCCTCCGCTCCGGCTCGGGCCGCGACCGGGCCAACCTGCTCTGGACCCTCGACACCGCCACCGGCGAGGAGCGGGTCGCCGCCGACCCGGCCGCGCTGCTCGGCGGCGGCGGGGAGGACCTGTCGCCGGCCGAGAAGGCCCGCCGCGAGCGCAGCCGCGAGGGCTCGGCCGGCATCGTCGGCTACGCCCTGGACGCGTCCGGCGCGCTGGCCGCCTTCGCCCTCTCCGGCCGGCTGTTCACCGCCGACCTCGGCACCGGCGCCACCGCCGAACTGCCCGCCGAGGGCCCGCTGTTGGATCCGCGCCCGTCGCCTGACGGCGCCCACGTCGCGTACGCCAACGCCGCCGGCGAGCTGCGGCTGACCCGCACCGACGGCGGCGGCGACCGGGTGCTCGCCGAGCCGGACGGCCCGAACGTCACCTGGGGCCAGGCCGAGTTCATCGCCCAGGAGGAGATGGACCGCGACCGCGGCTTCTGGTGGTCCCCGGACAGCGACCGGCTGCTGGTCGAGCGCGCCGACGACAGCCCGGTGCGCCGCTGGTGGATCGCCGACCCGGCGAACCCGGACCGCGAGCCCGCCGAGGTCGCCTACCCGGCGGCCGGCGGCGCCAACGCGGAGGTCGGGCTCTGGCTGCTCGACCTGTACGGCGGGCGCACCGAGGTGGTCTGGGACCGCGAGGCCTACCCGTACCTGGGCCGGGTGCACTGGTCGAAGGGCGGCGTGCCGCTGCTCCTGGTCCAGACCCGCGACCAGCGCGGCCAGCGGATCCTCGGCCTGGACACGGCCACCGGCGCCACCGAGGTGCTGCACGAGGAGAAGGACGGCGCCTGGCTGGAGCTGTTCCAGGGCACACCGGCCTGGACCCCGGACGGCAAGCTGGTCCGGATCTCCGACGAGGGGGGAGTGCGGGCGCTGGTGATCGGCGACCGCGCCGTGACCGGGGCCGACCTGCACGTCCGCTCGGTCGTCGCGGTCACCGAGCGGGAGGTGTTCTTCAGCGCCGCCGGCGGCGCCGAGGAGACCGACCCCGAGCCGGGCTGGATCGGCGTCGGCCGGATCAGCCACGACGGCACGCGGCTGGGCTGGGAGTCCGCCAACGGCCGGCCGTTCACCTCCGTCACCAGCGCGGTGCACGGCGGCGGGATCACCGTCCGGGCCACCGCCGAGCCCGACCTGCCCGGCACCCTGGTCACCGTCGCCCGGGACCTGCCCGAGGGCCTGGCGGTCGACGACGTCGCCACCATCGCCTCGTACGCCGAGACCCCGGCCATCACCGCCCGCCCGGTCTTCCGCTTCGCCGGCGAGCGCCGCATCCCGTCCGCCGTCTTCCTGCCCACCGGCTACGACCGCGAGCGGGACGGCCTGCTGCCCGTCCTGATGGACCCGTACGGCGGCCCGCACGGCCAGCGCGTCCTCCAGGCGCACAACCCGCACCTCAACTCGCAGTGGTTCGCCGACCAGGGCTTCGCGGTGGTGGTCGCCGACGGGCGCGGCACCCCCGGGCGCGGGCCGGCCTGGGAGAAGTCGATCGCCTTCGACTTCGCCGGGGCCACCCTGGACGACCAGGTGGAGGCGCTGCGGGCGCTCGCCGAGGAGTTCCCGCTGGACCTCGACCGGGTCGCCGTCCGCGGCTGGTCGTACGGCGGCTACCTCTCCGCGCTCGCCGTGCTGCGCCGCCCGGACGTCTTCCACGCGGCGGTGGCCGGGGCGCCGGTGACCGACTGGGAGCTGTACGACACCCACTACACCGAGCGCTACCTGGGCGACCCGGCCGAGCGGCCCGAGGTGTACGCCGCCAACTCGCTGAGCGGGTACGCGGCCGGGCTGGAGCGCCCGCTGATGATCATCCACGGGCTGGCGGACGACAACGTGGTGGCCGCGCACACCCTGCGGCTGTCCTCGGCGCTGCTCGCCGCCGGGCGTCCGCACACCGTGCTGCCGCTGTCCGGCGTCACCCACATGACCCCGCAGGAGGAGGTCGCGGAGAACCTGCTGCTGCTCCAGGTCGACTTCGTGAAGCGCTCGCTGGGCGTGTGACACCCGTCTGACCAGCGCTTTCGGCGGCCGGTGCCCCTGACGGGGGTACCGGCCGCCGGCATGACATCCGTCATGCCGAAGGCACGACGGCGGACACTGCCGCCGCCACCCGCCCGCGCGGGACTCTGAGGTGGTGCGAACAGCACCGGTCGTGACACCACGAGCGTGACACCGTCAGGGAAGAGGAGCCGGGCAATGGTTACCGAGGTGGCCGCCTTCCGCGGCGTGGGCAAGAGCTACGGGCGGGTGCGCGCCGTGGACGGACTGGACCTCGTGCTCCGACCGGGCGAGACCGTCGCCCTGCTCGGGCCGAACGGTGCCGGGAAGTCCACCAGCCTGGACCTGCTGCTCGGCCTGCGCGAGCCCGACCGGGGCAGCGTGACCCTGTTCGGCGGCGCCCCGCGGGCCGCGATCGAGGACGGCCGGGTCGGCGCGATGCTGCAGAGCGGCGGGCTGATGTCCGACGTCAAGGTGCGCGAGCTGGTGCAGCTCGCCTGCGACGTGCACCCGCGCGGCCGGTCGGTCACGGAGGTGCTGACCGACGCCGGGATCACCGAGTTCGCGGAGCGCCGGGTCGACAAGCTGTCCGGCGGCCAGGAGCAGCGGGTCCGCTTCGCCCTGGCCATCGCGGGCGACAACGACCTGATCGTGCTGGACGAGCCCACCACCGGCATGGACGTCAGCGTGCGGCAGTCGTTCTGGGCGAGCATGCGCGCCCAGGCCGACGCCGGGCGCACGGTGCTGTTCGCCACCCACTACCTGGAGGAGGCCGACTCGATCGCCGACCGCGTCCTGGTGCTGCACCGCGGCCGGCTGATCGCCGACGGCAGCTCGGCGGAGATCAAGGCGCGGGCCGGCGCCCGCCGGATCGCCTTCGAACTCCACGACGCGGACGGCGGGTTCGAGGAGTCCGTGCTGCGCACCCTGCCCGGCGTGCAGTCGCTGGACGTCACCGCGCGGGTCCCGGGGGTGCGGACGGTGCGGATCCGGACCGCGGACGCCGACGCCACCGCGGCCGGGATCTACCGGGCGGGGCTGTACCCGCGCGGGCTGGAGGTGGCCGGCGTGGGCCTGGAGCAGGCCTTCCTGACCATCACCGGTGAACTGGACCGCCAGGACGGCGCCCGGCGCGCCGACGAGCAGAGCACCGACGAGCAGAGCACCGACGAGCGGAGCGCCGACAAGGAGAGCGTGCGATGACCACCCTGATCAAGCTGGAGATCCTGCGGACCCTGCGCAACCGGCGCTACCTGCTCTTCACCATCGCCTACCCGGCGCTGATGTACTTCTTCTTCATCAACGCCTACGGCTCCACCCAGCTGGCCGGCGGCCTGCCGGTGAAGACCTACTTCATGGTCTCGATGGCCACCTTCGGCGCCGTCGGCGCGGTGCTGACCGGCAGCGCGCAGCGGATCTCGCTGGAGCGCAAGAGCGGCTGGGTGCGCCAGCTGCGGCTGACCGCGCTGCCCGGCCGGGCGTACACCGTCGGCAAGATCGCGGCGACCGCGGTCACCACGCTGCCGGCGATCCTGGTGGTCTTCGCGGTCGGCGCGAGCCAGGGGGTCTCGCTGACCGTGCCGCAGTGGGCCGGACTGACGGCCGCGCTCTGGCTGGGCAGCTTCGTCTTCGCCGCGCTCGGGGTGGCGCTCGGGTACGCGGCCGCGCCGGACGCGGTGCAGCCGATCGTGATGATCACCTACATGGCGATGGCCCTGCTCGGCGGCACCTGGTTCCCGGTGAGCGGCTCGCTGGAGAAGTTCGCCCGGTTCAACCCGGTGTACCTGTACAACCAACTGGCCGGCTTCACCCGGCCCGGGCACTCCCTGGACACCGTCGCGGTCGCCGGGCTGGCCGGCTTCCTCGTGGTGTTCGCCGCCGCCGCGGCGGCGCTGTACCGCCGCGACACCCGCCAGGCATGATGACCGGCATGAGTGACGCGCGCCGGACCCACCGCACCGACGAACCGCCGGAGGCGGGAGCGGCGCGCGCCTCCTTCATGAACGTGCCCGGCTCCCCGGTGGAGACCAGGCGGCAGCTGCTGGTCAAGGTCGCCTGGATGCTGCTGTGGATGCTCTACCTGGCCTACCCGGCCGGCGACCTGCTGAGCGGCGCCCACAACACGGCCGGGACGGTGCTCGGCTGGTGCTGCCTGGCCGGGTTCGTGGGCGCCTACGTGCTGCTGGTGATCTTCCGCTCGCAGGCCGGGATGCGGCCGCGGGCCTGCCTGGCGATCGTCACGACGATGGTCGCGCTGGCCGTCGCCACCTCGGTCGTCCTCGGCTCCGCCTTCCTGACGCTGTTCATCTACGCCTCGGTGTGCGTCGCCATCATCACGCCGGCCCGGTACGCGCTGCGCGTGCTGATCGCCATGGCCGTGCTCACCGCCGTGGTCGGGGCGGCGATCGGGGCGGGCAACGACAACATCACCACCTTCGCGCTCAGCGCCTTCCTCTCCGGCGTCGCGATGACCGGGCTGCAGCGGCTGGTCGCCACCATGAAGGAGCTGCGCGAGGCCCGGGCCGCCGTCGCGCACCTGGCCGCCTCCGAGGAGCGGCTGCGGATGGCCCGCGACCTGCACGACCTGCTCGGGCACTCGCTGTCGCTGATCACCCTGAAGAGCGAGCTGGCCGGGCGGTTCATGGACGCGGGCAAGGACGAGGCGGCGCGGGCGCAGGTCGCCGACATCGAGCAGGTCGCCCGGCAGTCGCTGATCGACGTCCGGGAGGCGGTGACCGGCTTCCGCCGGCCGACCCTGCCGGTGGAACTGGCCGCCGCCCGTACCGCGCTGGCCGCCGCGCAGGTCCGGCTGGAGGCCGCGCCGGAGCTGGTGGACGCCTGGCCGTCGCTGGCCGAGGAGGAGACGGGCGCGCTGGCCTGGGCGCTGCGCGAGGCCGTGACCAACGTCGTCCGGCACGGCGAGGGCGCCACCGTCTGCACGGTCACGGCGGACGAGAGCTGGGAGGCGAGCGGCGAGCGCTACGCCGTCCTGGAGATCGTCGACAACGGGCGCGGGCCGGGCAAGTCCCAGCCGGGCAACGGGCTGTCCGGGCTGGAGGAGCGGCTGGCGCTGGTCGGCGGGCGACTGGAGACCGGGCCGGGGGAGCGCGGGCGGGGCTTCCGGCTGCGGGCCTCGGTGCCGCTGCGGACGGCGCCCACTGCGGCGCCGGCGCCCGTGTCGAAGCCTCTTTAGGGCTGCCGCGCAGGCCCTCAGGCCGGGGGGAGCTCCAGTACGAAGCGGGCGCCGCGCGGGGCGTGGGCGACCCGCAGGGTGCCGCCGTGCCGCGTGGCGATGTCCGCGGCGATGGCCAGACCCAGGCCGCTGCCGCCGGAGTCCCGGCTGCGGGCCTCGTCGAGCCGGGTGAACGGCTCGAAGATCCGCTCGCGGTCCTCGGGCGGCACGCCCGGGCCGTCGTCCCGGACCTCCAGGACGCAGCCGTGCGCGGTCCGCCGCGCGGACAGCACCACCTCGGCGGACGCGTGCCGCCGGGCGTTGTCCAGCAGGTTGCGCACCAGCCGGTGCAGCCGGATGCGGCTGCCGCGCACCGGCACCGCCTCGGGCGCGTCCACCCGCAGGGCGAGCCGGGCGCCGAGGCCGGGGCGGTACTGGTCGGCGAGCTCGCGCAGCACGGCGGACAGGTCGACGGTGGTGAGCCGGCCGGCCGTCGCCGGGTGCGCGCCCCGGGCCAGGAACAGCAGGTCCTCGGTGAGCTGCTGGAGCCGCTCGACCGAGGTGAGCGCCTCCCGGGTGGTGGCCGGCCAGTCGGTGCGGTCGGGGTGCGCCAGCGACACCTCCAGATTGGTGCGCAGTGCGGCGATCGGGCTGCGCAGCTCGTGCGAGGCGTCCGCGACGAAGCGCTGCTGCTGCACGGCCGAGCGCTCCAGCCGGTCCAGGGTGGCGTTGGTGGTCCGGGCCATCCGGGTGAGCTCGTCGCCGGCGGGCGGCACCGGGACGCGCCGGTCCAGCCGGTGCTCGCCGATCTCGGCCAGTTCGGCGCGGATCGCCTCCACCGGGCGCAGCGCCCGGCTGGTCGCCGCCCAGGCCGTCAGCGCGACCAGCAGCGCGGCGGTCGGCACGCCCACCTGCAGCACCGGGTCGATGGTGTGCAGCGAGGCCTCGGCGGCGAACGGGGTGGCCAGCACGTACACGGTGAACGGGCCGACCACCGGCTTGACCGGCTGGCCGTTCTCGTCGTTCTGCCGCAGCAGCGGGCTCCAGCTGCCCAGCGCGGTGAAGGTGCGCCCCGAGTAGCGGTTGGCGGCGGCCTCCCCGGCCGGGCCGATGGCGACCCGCTGGACCGACTGCCAGTCGTCCGGCGCGAGCTTCGGTACGGCGGCGGGCGGGTCCCCGGCCAGGTGCTGGGTGGTCAGCGGGCCGCCCATGGTCAGCACCCGGCCGTCGCTGTCCAGCACGAGGTACGGCAGCCGCCCGTAGTCCGCGAGCTGCTGGCCGTGCTTGTAGCCGCTGCTGATCTCGCGGGCCTGGGCCTGGGCGTCCGCCTCGGCCGCCTCCAGCTGGGCGTCGTACATGTGGCCGCGCAGCCACCAGGCGCCGACGCCGAGCAGCAGCAGCGCGGCCAGGCCGGCCGCCAGCGAGGTGCGCAGCCGGGTGGAGAGCCTGCCGGGCACCGGTCAGGCCTCCAGCCGGTAGCCGACGCCGCGCACGGTGGTGATCGAACGGACGCCGAACGGCGCGTCCACCTTGCGGCGCAGCATGCTGACGTACACCTCGACGATGGACTCCTCGCCGTCGAAGGCGATGTCCCACACCTCGTCGACGATCCGGCGCTTGGACAGCACCTCGCCGGGGTGCTCGGCCAGGCAGCGCAGGACGGCGAACTCCCGCTCGGTGAGGGTGATCTCGGCGCCGCCCCGGCCGCAGCGGCGGCCCGCCGGGTCCAGCCACAGGTCCCCGACCCGCAGCAGCGGGCCCGGCGTCTGGCTGCGGCGGATCAGCGCGCGCAGCCGGGCCAGGAAGACCAGGTAGGAGAACGGCTTGGTGAGGTAGTCGTCGGCGCCGGTGTCCAGGCCCTCGGCCTCGTCGTACTCGCCGTCCTTGGCGGTCAGCATCAGGATCGGGGTGGTGACGCCGTCGGCGCGCAGTGCCTCGCACACCTTGTAGCCGTTCAGGCCGGGCAGCATGATGTCGAGCACGATCGCCCGGTAGGCGTGCCGCTGGGCCAGCCGCAGGCCGGTGAGGCCGTCCGGGGCGAGGTCGACGGTGTAGCCCTCGACCTCCAGGCCGCGCCGTACGGCCGCCGCGACCTGGGCGTCGTCCTCCACCACCAGAATCTCCATGCGGATCAGGATGCCACCGGCGCCGGATCCGTTCCTTAAGCCGTCTTCAGCTTTCTCAGCCCCGCTTCAGGGGCGCGGGTGCATGCTCTCGCCGTTTCCGCCGATCAGTTCGAGTCGGTGCCTGACACGGGAGGTGCCGGCGGATGACCGTACTGGAGGGTCCTCCGTTGCCCCGCCCTCCGCTGCCCGGTCCGCCGGGGCCCGCCCGCCACCGGCGGCCGCGCCGCACGCCGCCGCCCAGCCTGGTGATGGCGGCCGGGACGGTGGTCTCCCGGGCCACCGGCTTCGTCCGCTCGGCACTGCTGGTGGCGGTCCTCGGCTCGGGGCTGCTCGCGGACGGGTACAACGTGGCCAACACGGTGCCCAACCTGCTGTTCGTGCTGCTGATCGGTGGCGCCCTGAACACCGCGCTGGTGCCCCACCTGGTGCGCGCCGCCAAGGAGTCGGCGGACGGCGGGGCGGCGCACGTCGACCGGCTGGTGACGGTGCTGGTGGTCACCCTGCTGGTGCTGACGGCGGTGGTGGTGCCGGGCGCGCCGTACCTCGTGCGGGCCTACACCGCGTACGGCGGTGCGCAGTTGGACCGGACGGTGCTGCTGGCGTACCTGTGCCTGCCGCAGGTGTTCTTCTACGGGCTGTTCACGGTGCTCGGCCAACTCCTCAACGCCCGGCAGCGGTTCGCGCCGATGGCCTGGGCGCCGGTGCTCAACAACCTGGTGGTGATCGGGGTGTTCGCCGGGTACCTCGGCCAACGGTCCTTCTCCACGGCCGACGTGACCGTGCTCGGGGCCGGTACGACGGCCGGGGTGGTGGCGCAGAGCCTGGTGCTGCTGCCCTGCCTGCGGGCCGCCGGCGTGCGGCCCCGGCCGCGCTGGGACTGGCGGCAGGCCGGGCTCGGCGAGCCGCTGCGGGCCGCCGGGTGGACGCTGCTGCTGGTGCTCGGCGACCAGGTGGGCTACTGGGTGGTGACCCGGCTGTCGACCTCCGTCGGCGCGCGGGCCGCCGAGGCCGGGCTGCCGGGCGTCGGGTACACCGCGTACAGCAGCGCGTACCTGCTGTGGATCGTGCCGCACGGGGTGGTCACGGTGTCGGTGGTGACGGCGGTCGTTCCCGCGCTCACCGCCGCCGCCGACTCCCCGCGGGCCGTCCGCGCGCTGCTCGCCCGCACCGTCCGCACCATCGCGGTGGTCACCGTCCCGGCGGCCTGCGCGTTCGCGGTCCTCGCACCGCAGCTGTGCGCGCTCGCCTTCGGGCACGGGAGCACCGGCGCCGACGACGTACGGGCCATCGCCGGGATGCTGACCGCCTTCGCGCCCGGCCTGGTCCTGTACTCCGCCGGCTACGCGCTGACCCGCGTCTTCTACGCGCTCGGCGACAGCCGTACGCCCTTCCTGCTCAACCTGCTGCCGGTCGCCGCCACGGCGCTGGGGGCGGTGCTCTGCCACCGGCTGCTGCCGCTGCGCTGGGCCGTCACCGGGATGGCCGGCTGCTACGGGGCGTCGTTCCTGCTCACCTGCGCGGCCGCCGCCCTGCTGCTGCGCCGGCGGCTCGGGCCGCTGCGGGTCCTGGGAGCCCACGGGAAGCCGCTGCTGGCCGCCCTGCCGGCCGCCGCGGGCGCCTGGTGGGCCACCCGGTACGGCCTCCTGCCGGCCGCCGCCGCCCTCGCCGTCGGCTACCTCCTGCTCGCCCACCTCCTCCGGATCGAAGAACTGTCCGTCCTCACCACACGATTGCGCAGGCGCCCATGACCCTCCTCCCCAGCGACGTCGCCCGGGTCCTCGACTTCCTCCTCCCCGAGGGCCACCCCCTGCGCGCCCAGGTCCCGCACCTGCGCGTCGAGTCCCGCTGCCGGTGCGGCTGCAGCACCGCCCTGTTCGCCGGCGTCCAGGACGGCGCCCGCTCGGAGGTGGTCGCCGAGGCGGCGATCGGCTCCGACGGCGAGATCCTGCTCTTCGCCGAGGACGGCCGGCTCTCCTGGCTGGAGGTCTGCTCCTGGACCGACCCCAAGCTCACCCTCGTCGACGCCGCCCGCTACCTCGGCGGGGAACCCGGGCGGCCGGAGTGAGCGTCGTACCGGGCATGCCCACCGTTCTCATCCTCGGCTTCGACCCGCACACCGTCCCCGGCGTGGACGGCGACGCGGTGCGGGCCCTCCTCGACGCCGAACTCGCCCGCTTCACCGAGCACGGCATCGACGCCGCCGTGACCCTGGTCGCCCCCGACGACACCGCCGAACCCGCCGTCGTGGCGGCCCTCGCCGGGCGCCGCTGGGACGTCGTCGTCATCGGCGGCGGCATCCGCAAGCCCGAACCGGCGCTGCCGTTCTTCGAGGCGGTCGTCAACCTGGTCCGCCGTCACGCCCCGCAGGCGGCCGTCGCCTTCAACACCAGCCCCGCCGACAGCGTCGAGGCCGCCCGCCGCTGGCTGCCGTAGCGGGACGGCGGCCCGGCCTTCAGCCTGCGCCGGGCCCGCGCTCAGCCGAGGTCGCCCAGGGGACGGCGGTAGGCGAGGGCGGGGCGGTCGGCGAGGAGGAACCGGTGGCTGAGCGCGAAGCCGTTGCGGGCGAGGACGGCCTGGGAGGCGGGGTTGTCGACGGTGGTGACGGCGGTCAGGACGGTCAGGCCGTAGGCGGTGGCCGCGAGGCGGCAGGCCTCGGCGACGGCGGCCTTCGCGACGCCGCGGCCGGCGGCCGACTCGGCGATCCGGTAGCCGAGTTCGGCGCTGCCGTCGGCGAGGTCGACGAGGTTGGCGCGGCCGACCAGCCCGCCGGCCGCGTCGAGCACCACGTGGAACCGGCAGGTGCCCTCGGCCTGTTCGGCGAGGAGGGCGGCGTGGCGGTCCGCGAAGCCGGTGAAGTAGGCGTCGCCGCGGTCCGGGATGCTGCGGGCGAAGTACGCGCGGTTGGCGCGTTCGAAGGCCAGCAGGGCCTCGGCGTGGTCGGGGCGCAGGGGTTCCAGGGTGATCATTGCGCCAGTCTGGCCCGCAGCGCCCCGGTGAACCACCGGAATACCCCGGTGAGGCTCTCCGGGACGGGCCAGCCGTTGATGACCGCCAGCAGTTGCCAGTAGCGCTCGGCGCGCGGGTCGTCGGCGGTCTCCAGGCGGTCGAGCAGCCAGCGCCGCAACCCGGCGTCGTCGGGGCGGCCGAAGGTCTCGGCGTAGGCGGCGGTGAGGGCGTCGAGGACGGGGTCGGCCGCGGGGGAGGCGGGGTCGGTGCCGGCGGCCAGCGCCGCACCGACCACGGACCGTACGGTCTCGGTGAGCGCGTGGTGCAGCCCGCCGCGGTCGCCCTCGGCCCGTTCGGCGGCCTGCTGTTCGGCCATCCTCCGGACGGCCGCGCGGAAGTCCGGGTCCTGGACGAGTTCGCCGAGTTCGACCCAGGCCTCGACCTGCTCCGTCCGTGGCTCGTCCGGCAGTTCGGGCATGGCGGAGCGCATCATGGCGACGAACTCGGGGTTGGCGTCCAGGCCGCCGAAGGCCTCGTCGACGAAGTCGTGGACCAGGCGCCGGCGTTCGGCGTCGGAGAGTTTGGCGAGCTTGTGCATGAGTCCCATCTCCTCGGGTGTGGAAGCGCGTTGGGCGACGGCGAGCAGCACCGCCCGGCGCAGCCGGAGGGTGCGGATCTGCACCTCCAGCGCCTCGGCGTGTGCGGCGGCCACCTCGTGCAGCGGGGCCTCCCGTTCCAGCACCCGGCGGATCGCGGGCAGGTCGAGCCCGAGTTCGCGCAGGGTGCGGACGAGGTCCAGTCGGGCGAGGGCGTGCACGTCGTACAGCCGGTAGCCGGCGGCGCTGCGCCCGGTGGGCGGGACGAGGCCGGTGTCGGCGTAGAACCGGATGGTCTTGACGGTGAGTCCGGTGCGCCGGGCGAGGTCGCCGATCGGGTAGAGCGTTTCGCTGCCGTCCATGGGGACCACTCTGGACTCTCCCCTTACCGGAGACGCAAGCCCGCGGCCCTCTAAGGTCGTGGCCATGAACGACACTGACAGCGGGGCCTCGATCCGCGTGCTGCTCGCCGAGGACCAGGGGATGGTCCGGGAGGCGCTGGCCGCGCTACTCGGGCTGGAGGGGGACATCGACGTCGTCGCGCAGGTCGGCCGCGGGGACGAGGTGGCGGCGGCGGTGCTCGCGAACGACGTGCAGGTCGCCGTGCTGGACATCGAGATGCCGGGGATGACGGGCATCGAGGCGGCCGCCGAGCTGCGCGACCGGGCGCCCCGGACCAAGGTGGTCATCGCGACGACCTTCGGCCGGCCCGGCTACCTGCGCCGGGCGATGGAGTCGGGCGCGGACGCGTTCCTGGTGAAGGACGCGCCGGCCGCCGAGCTGGCGGAGGCGATCCGCCGGGTGCTGCGCGGCGAGCGGGTGATCGACCCGGCGCTGGCCGCCGCCGCGCTGGCCGAGGGCGCCAACCCGCTGACCCCGCGCGAGCGGGACGTGCTGGGCGCGGCGGCCGACGGTGCGGTGAACGCGGACATCGCCCGGCGGCTGCACCTGTCCGAGGGGACGGTGCGCAACTACCTGTCGATGGCGATCCAGAAGACCGAGGCCCGCAACCGCACCGAGGCGGTCCGGATCGCCCGGGAGAAGGGCTGGCTGTAGGGCCCGTCTTCAAGCCCCCGGCGTCGGCCCGCAGACGGGGGTCAGTTGAGCCGGTGCCGGGCCGCCCGGGCCTCCTGCCGGACCTTGGCGGCGGTGTCCGGGTCGAAGGCGTCGAGGATCTGCGCGTAGGCGTCCATCTCCGCCGAGCCGCCGAGGAAGTCCCCGGTGCGGACGAGGAGTTCGGCCCGTTCCAGGCGCAGCTGGGCGGGGTGCCGGGGCAGCAGCAGGGCGAGTTCGGTGGCCCAGAGCTGGGTGCGGGCGTGCTCGGGGCGGTCGGCGGCCCAGAGCCGGATGTTGCCGAGCACCCGCAGCACGACCTCCAGCGGCTGGGCCGGGGTGAGCAGGGCGGGGGTGAACTCCGCCCCGGCGGCGGCGACCAGCCGTTCGACGTCCGCCGGGTCGAGCAGCCGCCCGCCGTGGAACGGGTCGGCCAGGACGTAGTCCTCGCCGCCGGCCGGGCCGCCCACCGCGACGATGAAGTGGCCGGGCAGCGCGATGCCGTGGACGGTCAGCCCGGCCCGCCGGCCGACCGCCATCCACACCAGGGAGAGCGTGATCGGCAGCCCGCGCCGGCGCCGCAGCACCTCGGGCAGCAGCGAGGACTCCAGCCGCCGGTAGTCCGACTGCCGCCCGTGGAAGCGCTCCCGCCCGCCGAGCACCGCGGCGAGCAGGGCGGCGGTCTCCTCCGGCCCGGTCGGCGCCCGCTCGGCGACGGCCGTCCGGACCGCCGCCGCGTGCCGCTCGAACGCGGCCTCGCAGGCGGCGAGCAGCGCGTCCACGCCCGGCGGTTCGCCGGGGTCGCCGGGGTCGGGCACCATGCCGTGCTCGGCGGCGGCGAGCAGGCACAGCAGCACCGGGTCGGGCTGCTCGGCGCGGGCGGCGGTCCGGAAGCGGTCTCTGCTCTGCTCGGTCACGGTGACGGCGACGGCTTTCGTACGGCGGACGGACAAGGCGGCGGACGGACGATCGGGCGGGCGATCGGACGAACGGACGGACGGTACGGCCTGGCGGCTACCCCTGGGGGAGGAGCGCGTAGTGGTAAGTGTGACTGGTCGTGAAGCCGAGTCCGTCATAGAGCGCGATCGCCCCCGCGTTCTCCGCCTCGACCTGGAGGTAGCCGCCGCTCGCCCCCTCCTCGGCCGCGCGCGAGGCGAGCACCGCCATGACCGTCGTCGCCAGTCCGGCCCGCCGGGCGTACGGCTGGACCTCGATCGCGCCGAAGCAGGCCCAGGCGCCCTCGATGACGCAGCGTCCGATCGCCAGCGGCGGCTGCCCGGGGGCGCCCGGCACGGTGGCGAACCAGACCGAGGGCCCGCCGTGCAGCACCCGCCGGGCCGCCTCCTCCACCGCCGGGTCGCCGCTCACCCGCCGGTACACCGACAGCCACCGGTCGTCCGCGGTCCGTGCGAGGCGCACCCTGTCGTGCCCGGCGCCGGCCCGGGCGAGCCCGGCCAGCGGGGCGGTGCGGACCAGGGTGGGCGCGTACCCGGCGCCGAGCCGGTCGAGTTCGGCGACCAGCGCCGGGGGCGAGCCGGGGGAGATCACCTCGACGTACGCGGGCAGTCCGCGCGCCGCGTACCAGGCGCGGACGGCCGCCAGCGCCCGGGGCAGCGGCAGTCCCGGGTCCCCGAGCGCCTGGACGGAGTTGGCCCGCCGGGTGAACCCGGCGGCGGCGCGCAGCGTCCACTCGCCGAGCGGCTCCTGCTCGACGGCCGGCCAGCCGCGGCCCGCGATCCGCTGCAGTTCGACCGGCGCGGTGACCGGCAACGGGACGCGCCGGGCCGGGAACGGCGGCACGGTCTTGCCTGCGACCAGCAGCTTCTCCGGCAAGAACACCGGATCGCCGGTTCGAGGGGCGATCGTCAACCCATGATCGTCCCACGATGTGAGCACGCCGATCGAATCCCGGAACACCGGCCGGTCGTCCACGAACTCCGCGAGGCGGCGGACGGACACGCGTCGTCCCACGTCAGAGCGGTCTATCCGGACTTCCGGACGGTCGCCGACCGGGTCGTGCGTCGCCATCTGGCCACCTCCTGTGCATTTGCGGTCTCCGACCCGCGATACTAGGGGCGGGCATCGACGACGCCGCGCTCACCGCGCACGGCAGCAGAACAGAACGGGCCACCAGGCCCTTCCGAGGAGGAACGACAGCGTGACCTACGTCATCGCGCAGCCTTGTGTCGACGTGAAGGACAAGGCGTGCATCGAAGAGTGCCCGGTTGACTGCATCTACGAGGGCGAGCGATCGCTCTACATCCACCCGGATGAGTGTGTCGACTGTGGCGCGTGCGAGCCGGTCTGCCCGGTCGAGGCGATCTTCTACGAGGACGACACTCCGGAGGAGTGGAAGGACTACTACAAGGCGAACGTCGAGTTCTTCGACGACCTGGGTTCCCCCGGCGGCGCCTCCAAGCTCGGTCTGATCGAGCGTGACCACCCGTTCATCGCCGCTCTGCCGCCGCAGAACGCCGACCACTGACGATCGGTGGCACAACAGCTGTGAGTACCAACAGCACGCGCGCGCCGTTCCCGGGTCACCCGGGGGCGGCGCGCCGCGTTTCGGACAAGCTCCCCGTCTTCCCCTGGGACAAGCTGGAGCCGTACAAGGCGACCGCCCTGGCCCACCCCGGCGGGCTCTGCGACTTCTCCGTCGGCACCCCGGTGGACCCGGTCCCCGAGGTGATCCAGAAGGCGCTGGCCGCGCACACCGACACCCCCGGCTACCCGACCGTCTGGGGCCCGCTGGAGCTGCGCGAGGCGATCGCCGACTGGCTGCACCGCCGCCTCGGCGCGGAGACCGGCCCGCAGGCCGTGCTCCCGACCGTCGGCTCCAAGGAGCTGGTGGCCTGGCTGCCGACCCAGCTCGGCCTCGGCCCCGGCGACCAGGTCGCCTACCCGCGCCTGGCCTACCCGACCTACGAGGTGGGCGCCCGGCTGTGCGGCGCCGAGCCGGTCGAGTACGACTCGGTGGACGAGCTGGACGGCTCCCGGGTGCGCCTGCTCTGGGTGAACTCGCCGTCCAACCCGACCGGTCGGGTGCTGGGCGCGGACGAGCTGCGCCGGGCCGTCGAGTGGGCAAGGGAGCACGGGGCGCTGCTGGTCAGCGACGAGTGCTACCTGGAGCTGGGCTGGGAGGCCGAGCCGGTCTCCGTCCTGCACCCGGACGTCTGCGGCGACGGCCACGAGGGCCTGTTGGCCGTCCACTCGCTCTCCAAGCGCTCCAACCTGGCCGGCTACCGCGCCTCCTTCGTGGCGGGCGACCCGGTGGTGGTCAGGGAGCTGCTGGAGGTGCGCAAGCACGGCGGCATGATCGTGCCGGCGCCGGTCCAGGCGGCGACGGTCGCCGCGCTCGCGGACGACGCCCACGTGGCCGAGCAGCGCGAGCGGTACGCGGCCCGGCGCTCGGCGCTGCGGGCGGCGCTGGAGGCGTACGGCTTCCGGATCGAGCACTCCGAGGCGAGCCTCTACCTGTGGGCGACCCAGGACCGCCCGTGCTGGGAGACCGTGGCCGAACTGGCCGGGCTGGGCATCCTGGTGGCGCCCGGCGACTTCTACGGGCCGGCCGGCGACCGCTTCGTGCGGGTCGCGTTCACGGCGACCGACGAGCGGGTCGCCGCGGCCGTGGAGCGGCTGGGCGCGGCGAGCTGACCGCGACCGCGCCGAGCTCGGCGCGCCGACCGTAGCGGGCGACCGTACGGCGAAGGGGGCCGGTGTCACGGACACCGGCCCCCTTCGGGGTTCTCCCCGAGCCGGGGGTTGCGCGGCGGCGTCGGTTACAGCGGCAGGCCGCTGAGGCTGCCGCCGCTCAGGTTGCCGCCGCCCAGGCCGCCCAGCAGGCCGCCGAGCGGGCCGAGCGCGCCGGTGAGGCCGGACAGCGGGCTGTTCGCGCCGAGGTCGGCACCGCCGAGGCGGTTGGCCGACCCGTGCTCGGCCAGGCCGAGCACGTCGGTGGCGGGCAGCTCGGCCGGCAGGGCGTGCTCGACCGAGCCGAGCGGCAGCGCGCGCTGCACCGCGCCGACCGGCAGCGCGTCGGCGACGGCGGTGCCGCCGGGGACGGCGCCGGTGAGCGTCTCGGCGCCGGGCACGGCCTGGGTGACCGAGCCCGCCTGGGTGAGTCCGCCGAGCGGGCCGGTGCTGGCGGTGGCGCTGCGGGTCTCCGCGCTCTTGCCGGTGACGGCCTCGCCGAGCTTGCCGGCCAGGGACGAGGCGACCTTCGGGGTGACCGAGGAGAGCTGGCCCGCGGTCGCCGCGGTCTGGTCGACCGGGGCGGTCAGCGAGCCGGCCTTCTCGTTGGCCTCGGGCAGCTGCTGGGCGACGATGTTTCCGGCGGCGTCGGCGGAGGCCGGTACGCCGGCGGCGACGGTGGCCGCACCCGTGGTCCCGGCGGCCTGGCCGAGCTGGTGGGTGGTGTGCTGGAGGGTGGAACCGGTGTCGGTGTTGGCCAGCTGGCCCAGCGGTGCCGCGAGGTCGCTCTTGGGCAGCAGGGCGTCCCCGCCCAGGGCGGACGCGGAGCCGGCCGCGAGAAGCGGGGTCGCTCCGGCGGCCACGACGAGCGCGGCCTGGGCGATCCGGCGCGTGAGGGGGTGAGACATGGGGCTCCTCGAAGGGGTCTGGGTCCGTCCCGTCCGCCAAAGGACCGGGCGTGGACGACCGGGCGGACGACGTTGTTACCGCTTGAGAAGCCAGAAGGTTTCGGCCGACGCAAGGAATCTTCCTGGCCGACCATCGGATCGTACGACCACAACAGCGCTGCCCGACCGGCCCGGTCGGACGCCGTCGAACCGCCCCGGTCAAGGGGAGTGACGGTTCTCCAACCGGGTTCGCCGGAGCGGCCAGCCGGTCCATCGGGGTTGACCGGAATCACCCGTCCGGCGGCAACCCGAACACCAGTGCGTCAACTCTTGTCGGCCGGGGCCAGCGTGACCTGGACGAGCTTGGTCGAGGTGCCCGAGGTCTGGTTCTGCCAGCCGTCCTCGGACTTGGACTTGCGCCAGATCTTCCCGTCGTAGGCGACCGTCGCGATGCCCAGCTGCTGGGCCTGGGCGACCGCCCAGTGGGCGACCTCCCAGCCGCTCGCCCGCTCGGCGCTCACCCCGCCGTCCGCCGCCCCCGCGTCCGGCGAGGAGGTCAGGGCGGCGGTGGCCGGGTCCGGGGTCAGCGAGACGGCGTTCTCGGCGCCCTTGATGGTCGAGGTGTAGCCGGTCGCCGGGGTCACCGTGCGGCCGAACTCCCGGCGCACCCGGTCGGACAGCACCTGGGCCCGGTCCGGCGCGGCGGCCGGGGCCGCGGTGGCGCCCGGGGTGGCGCCCGGCGCGGCCGAGGCGGAGTCCGCCGGGTCCGGCTTGGCGTAGTCGTGCACCACGCAGGAGAACGAGGCGGGCTCCCGGCCGGCCAGCGCCGAGGTGAGCAGGGTCGCCTTGGTCTCGTGCTTGGCGTAGGCCTGCGGGTAACCGCTCTTCTGCACCGTCTGCGCGGCGTCGGTCAGCGGCATCCGGGTGTAGCCCGGGACCTTGACCAGGCCGTCCAGGAACTTGTTGGTCGCGTACACCGGGTCCGAGATCTGCGCCGGGGTGCCCCAGCCCATCGACGGCCGCTGCTGGAAGAGGCCGATCGAGTCCCGGTCGCCGCCCGCGAGGTTGCGCAGCTTGGACTCCTGCATGGCGGTCGCCAGCGAGATCGTGGTGGCCCGGTCCGGCAGCCCGCGCGAACGCGCCACCGCGGCGATCGTCGCGGCGTTGGCGGCCTGCGGCAGCTCCAGCGTGCCGTTCCCGGCCGCCGTCTTCACCGAGCACTCCTCGGACGCGCCGGGCTTGAAACCGAACCACCAGATCCCGACCACGGCCAGGCCGGCGACCATGGCCAGGCCGAGCAGCCCGACGATCACCATCAGCAGGGCGCGAAGCGGCCCGCGGCGGCGAGTGGGCTCCTCTTCGTCGCCCAGCTCTTCGCTGCTCCTTCTCCTGGCCACCGTCGCCCCTCTCGCGCCTGCACCTTGATCCGACACCGTACCCACTCGGACGGATGTGCGGCGCCTTCCGGTTGCCGTCACCCGCCCACTCGCCTCCGGGAGCCGAGGGGCGCGCCGACCGAGGCGGCCCCGGTCCGCGTCGCGGACCGCCGCACCGGCCGGACCTGGCCGCGGATTAGGCTGGCTCCCATGAGCAGCTCGAACCCGACGCCCCTGGACCTCACTCTCGACGGCGGCACGCTGACCGCCCGGCTCGTCGACATCCCCTCGGTGAGCGGCGACGAGCAGGCGCTCGCCGACGCCATCGAGACCGCGCTGCGCGGCTACCCGCACCTCACCGTGGACCGTCACGGCAACAACGTGGTGGCCCGGACGAACCTGGGCCGGGCCGAGCGCGTCGTCCTGGCCGGCCACCTGGACACCGTGCCGATCGCCGACAACCTCCCCTCGTGGGTCGAGGGCGACCTGCTCCACGGCTGCGGCACCACGGACATGAAGTCCGGCGTGGCCGTGCAACTGCGCCTCGCCGCCACGGTGCCCGAGCCCAACCGCGACCTCACCTTCGTCTTCTACGACTGCGAGGAGGTGGAGGCCTCCCGCAACGGCCTCGGCCACCTGGCCAAGGACCACCCGGAGTGGCTGGCCGGTGACTTCGCGGTGCTGATGGAGCCCAGCGGCGGCATGGTCGAGGGCGGCTGCCAGGGCACCCTGCGGGCGCAGGTGCGGCTGACCGGCGTGCGCGCCCACTCGGCCCGCAGCTGGCTCGGGGACAACGCCATCCACCACGCCGCCGAGGTGCTCACCCGGCTGGAGAACTACCAGCCGCGCCGGGTGGAGATCGACGGCCTGGAGTACCGCGAGGGCCTGAACGCGGTCCGGATCGACGGCGGCGTGGCCGGCAACGTGATCCCGGACGAGTGCGTCGTCACGGTCAACTTCCGCTACGCGCCGGACCGCGACGAGGTGGACGCGGAGAAGCACGTGCGCGAGGTCTTCGACGGCTTCGAGCTGACCGTCACCGACTTCGCCGTGGGCGCCCTGCCCGGGCTCTCCCAGCCGGCCGCCCAGGCCTTCCTGGAGGCCACCGGCGGCCAGGCCCGGGCCAAGTTCGGCTGGACCGACGTCGCCCGGTTCAGCGCGCTCGGCGTCCCGGCGGTCAACTACGGCCCCGGCGACCCGAACCTGGCGCACAAGCGCGAGGAGTACTGCTCGCTGAGCGCCATCGCCGAGGTCGAGGACCGGATGCGCGCCTGGCTGACCAGCTGAGCCGCTGCCGGCGACGCTCGTCCGATCAGCAGTCGAACGCCACCTTCCGGATACTCAACCGACCTTCCCCCGTTGCCTGAAAACGGGGGAGGGCGGGCGTAGGGTTTCGTCATGACAGGCACAGGAGACGAGAAGCACTACGGCCACGGCCCCGAGCAGGTCGGTGCGCCGCGGAAGAAGAAGGCCTGGCCCGAGAAGCAGAAGGGCCCGGTGCTGGTGCGCCGGGACCAGGTCGGTACGAGCACCACGGACCAGCGCCTGCTGGACACCACCGGTCCGACCGACTGGCTGCACACCGACCCGTGGCGGGTCCTGCGGATCACCTCGGAGTTCGTCGAGGGCTTCGGCGCCCTCGCCGAACTCCCGCCCGCGATCAGTGTCTTCGGCTCCGCCCGGACCCCGGTCGACTCGCCCGAGTACCAGGCGGGCGTGGCCATCGGCCGGGCCCTCGCCGAGGCCGGCTACGCGGTGATCACCGGCGGCGGCCCGGGCGCGATGGAGGCTGCCAACCGCGGCGCCTCCGAGGCGGGCGGCCTCAGCGTCGGGCTCGGCATCGAGCTGCCCTTCGAGCAGGGCCTCAACGAGTTCGTCGACCTCGGGCTGAACTTCCGCTACTTCTTCGTCCGCAAGACGATGTTCGTGAAGTACGCGCAGGGCTTCGTGGTCCTGCCCGGCGGCCTCGGCACGCTGGACGAGCTGTTCGAGGCGCTCACTCTGGTGCAGACGAAGAAGGTCACCCGCTTCCCGGTGATCCTCTACGGCAGCGCCTACTGGGGCGGCCTCTACGAGTGGCTGAAGGACACCCTGGTCGCGCAGGGCAAGGCGGCCCCGCACGACCTGGAGCTGTTCCACATCACCGACGAGATCGACGAGGTCATGAAGATCCTCGCCGACGCCCGCCGGCCCGCGAACGAGATCTAGCGCGAGCGAGCCGAAGGGTCGCGCCGGTGCCGAAAGCGCGGAGCGACAAGCGAGGGACGAGCGCCGGAGCGACGAACGTCGGCACCGGGTCCGAGCGCCCCGGAGGCGAGCCGAGCGCCGACAGGAGGGTTCACGCCAGCCCCCGGCGGGCGACCGCCGGGGGGCGGGTGCCCCGGATCGAGGCGACCATGTCCAGCACCTGGCGGGTCTCCGCGACCTGGTGCACCCGGTAGACCCGCGCGCCCAGCCAGGCCGAGACCGCGGTGGTGGCCAGGGTGCCGAGCAGCCGCTCGTTCACCGGCCGGTCCAGGGTCTCGCCGACGAAGTCCTTGTTGGAGAGCGAGACCAGCACCGGGAAGCCGGTCGCGGTCATCTCCGGCAGCCGCCGGGTGGCCTCCAGCGAGTGCCGGGTGTTCTTGCCGAAGTCGTGCCCCGGGTCGATGACCACCGCGTCCCGCCGCACGCCCAGCTCCACCGCGCGCTCGGCGAGCCCCACGGTCACCCGCAGGATGTCCGCCATCACGTCCTCGTACCCGACCCGGTGCGGCCGGGTACGGGGCTCGGCGCCGCCCGCGTGGGTGCAGACCAGCCCGGCGTCGTACCGGGCGGCCACCTCGGCGAGCCTCGGGTCCACGCCGCCCCAGGCGTCGTTCAGCAGGTCCGCGCCCACCTCGCAGACCGCCTCGCCGACCTCGTGCCGCCAGGTGTCCACGCTGATCACCGCCTCGGGGTGGCGCTTGCGCAGCTCGGCCACGAAGGGCACGGTGCGCCGCAGCTCCTCCTCGACCGTGACCTCGTCGCCCGGCCCGGCCTTCACCCCGCCGATGTCCAGGATCGCCGCGCCCTCGGCCATCGCGCGGTCCGCGGCGGCGAAGGCGGCCTCGTCGGCGAAGGTCGCGCCCTTGTCGAAGAACGAGTCCGGCGTCCGGTTGACGATCGCCATGATCACCAGCTCGTCGTCACCGAATTCCCGCGGTCCCAGGCGCAGTGCCACCGATGTCTCCTCCAGAGCTCCTGCGGGTGCGATGATGGCCCCCGGCCTCACTAAGGGACCATGCTGTCATGATCAGTGTGGTTGCCTGCCACCACATAGCGGACCGGCCGGGAGTTCGGGAGGACAGCTCGTGTTCTGGGTGATCGTGGTCGCCATGGCCGTGGTGGTCGGCGGTGCCGCCCTGGTGGCGCTCGGCGGGGGCGGCTCGATGCCGGAGGCGGCACCGGACCGGATCTCCGCGCGGCTGCCGCAGGACCGCCCGCTGGGCCGGGCGGACGTGGACGAGCTGCGCCTGCCGATGGCGCTGCGCGGCTACCGGATGGACGAGGTGGACGACGTCCTGGACCGCCTCGGCGCCGAACTCGCCTACCGCGACGCGCGGATCGCCGAGCTGGAGGCCGCCGCCCACCTGCGCGGCGCCGTCGAGGCGACCAGCGCCCCCGACCCGGCGGCCGAACCGCTGCCCGGCCTGGAGCAGTTCGCCCAGGTGGTCGAGCCGGCCGTGGTGCTCGCCAAGCAGCCGGCCGGGGAGCACGCCCCCGAGGACGCGAAGCCGGGGACGGAGAAGTGACCGACCCGACCGGGGGCGCGGTGCTCGGCGCGGACGGCCTGCGCCGCTGCGGCTGGGGCGACTCCACCGACGACTACCGGGTCTACCACGACACCGAGTGGGGCCGCCCGGTGCACGGCGACGACGCGCTGTTCGAGCGGGTCTGCCTGGAGGCCTTCCAGTCCGGCCTGTCCTGGCTGACCATCCTGCGCCGCCGCGAGGGCTTCCGGGCCGCGTTCGCGGGCTTCCGGATCGCCGAGGTCGCCGAGTTCGGCGAGGCGGACAAGGAGCGCCTGCTCGCCGACGCCGGCATCATCCGCAACCGGGCCAAGATCGAGGCGGCGATCGCCAACGCGCGGGTCGCCCGCGACCTGGCGGGCGGCCTGGACGCGCTGATCTGGCAGTTCGCCGCCGAACCGGGCCGGCCGGCCCCCCGCACGATGGGCGAGGTGCCGGCCGTCACGCCGGAGTCGGCGGCGCTGGCGAAGGCGCTGAAGAAGGCGGGCTTCCGCTTCGTCGGCCCGACCACCGCGTACGCCCTGATGCAGGCCTGCGGGCTGGTCGACGACCACCTGGCGGACTGCCACGTCCGCACCGGCGCCAAGGGCTGACCGGGCGGGTCCGGGCCGGCCGGCCCGGACCCGGACACCGGCCCTAGCGGCCCAGGTACGTCGGCTTCTCCTTGGCGATGAAGGCGCGCACCGCGATCCGGTGGTCCTCGCTGTCGCCGGCCAGCGTCTGCAACTCGTCCTCCTTGTCGAGGAGTTCGTCCAGCGAGTGGGAGGCGCCGTAGGCCAGCGACTCCTTGATGGCGCCGTAGGCGACGGTCGGGCCCTCGGCCAGCTCGCGGGCGAAGGCCCGTGCGGTGGCGGCGAGTTCCCCGGCCGGCACCACCCTGGTGGCCAGGCCCAGCACGGCGGCCTCGGCGGCCTTGACCGTGCGGGGCAGCATCAGCAGCTCGGTGGCCCTGGCGTGCCCGACCAGCCGGGGCAGCGTCCAGGAGGCGCCCGAGTCGGCCGTCAGCCCGATCCCGGCGAAGGCGGTGTTGAAGCCGGCCCGGTCGGACAGGACGCGGAAGTCGCAGGCGAAGGCGAGCGAGGCGCCGGCCCCGGCCGCGACCCCGCCGACCGCGGCGACGGTCGGCTTGCGCATCCCGGCCAGCGCCCGCACCAGCGGGTTGTAGTGCTCGCCGACGGTCCGCAGCGCGCCCTCGCCGGTCTCCTCGGCCCGCTTCAGCATGGCCAGGTGCTCGTTCAGGTCCTGTCCGACGCAGAACGCCCGCTCGCCCGCTCCGGTGAGCAGGACGGCCCGCACCGCCGGGTCCGCGGCCGCGGCGGTCACGGCGTCGCGCAGCGCGACCTTGGTGGCGACGTCGAGCGCGTTCATCGCCTCCGGGCGGTTGATGGTGATGACGGCCAGGCCGCCGTCCAGCTCGTACAGCACGGAATCGGACATGGGTGAGGGCTCCCGGGATCGAGGCGTTGTCGGTCGTGTGTGTCAGGATGCCGGAGCACGCGGGGGCCTGGGGAGTGTGAGGTATCGCACCTTCGGGCGGTGTCCGCACCACCGCCACGCCGGGGCTTATGACGTGGTTTGCGGCGGTTGGGGGCGGTCCGGTCGTGGTTGCACCGAGAGTGATGTTGGTCATCAGCCCGTGGCATGCGGGATAATGGCTTCCGATCAATGCGTTCGATACCGGCGGTGGACGGACTGCCGGTGCGTAGCTGAGCGGTTGCAGGAAGGGGAACGAGCATGGCGGCCATGAAGCCGCGGACGGGTGACGGCCCGCTCGAAGTCACCAAAGAGGGACGGGGCATCATCATGCGCGTTCCGCTCGAAGGCGGCGGACGCCTTGTGGTGGAGCTCACGCCGGACGAGGCCCAGGCCCTCGGCGAGGCCCTGAAGAAGGCCTGCGGCTGACCGCAGCAGGTGCTCGCCATCTCCTGGAGATGTGCTGCCGGGCCCGGGTTCGACGTCATGTCGGCCCGGGTCCGCACGTTTTCCCGGGCCCGGGCCCGAAGGGGCGCCGGGCTCGGCGCGTGACGCTCAGCGCGTGACGCTCAGCGCTTGACGTTCAGCGCTTGACGGCGCAGAGCAGCCCGTCCGACACCGGCAGCAGCGCCGGCAGCAGGGCCTCGCTCTCCCGCACGTCCCGGACCAGGTCCCGGACCGCGCCGGTCTGCGGGTCCTGGAGCTCCGGCTCGGCCAGCCGGCCCTCCTGGAAGACGCCCTCGAAGCAGACCATCCCGCCCGGCCGCAGCAGCCGCAGCGCCTCCCGCAGGTACTCGCAGGACTCGACCGGGTCGCCGTCGCAGAACACCAGGTCGTACTGGCCGTCGGCGAGCCGGGGCAGCACCTCCAGCGCTCGGCCCGGTATGAACCGGGAGCGGTTGGCCGCGAACCCGGCCGCCTGGTACGCCTCGCGGGCCAGCTGCTGGCGCACCGGCTCGGAGTCGACCGTGGTGAGCACGCCGTCCGGCCGCATTCCGCGCAGCAGGTAGACCCCGGACACCCCGGTGCCGGTGCCGATCTCGGCCACCGCCTTGGCGTCCAGCGCGGCGGCCAGCAGCCGCAGGCAGGCCCCGCCGCTCGGTCCGATCGCCCGTATCCCGGTCCGCGCGGACTGCGCCCGGGCGTAGGTCAGCACGGCGTCCTCGCTCACGTAGGTGTCGGCGAGGGCCGCGTGCGCGGGCCCGAACTCGCTGATGGCTGCCTCTTTCGGAGCCCCGGGCGAGGCCCGGTGCCGAAGGATGTCGATATTTCCTGGCACAGATTACTGGCCGACCGGGAACCGCGTACGGCGGCGGGCCGTTGTCAGGACGGACCGGGTGCGGAAGACCTCCCGGGCACTTTTATCCGGGCTTGACGGGTGAGGTGGATATGGTGGTGGCCCTGCTGGGCAGAAGAGCCGACCGAGGAGGTGTGGCCGAGGGCGACGTCCCTGTGCGGCGGCACTCCCGCGGCACCGCGTCAGCCCGTACGCCGAAGCCCGTGATGAACCAGCCTGCGCACTCCGACCTGGACCAGCCCGTGGCCGCGACGCCGGCCGGCGGCGCCACCGAGGCCCCCGCCCTCGCGACCTTCACCGAGGGTCCCGACGCGCAGACCTGGACTCCGCCCAGCTGGGAGGAGATCGTCGAGGCGCACAGCGCCCGCGTCTACCGGCTCGCCTACCGCCTGACGGGCAACCAGCACGACGCCGAGGACCTCACCCAGGAGGTCTTCGTCCGGGTGTTCCGTTCGCTGTCCACGTACACCCCCGGCACGTTCGAGGGCTGGCTGCACCGGATCACCACCAACCTCTTCCTGGACATGGTCCGCCGCCGCCAGCGCATCCGCTTCGACGCGCTCGGCGAGGACGCGGCCGAGCGGCTCGCCTCCCGCGAGCCGAGCCCGGCCCAGCACTTCAGCGACACCCACTTCGACGCGGACGTGCAGCAGGCCTTGGACACCCTGGCGCCGGAGTTCCGCGCCGCGGTGGTGCTCTGCGACATCGAGGGCCTGTCCTACGAGGAGATCGCCGCCACGCTGGGCGTCAAGCTCGGCACCGTCCGCAGCCGCATCCACCGCGGCCGCTCGCACCTGCGCGCCGCGCTCAAGCACCGCGCCCCCGGCTCGGCCCCCGGCCGGGAGCGCCGCGGCGGCTCGGAGGAGCCGGTGCCGGTCGGCGTCGGAGCGGTCGAGGCCGCGGTCGCGCCCGGTGGGCGCGGACGGAGGCGGTCGTGAGCGGCACCAGCCGGTCCGGTTCGGGTCGGTCGGACGCCTCCGACCGGTCCCCGAACCGACGGGGCTGGGCCCTGCCGGGCCGTCGCGGAGGCGACGAACCCGGTGAGCCCGTGCTGCCCGCGGTGGCACTGCCCGCGGACACGGCGCTGCACGCGCTTCCCGTCCGCCCCGCCGCACCCGCCGAGGACCACCACCTCGGCGAGCGCCTCTCCGCCTTCCTGGACGGCGAGCTCGGCCACGACTCGCGCGACCGCGTCCAGGCCCACCTGGCGACCTGCCCGCACTGCCTCGCCGAGGTCGACGAGGCCCGCGCCGTCAAGCACATGCTGACCCGCACCGGCACGCCCGGCCCGTCCTCCGCGCTGATGGCCCGCCTGATGGCCGTCGGCGGCCTTCCCGAGGACGCCCCGGCGGACGGCGACTGGCCGGCCGGCCGCGGCCGCCGCGATGACGACGACGACCTGCCCGGCGGCGGGGTCGCCGCCGCCGGGACGCTCGGCGGCAGCCGGCTCGACGGCGGCTCCTTCGGCCGCGGTGCCGGGGCCTCCTTCGGCGCCGGCGCGCTCGGCGCGGACACGCCGCTGCCCGGGGTCGACCCGCGCGCCTTCGGGCGCGGCGCGGTGCTGCGGCCGCTGATGGGCCGGCGCTCCGCCCGCCCCGAGCCCACCGCCGCCCCCGCCCGTCCGCAGTCCTCCGCGGCCGTCGTCCGCCCGCCCGCGCGGGGCCGCCGGCTGGTGTTCGCCGCCGCGGGCGCCTTCTCCGTCGCCGCGGTGACGCTCGGCGGTGTCGGCGGGCTCAGCACGCAGGGCGAGGAGCGCCACGGCACCACCGTCAGCCCGCCCGGCTCCGGCACCGGACGCGGCGGCGGCCTCGTCCCGATGAACGCCCAGGTCCCGGTGGACTTCCCCGGCCGCCCGGTCGCCGCGACCCGCGACGCGACCCCGCCGGGCTCCCCGGAGCGCTACCCCGGGGGCGCCGTGGCACAGCGCCAGCAGACCCGCTAGAACAACCCTCGACGGACCCGGGACGCGCGCTCGATCCCCCGTCCGGACGGCCTCGGCCACCGGCAGGTCTTTACCACGGCTTCATCCCAGCGTGGACCAGGGACTCGCCGGTGGCCATTACCCTGTAGGAACCGTCGTCCGACGAGCTAGGGAGCCAAAGGTGTTCAGCGACGTGAGCGGGCTGGAGGTGCTGACCCTCGTCGTGATGGCCATCATCATCTTCGGTCCGGACAAACTGCCGAAGCTGATCCAGGACACCATGAACGTCGTCCGGAAGATCCGTTCCTTCGCCGACAACGCGAAGGAGGACATCCGCAGCGAGCTGGGCCCCGATTTCCAGGACTTCGAGTTCGAGGACCTGAACCCCAAGACCTTCGTCCGCAAGCAGCTCATGGGCGGCGAGGAGGACCCGCTGGGCCTCAAGGGGATGAAGGACTCGCTGGACATCCGCTCCGTCCTGGACGACAAGCCCGCGGCCCCGGTCAACGGCCGCAGCGGCAGCGTCAGCTTCGAGAAGTCCGCGCCGGCCTCCGCCCCCGCCTCCGCCGGCGCCCCGCTGGCCCCCGGCGAGCGCCCCCCGTTCGACCCCGACGCCACCTGACCGACCCCGCGTACGGCGCCCCGGCGCCGCGCCACCGCCCCGCCCGGCCACCCGGCTGAGCGGGGCGGTGGCGTGTGCGCCGCTATTGTGCTGATTGCTCCCGCTGAGCCGTCCGTCACACCGCGCCCCGTCGCGGACCCGGAACGGCCCCGGGGAGCGCCGCGGTACGCCACCATGGGAGCGCGCCACGGCAGGCAAACGTGTGTTTGAGGAGGCCCGGGGATGGACGCGACGAGTCAGGCGGGAGGGGCGACGGCCACGGCCGGCGGCCCGGTGGTCGGCGGACAGGCGGGCCCGGCGGACCCGCTGGTGCCCTACCTGTCCGCAGACTTCCCCTGGTACGGGTTGGACGAGGGCTGGACCGGCCGTCGCTTCCTGGTGCAGGCCGGCGCCGGCCCCCGCACCGCGGGCAGCGTCGACTACGGCTCGCTCGGCCACGGCGAGGAGCCGGCCCAGCGGTACGAGCCGCGCGACGTGCGGAAGTTCGCCGTCGTGGTCACCGTGGCCCGCCGGGACAGCCGCCGCAGCGCCGACAACACCGGCACCCTGGAGGCGACCTCCGCCTCCTCCGCCGCCTGGCTGGCCGGCTCCGGCCTGCTCGCCGGCACCTGGCCCGGGCAGCTGGACCGGGCGCTGCGCCAGGACTGGCTGGACCAGCAGAGCAGCCTCGCCTGGGACCTCGCCGACGACCTGGCCGGCCCGGGCTGGTCCACCCTCAGCCTGCCGGTCAACGGCCTGCCGCAGCCCTTCCGCTACCGCGAGTCCGAGTACGGCTGGGTGCTGGCCGGCGAGGCCCCCGGCGTCCTGCTCGGCGCCTACGGCCGCGGCGTCAGCGCGTACGGCCTCGGCTTCTCCACCGTCCCGGACCTGACCGCCTACACCCGGCCGTAGGGCCCGCGGCGGTACGGCGAAGGGCCGGGTGGTCTGGTCCGACCACCCGGCCCTTCGTCGTCACCGTCTCAGAACTTGTTCCTGGGCGTCAGGCCCAGCGACATCCCGGACAGCCCGCGCTGGCGGCCGCCGAGCTTGCCGGCCACCGCGCGCAGGGCGACGCCGGCCGGGGAGTCGGGCGCGGCGAGCACGACCGGGCGGCCGTCGTCGCCGCCCTCGCGCAGCCGCACGTCGATCGGGATCGAGCCGAGCACCGGGACGGTCGCGCCGACGGTGCGGGTGAGCGCGTCCGCGACGGTCTGGCCGCCGCCGGTGCCGAAGACGTCGATCATCTCGTCGCAGTGCGGGCACGGCATGCCGGACATGTTCTCGATCACGCCGACGATCTTCTGGTGGGTCTGCACCGCGATGGTGCCGGCCCGCTCGGCCACCTCGGCGGCGGCCATCTGCGGGGTGGTGACGATCAGGATCTCCGCGTTGGGGACCAGCTGGGCCACCGAGATGGCGATGTCGCCGGTGCCGGGCGGCAGGTCCAGCAGCAGCACGTCCAGGTCGCCCCAGTACACGTCGGCGAGGAACTGCTGGAGCGCGCGGTGCAGCATCGGGCCGCGCCAGACCACCGGGGCGTTGCCCGGGGTGAACATGCCGATCGAGATGACCTTCACGCCGTTCGCCTGCGGCGGCATGATCATGTCCTGGACCTGGGTCGGCCGGCCCTCGACGCCCAGCATGCGCGGCACGCTGTGGCCGTAGATGTCGGCGTCCACCACGGCGACCTTCAGGCCGTCGGCGGCCATCGCGGCCGCCAGGTTGACGGTCACCGAGGACTTGCCGACGCCGCCCTTGCCGGAGGCGACGGCGTAGACCCGGGTCAGCGTGCCCGGCTTGGCGAACGGGATCTCCCGCTCGGGGGCGCCGCCGCGCAGCAGCTGGGACAGCTCCTTGCGCTGCTCGTCGCTCATCACGTCGAGCTCGACCTCGACGCCGGTCACGCCGGGGACCTTCCCGACCGCCTCGCGCACCCGGGTGACGATGGTGTCGCGCATCGGGCAGCCGGAGACCGTCAGGTAGACCGCGACGCTCACCACGCCGCCCTCGGCGATCCCGACCGATTTCACCATGCCGATCTCGGTGATCGGGCGGTTGATCTCCGGGTCGTTGACGGTCGCCAGCGCCTGGCGTACGGACTCCTCCGTGACGCCGGCCGCGACCTCTGTCTCGTTGGCCATGCCTTGATGGTACGGCGCCCGGCGAAGTCGTTAACCGGTCGGTAGCGTGCCGCGGGTCACAGCGGCTCGGGGGCCTCCCGGCGTTCGTCGATCTCCTTGAGCAGGGACTGGAGTTCGGACCGGATGCTGCCCAGTTCAGAAGTGATGAAGGCCCGGGTGGCGACCTCGCCGAGCCCGTGCCGGAGGGCCGCGACCTCGCGGGTCAGGTACTCGGTGTCGGCGATGTTGCGGTCGCTGCGGGCGCGGTCCTGCTCCATGTTGACGCGGTCCCGGTTGTCCTGCCGGTTCTGCGCCAGCAGGATCAGCGGGGCCGCGTACGAGGCCTGCAGGGACAGCGCCAGGGTCAGGAAGATGAACGGGTACTCGTCGAAGCGCACGGACATCGGCAGCAGGGTGTTCCACGCTATCCAGACGACGACCACCACCGTCATCCAGACGATGAACCGCCCGGTGCCGAGGAAGCGGGCGATCCGCTCGGACAGGACGCCGAAGGCCTCCGGGTCGTAGGAGGGCAGCGTGAGCAGGCCGGGCCGGGCGGTGCGCGGCTGGTCGAGCCGGGCGCGGCCGGTGCCGGTGATCGGCGCGGTCTCCGCACGCCGGTCCCGGGCGCCCTCGCGGGTGCGCAGCTCGCGCAGCTGTCGCAGCTGGCGCAGTTCGCCCTGGAGGCGCCGGCGTGCGGAGTCGTTCGACCGTCCGCTGCGGTCACCGTCCATCGGTCACCCCTTCCGTCTCGTCGTCGCGGACCTCGTCGTGGGCGTGCAGCGCGGCGTCGCGCCAGTCGTCCGGCAGCAGGTGGTCGAGCACATCGTCGACGGTCACCGCGCCGAGCAGGTGGTCCGCGTCGTCGACGACCGGCGCGGCGACCAGGTTGTAGGTCGCCAGGTAGCTGGTGATCAGCGACAGCGGGGTGTCCGGCGGCAGCGGGTCCAGGTCGTCGTCGACCAGCGAGCCGACCAGGACGTACGGGGGCTCGCGCAGCAGCCGCTGGAAGTGCACGGTGCCCAGGTAGCGGCCGGTCGGGGTCTCGTTCGGCGGGCGGCAGACGAAGACCTGCGCGGCCAGCGCGGGCTTGTGGTCGCTGACCCGGACCCGGGCCAGCGCCTCGGCGACCGTCGCGTCCGGCTCCAGCACGATCGGCTCGGTGGTCATCAGACCGCCGGCGGTGTCCTCCTCGTACGTCAGCAGGCGGCGCACCGGCGCGGCCTCGTCCGGCTCCATCAGCTGGAGCAGCCGCTCGGCCTCGTCGCCGGGCAGCTCGGAGAGCAGGTCGGCGGCGTCGTCCGGGTCCATCGCCTCCAGGACGTCGGCGGCGCGCTCCTCCTGGAGCTTGCCGATGATCTCGACCTGGTCGTCCTCGGGCAGCTCCTCCAGGACGTCGGCCAGCCGCTCGTCGTCGAGGGCGGCGGCGACCTCGGCCCGGCGCTTGGCGGACAGGTGGTGCAGCACGCTGGCGAGGTCGGCGGGGCGCAGCTGCTCGAAGGTGGCGAGCAGGTTGGCCGCGCCCTGGTCCTGCTCGGGCAGCGAGAAGCCGGTGACGTCCTGCCAGTCCAGGGTGAGCCGCTCGCCCTTGCCCTTGCGCAGCCGGCCGGCCCGGCCGACCTGGACGAAGACCTTGCTGATCTCCCACTCGCGCAGCCGGGTCTGCACCATGCCGACGTCCAGCACGGTGACGTCCTCGGCGGTCTTGGACCAGGTGACGGTGCGGTCCAGCAGCTCGGCGAGCACCAGGGTCTCGGAGGGGCGCTGCTCGAAGCGGCGCAGGTTGATCACGCCGGTGGTGAGCACCTGGCCGGACTCCAGGCTGGTCACCCGGGTCATCGGCAGGAAGATCCGGCGCCGGCCGACCACCTCGACCACCAGGCCGAGCACGCGCGGCGGGCGGCCGCCGAGCCGCAGCGACACGACCACGTCCCGGACCCGCCCGACCTGGTCGCCGTTCGGGTCGAACACCGCGATGGCGGACAGATGGGAGATGAAGACCCGGGTGCCTGGCCCTGCCATGGACTCCCTCGACTCGCTCGACGCCGTACCGGGTGCGCCGGGGGCGCACTCGCGGCCAAGGCTACCCGCGTGCTCCGGGCCCGGCCGGGAGGCACGGTAGCCGCCGGACACGTCCTGGGCGTGAACCTTTAACGGCGCTTGAACAGCAGTTTGGGCAGGCCGGCCGGGATCGGCAGCCGGGTGGTGGCCGGGGTGGGCATCGGCTGGGCGGCGTGCGAGCCGTCCGGCATCGCCCCGGGGTGCTCGGTGAGCGGGCCGGTCGGCTCCAGCCGCAGCACCCGGCACTCGCGGGCCCAGCGCTCGGTGATGGCGTCGGTGTCGGGCGCGTTCAGCCGCTTGCCCTTGAGCTCCTCGACGGCGCCCAGCCAGGCCTCGCTGCCCGGGGCGGGTTCGACCACCCGGGCGCTCCAGCCGGTCAGCCGGCCGCCCTTGTCCTTGCTGCGGACGGTGACCACGGCCCCGGCGCCGGGCTCCAGGCCGTGCAGCGGCTGCTCGGCGCCCCCGCCGACCACCACGACCGCGCCGTCGTGCCAGGCGTGCCACAGCGGCCGGGCCTGCTCCTGCCCGTCCGCGCGCACCCAGAGCAGGCCGGACTTCTTCGCGGCCTCCTCCAGCAGGGCCCGGTCGAGGAAGTCGTCGGCGGTCGCGGCGGCGGGCGTACGGTCCATGGCGGACAGCGTACGGCTTTCGGCGTCCACCGGGTGTCTCAGCCTCCGGGCGACAGTTCCATTGCGCCGCCACGGGCCTTACCGTATGACCGCCCCACCCCCGCGACCAGCAAGGAGCGCCGTGCCCGCCGCCCGGCCCGCGACCGCCCCCTCCGCCGCCCCCGCGACCGCCGACCCGGGGCCGGCGCACCCGCTGCCCACCCTCGACCTGCTGCTGCTCGCCGTCTCGATCGGCGGCATCTCGCTGTCCGGCCCGCTGATCAGCGCCACCGCCGCGCCCGCGCTGGCGATCGCCCTCTGGCGCAACGTCATGTCGGTCGGCGTCCTCGGCCCGTACGCGCTGCTGCGCCACCGCGCCGAACTGCGCGGGATCGGCCGGCGGGCGCTGCTGCTCGCGGTGGCCGCCGGGGCGCTGCTCGCCGTGCACTTCGCGCTCTGGATGCCCAGCCTGCGGATGACCTCGGTGGCCTCGGCCACCGCCCTGGTCACCACCACCCCGCTGTGGACCATCCTGCTGATGCGGCTGATGGGCGTCCGGGCGCCGCGGCTGGTCTGGCTCGGCACGGTCGTCGCCTTCGCCGGGGTGCTGGTGCTGACCGGCGTCGACCTCTCGCTCTCCCCGCGCGCGCTGCTCGGCGACGCGCTCGCGCTCGCCGCCGGCCTGGCCGCGGCCGGGTACATGCTGCTGGGCGCCGAGGTCCGCAAGACCGTCAGCACCACCGCGTACACCCTGGTCTGCTACGCCACCACGGCCGTGGTGCTGCTGGGGATCTGCCTGGTCGCCGGCACGCCGCTGGCCGGGTGGCCGGCCGGGGTGTGGTGGCAGATCGTGCTGCTGATGGTCGCCGCCCAGCTGCTCGGCCACTCGCTGAGCAACCGCGTGGTGCGCAGCCTCGGGCCGTCCGTCACCTCGACCGCGATCCTGCTGGAGACGCCGGGCGCGGCGCTGATCGCCGCCCTCTGGCTGGGCCAGTGGCCGCCGGCGGCCGCCTACCCGGCGGTGGTGCTGATCCTGCTCGGGCTGGTCCTGGTGGCCCGCGGCGGGCGGCGCTGACCGCCGGCCCCGGCCGGGGGTACCGCCCTTGGCGGGGCCCGGGTGCCGACGCCGGCGCGGTCAGAGCCAGCCGTTGCGGCGGAAGCCCCGGTACATCCCGAAGCAGATCAGCACGATCGCGCCGAGCACCGTCGGGTAGCCGTACTTGTGGTGCAGCTCCGGCATGTACTCGAAGTTCATGCCGTAGACGCCGGTGATCATGGTGGGCACCGCGAAGATCGCCGCCCAGGCGGTGATCTTGCGCATGTCCTCGTTCTGCGCCACCGAGACCTGCGCCAGGTTCGCCTGGAGCAGCGAGTTCAGCAGCTCGTCGAAGCCGTGCACCTGCTCGGCGACCCGGGCCAGGTGGTCGGCGACGTCCCGGAAGTACTTCTGGATGTCCGGGTCGACCAGCCGCTGGAGCGGCTCGGACAGCTGCTGCATCGGGCGCAGCAGCGGTGCCACGGCACGCTTGAACTCCAGTACCTCGCGCTTGAGTTGGTAGACCCGGCCGACGTCGGCGCTGCGCCCGCCCTTGGCCGAGAAGACGCCGTACTCGATCTCGTCCACGTCGTTCTGGAGCCGCTCGGCGACCAGCAGGTAGTTGTCCACGACGTGGTCGGCGATCGCGTGCAGCACCGCCGCCGGGCCCTTGGAGAGCAGCCCGGCCTCGTCCGCGTCGGCCTCCAGCCGGTGGCGCAGCTCCTGCAACGAGCCGTGGCCGCCGTGCCGGACGGTGATCACGAAGTCCCGGCCGGCGAAGACCATCAGCTCGCCGGTCTCCACCACCTCGCTGGTGGGCGTGAGCTGGTCGTGCTCGACGTAGCGGATGGTCTTGAAGACGGCGAACAGCACGTCGTCGTAGCGCTCGACCTTGGGCCGCTGGTGCGCGTGCACCGCGTCCTCGACCGCGAGCGGGTGCAGGCCGAAGCGCTGGGCGATCCCCTCGAACTCGGCCTCGGTCGGCTCGTGCAGCCCGATCCAGCTGAACGAGCCCTCGCCCTCGGGGAGTTGGTGGGCAGCCTTGACCCGGTGGGCGGCCTCGCGCGGGCTGCACGTCTCGCCCCTGCGCTTGCCGTGCTGGTAGACCGCGCAGTCCACGACCGCCGAACCGGCGTCCTCGGGCAGGACGGCGTAGACGCCGGCCGCGCCCCGGCGGCGGTTGGTGCGGACGGCGGCGCGCAGGCTGTTGATCATCGACATGGCAGGCTCCCAGAGGCAGGAACCGTCGCGCGGCCGCGCGGAAGGAAAAACGTTCGGCCGCGGTACGACGGCGGAGAACACCGGTGAAACGGGGGATGAAAGTGCTCTCCCGGCCGGTCCGTCCGCCGTGGGGCCTGTGCCCGGGGCTACCGCGGCTGATTCAGCCGGTTGGGCCTGCGGGGCGCGGGGTACGGGGAAGTCGGGGCCGGGCAGAGCTGCCGGTACTGCATGGTCGGCCGGTATCCACCGCAACCACCTCCTTCGCGCCGCCGCCCCGGGACGAACGATCCCGGTGGCCAGTCGCTCACCCTAACATCTGACCGGGCGTCGAGGCCGAGGGGTTCCCGGAGGTTTCCGAAGGCTTTACGGGATCCTTGCCCCGCCCGGCCGTTGTCCCGCCACGGCGCCCCGCCGCACCGCCGTCGCACCGCCTCCGGCCCGCCCGCACGCGGCCCGCGAACCCCCGGGGGTTACGCTCACCGGCATGGCGCACGACTTCCCGCTCTTCGGCGACCCCCACGGCGGCAGCTCCCCGGAGCTCACCCGGGAGGCGGTGCTGGCCGCCGTCGAGGCCCGGCTGATCTCCACCTTCGGCGAACCGGGCGGCCGCGCCGCGGTCACCTTCCTCGGCGCCGACCGGATCGAGGTGCTGCGCTTCGGCCCGGACGCCGAGGGCCTGGTGCGCTACGCGACGCTCGGCATGTCCGCCGCGCCGATGGCCGACCCGACCGCGCCGGTCGCCGACCAGGTCCGCGGCCCGCGCGTCGAACTGGTGCTGACAGTCCGGGGCGGGCGCGACAGCGTGCTGCGCACCCTGGCCACCTTCGCCGCCACCCCGCAGGTCGAGGGCCTGGTGGTGGCCCCGGGCGGCTCGTTGGACCTCGGCTCGCCGCTCTGGGACGGCGCGCCCTTCACCTCGGTGCTCGCGGCCGAACCGGGCGGCCTGGTCGAGGACCTGGAGCTGGCCGAGCCGGCCGACCCGGTCCGCTTCCTGCCGCTGCTGCCGATGACGCCCAACGAGGCGGGCTGGAAGCGGGTGCACGGCGCGGCCGCGCTCCAGGAGCGCTGGCTCGACCAGGGCGCCGACCTGCGCGACCCGGGCCGACGCGGCGTCCGGCTGGACTGACCGCCGCCCGGCCGTACTCCGAAACTCCGAACGCCGGGCCAAGGGACTCATGATCCCCTGGCCCGGCGTTCGCGTTCGTTCGCGTCCGCTCAGCGCTCGATCGGCTTCGCGCCGGTCGCCTGCGCCAGCAGCGCCCCGTACACCTCCGGGTCGGTGGTGTGCTCGCCGAGCCGTACGGTCTTGCGGGTGCCGTGGTAGTCGCTGGAGCCGGTGACCAGCAGGCCGAGTTCGCCGGCCAGGCCGCGCAGCCGCTCCCTGGTCTCCTCGTCGTGGTCGGTGTGGTCGACCTCCAGCCCGGCCAGTCCGGCCGCCGCGAGGTCGGCGATCACCTGGTCGGAGACCGTCCGGCCGCGCTTGACCGCGCCGGGGTGGGCGAACACCGGCACCCCGCCGGCCGCCCGGACCAGCCGGACCGCCGTGACCGGGTCGGTCTCGTGCTTGCGGACGTCCGCCCGCCCGCCGTTGGCCAGCCAGTCGGCGGTGAAGGCGTCCGAGACGGTGGCGACCACGCCGGCCTCGACCAGCGCGCTGGCGATGTGCGGCCGGCCGACCGAGCCGGCCCCGGCGATCCGCCGCACCTGCTCCCAGCTGATCTCCGCGCCGAGCTCCCGGCAGCGCTCCACGATCGCCCGCCCGCGCCGGAACCGGTCGGTGCGCACCAGGTCCCGCTCGCGCGCGAACTCCGGCTCCTCCGGGTCGAACAGGTACGCCAGCAGGTGCAGGCTGATGCCGTCCACGGCGCAGGACAGCTCGGCGCCCGGGACGACGGTCAGCCGGCTGCCCGCGGGCAGTGCGCGCACCGCCCCGGCGGCCTCGGCGTGGCCGGCCACGGTGTCGTGGTCGGTCAGCGCCACCACGTCGAGGCCCGCGGCGACGGCCGCCGCGACCAGCTCGGCCGGGCTGTCGGTGCCGTCGGAGGCGTTGCTGTGGGCGTGCAGGTCGATGCGCACGGATCGGGCTCCTGGAGGCTCGTGGGTGCCGCCCAGGATAGGCCTAGGCCCTGGCCGTCAGCCGAGGAGCCGGGGGGAGAGCGCCCCGCAGGGCAGCAGGTCCAGTTCGGCGCCGGCCTCGCGCAGGTCGGTCAGCACCAGCTCGTCGTACATCACCAGCGCGGACTGCTCGGGCCAGGCGACCGCCCAGAGCCAGAGCCCGCGGGCCTCGCCGACGAACACCGCGCGGTCGGCCGGGGCGTCCGGGACGTGGAACATCGGGGTGGGCCGGCCGGCGGCCAGCAGCTTGGCGTCGGCGGGCTTGTAGAGGCCGACGGAGTCGCCCGGGTCCGGCCCGGACAGGCCCGCGTAGCGGGCGCCGAGGCCGACCCCCAGCTCCTCGGCGACCAGCACCAGCTCGCCGAAGCCGCCGAGCGGCGCGGGCCCGGAGCAGGCGACGGCGGTGGCCCGGGCGCCCGAGACGTCGTCGCCGACGTGGGCGATGCCGGTGTAGAGCCAGCCGACCGGGAGCGGCCAGGGCAGCCAGACCGGGACCTGGGAGCGGGCGACGGCGACGCCGAGGGCCTCCACACTCGGGGGCAGCACGGGCTGCATCGGGTGCACGGCTCCGTGCCGGTCGCACTGCCAGGTGTCTGAGAACAGACCGGGGGCGCGGACCCGACCGGCGCACCTCGGGCAGCTGGGCTCGCCCCTCATAGCCGTCAACGCTCCTCCCTCCGGACCGCCGCGTCAAGGACGATCACCCGTACGGAGGGCTCGGCGGCACCTGTCGGTGGCGGGCGCCCGGACCGGCGCCGGGTGGGCGTGGCACGGGCGGTTCCCGTTGGGGGATGTCCCGTCCCGGGCGGCGGCAAACGTCCGGGGCGTCGACCCCGGAAACACTGACGCCCCGTCATCGGCGAATGCGGTGACGGGGCGTCAGTCGGGTATCGGAACGTCCGGATCGGACGCTCCCGGCTCGTCGGCGGCGGGTGAGGCCTCCCGGTCGGAGGCGCCGCGCCGGGTCAGACGGTCGGGCACGGACGGATGAGCAGGCGCTCGCCGGTGCGGGCGGCGGCCTGGACGACCTCGCGCACGGTGGCGGCGTCGGCGATCTGGCGGTCGGCGGCGGAGCCGTTGGTCTCGTCGAGTCGGACGATCTCGAAGCGCATGGTCTTCGTCATGGGCGTCTCCTTTCCTGGCCCCGCGGGGCGGGGCGGGGGCGGCTGAGTCGGTATCAGCTCTCTCGGGGTCTTGCGGATCCGGAGGTGAGGCCGGATCGGGCGGGTCGTCGCGCGTGTGGCGGTCTGCTGCGGCAAGGGCTCCCCCTGCTTGCCTGGTGCGTCCAGTGCCTCGTGCACCACGGTGTCGTGGCGGTGCTACCGGGCCGTTGCCCGTCCGTAAAGTCCAGGTTTCGGGTGATCGGTGCCGCGGTGGAGGCCGGCGATGATTCCCGGACAGAATCAAAGATTACCGTAACTAACGAATTTTGTCCTGTGTTGAAGCCGATCGAACTTGAAGAAGTGGTACAGACCACTTTCGGCGGACCGGGGGAACCGGCGCGGCCCCGACCGCGTCGGTCAGGCCCAGAACGCGGCCAGCGCCCCGGCCGTGGCAGCCGGCTGCTCGGCGTTGGGGGAGTGGCCGGCGTCCGCGACCACCACCCGGCGGGCGCCCAGGCGCTCGGCCATCGCGGTCTGCTCCGGGACCGGCCAGGCGTGGTCCCGCACCCCGGACAGCACCAGCACCGGCAGCCCGGCGGTGGCGGCGGCCAGCTCCGCCACCCGGTCCGGCGCGGCCACCAGGTGGGCGCCGGTGACGGACAGCGCCCGCGGCACGTTGGCCAGCCAGCGGCGGTGCAGGAACTCCGCGACGGCCGGCTCCAGGCTCGGCCGCGGCTGCCCGCTCTCCGCCTCCAGCTGCCGCATGACCTGCCAGATCTGCTCCAGGTCCATCCCCCGCAGGGCGTCCAGCAGCAGCCCGGTGCGGACCGCCTCGGCCGGGTCGATCGCGCCCGGGCCGGTGGACACCAGGGTCAGCGACCGCCAGGGCAGCGGGCCCTCCGCGGCCGCGGCGAGCACCGCCTCGCGCACCACCTGGCCGCCGAAGGAGTGCCCCAGCAGGTGCGGCGGGGCGCCCCCGGCCTCGGCCGCCAGCACCCCGGTGAGCGCCCGTACGTCCGCGCCGAGCGCCCCGACGGCGTACGCCGCCGGATCGTCCGGACCGCCGGTCTGGTACTGCCCGCGCTGGTCCACGGCCGTCACCCGGTACCCGGCGGCCGCCAGCGGCTCCAGCAGCGCGATGAAGTCCTCCTTGCTGCCGGTGAACCCCGGCACCAGCAGCGCCGAGCCGCGCACCGGCCCGGCCGGCTCCGCCCGCAGCGCCGCGAACTCCCCGCGCCCGGTCACCAGCCGCTCGGCCCGCGCGCACCCGGGCAGCGTCAGAAACGGCGGCGTGCTCATGGGCTGCTCTCCCTGCTGTCCTGTCGGCGCTCCCCGACGCCCCCGAGCTTAGGAGGCGGGCGGAACGCCCGAGGGGGCGGGCCGGGCCGGGTGGCCTGACCCGCCCCCTCGGGGGAGACACGGGGGTGTCAGCTCTCCGGGGTGGCCTCCACGGGCGCCGCCGCCTTGCGGGTGCGGGTGCGCTTGCGCGGGGCCGGGACCTCGGTGGCGGCCTCGGCGACCGGGGCCTCCGGGGCGGTCTCGGCGACGGCCTTCGGCTTGCGGGCCCGGGTCGCCTTCTTGGCCGGGGCGGGAGCCTCGGCGGCGGCCTCGGCGACCGGAGCCGCCTCGACGGCCTCGGCCTTCGGCTTCCGGGCGCGGGTGGCCTTCTTCACCGGGGCCGGAGCCTCGGTGGCCTCGGCGACCGGGGCGGCGGCCTCGACGGCCTCCGCCTTCGGCTTGCGGGCCCGGGTGGCCTTCTTGGCCGGGGCCGGAGCCTCGGCGGCCGCCTCGGCGACCGGAGCCGCCTCGACGACCGGGGCGGCGGTCTCGACGGCCTCGACGGCCTCCGCCTTCGGCTTGCGGGTCCGGGTGCGGGTGGCCTTCTTCGCCGGGGCCGGAGCCTCCGCGATCGCCTCGACGGCGGCCTCGACGACCGCCACGGCCTCGGCCACGACGGCCTCGGCGACCGGAGTCGTCTCGACCGCCGCCACGGCCTCGGCAGCGGCGGCACCGCCGCGCGAGCGGCGGCGGCGACGGCGCGGCGCGGCCTCGCCCTCGGCGCCCTCGACGGCCGGAGCCGCCGCGGCGGCCTCGGTCACGCCGGCGACGGCCTCGCCCTCGGTGCCGACTGCCGCGCCCCGACGGGTGCGGCGGCGCTCACGGTTGCGGCGCGGCTTCTGCTCCTCGGCCTCGGCCGCGCCGGAGCCCGGACGGTCGGAGCCGGAGCCGGCGCCCGGACGGTCCGAGCCGCCCTGGCCGCCGCGCCCACCGCGACCGCCGCGGGGCGCGCGGGCACCGCGTCCACCGGTCTCGCCGAGGTCCTCGACCTCCTCCGCGTTCAGCCCGGCGCGGGTGCGCTCCGAGCGCGGCAGGATGCCCTTGGTGCCCGGCGCGATCTTCAGCAGCTCGTACAGGTGCGCCGAGGTGGAGTAGGTCTCCTCCGGGTCGTTGAACGACAGGTCCAGCGCCTTGTTGATGAGCTGCCAGCGCGGGATGTCGTCCCAGTCGACCAGGGTGACGGCGGTGCCGGAGGCGCCGGCCCGGCCGGTGCGGCCGATCCGGTGCAGGTAGGTCTTCTCGTCCTCGGGGCACTGGTAGTTGATGACGTGGGTGACGCCCTCGACGTCGATGCCGCGGGCCGCGACGTCGGTGCAGACCAGCACGTCGACCTTGCCGTTGCGGAAGGCCCGCAGGGCCTGCTCGCGGGCGCCCTGGCCGAGGTCGCCGTGGACCGCGCCGGCCGCGAAGCCGCGCTGGGTCAGCTGGTCGGAGACGTCGGCGGCGGTGCGCTTGGTGCGGCAGAAGATCATCGCCAGCCCGCGGCCGTCGGCCTGCAGGATGCGCGAGACCATCTCGACCTTGTCCAGCGAGTGCGCACGGAAGATGTGCTGCTCGATGTTGGCGACGGTCGCGCCGGTGTCGTCCGGGGCGGCGGCCCGGATGTGGGTCGGCTGGCTCATGTACCGGCGGGCGAGGCTGATGACCTGGCCCGGCATGGTGGCCGAGAACAGCAGGGTCTGCCGCTTGGCCGGCAGCATGGTGATGATCTTCTCGACGTCGGGCAGGAAGCCCAGGTCGAGCATCTCGTCGGCCTCGTCCAGGACCAGCGCGCGGACCTTCGACAGGTTCAGCTTCTTCTGCCCGGCGAGGTCCAGCAGACGGCCCGGGGTGCCGACGACGATGTCGACGCCCTTGTTGAGCGCCTCGACCTGCGGCTCGTACGCCCGGCCGCCGTAGACCGCGAGCACGCGGACGTTGCGGACCTTGCCGGCGGTCTGCAGGTCGTTGGTGACCTGGGTGCAGAGCTCGCGCGTCGGGACGACGATCAGCGCCTGCGGGAAGTCGGAGAGCTGCTCCTCGGTCGCCCGGCCGGCGTCCACGTCGGCGCGCACGATGGCCCGCTCGATCAGCGGGAGGCCGAAGCCGAGGGTCTTGCCGGTGCCGGTCTTGGCCTGGCCGATGACGTCGTGGCCGGTCAGCGCGACCGGGAGGGTCATCTCCTGGATGGGGAAGGGGTGGACGATGCCGACGGACTCGAGTGCCTCGGCGGTCTCCGGGAGGATCCCCAGGTCCCGGAAGGTCGTCTTGATGGGTTCAGCGGTGGTGGACAGGGTGCTGCCTCTTCCGTTTTCGAAAGGGCCGAGAGCGAGCGGCGGGCGGGCAGCCGCGCGGCTGTCTACGGGCCTGGACGGCCCTGGTACAGCTGCGCGGACGCACAACCGCGCCGGTCCCTGCGGCCGGCCGGTGCGCGCTGCCCGGTGCGGGGCGCGTCGCCGGCGGCGTCGGGGAGGATTCCCGTGAGGGACCTGCGCGGGACCTCCGCCTCGGGGCGTGGTCTCGGCGGCCCTCGCTCGGCCACTGATGCGGTGCCAAGGCTTGAGGTCCAAGCCATGGTCGGAGCCGATCGGCTCTCCGACCGGGCATCCGCGTACGTGAGTACCCGTGCCACCGGTGCGGACACGTCCGGTTGGACGGTGCCGCTACGGAGGGTTCGCGCGGGGTACCGAGACGGCGGTGACACCATGCGAACACGACGGGCTCCGTACCACCATACAGTCAGGCGACGACTCGAACACGTGACGCGTCTGACATTGCCCCCGGCAACTGCCACCGGAGCGGCCGGTCCGGGCGGTCACCCGGGTGTGCCTGGTGGTGGGGCGGACAGGCGGGCGGGACTAAAGTTGCGGGTCATGGAGACCCATGGTGAGACGCAGGACGCGGCGGCCGGCTCGATCGGGGACTGGGCCGCGTGCTCGGCCGACCCCGGCTACCGGGCGGCGGTGCTCGACCTGCTCGGCGCGCTCGCGTACGGCGAGCTGAGCGCCTTCGAGCGGCTCGCCGAGGACGCCAAGCTGGCGCCCGATCTCGCCGACAAGGCGGCGCTGGCCCGGATGGCCTCCGCCGAGTTCCAGCACTACCAGCGGCTGCACGACCGGCTCGCCGAGGTCGGCGCCGACCCGCAGGAGGCGATGCGGCCGTTCGTCGAGCCGCTGGAGCTGTTCCACCGGATGACGGCGCCCTCGGACTGGCTGGAGGGCCTGGTCAAGGCCTACGTCGGCGACGCCATCGCGACCGACTTCTACCGCGAGGTGGCCGTCCGGCTGGACGACGACACCCGCGACCTGGTGCTGAGCGTCATGTCCGACACCGGCCACGCCCAGTTCGCCGTCGACAAGGTCCGCCAGGCGATCGAGGCCGACCCGCGGGCCGGCGGCCGGCTCGCCCTGTGGGGCCGGCGGCTGATGGGCGAGGCGCTCAGCCAGGCCCAGCGGGTGGTCGCCGAGCGTGACGCGCTGTCCAACCTGCTGGTCGGCGGCGTCCAGGTGCAGGGCTTCGACCTGGTCGAGGTCGGCAAGATGTTCAACCGGATCACCGAGGCGCACACCAAGCGGATGGCCGCCCTCGGCCTGGCCTCCTAGCGGCCCGCGACCCTCAGGCCGCCCGGTGCCGCCGCGCCGCGCGGTGGGTGCCGGGCCGGTGCGGGTGGTGCCGGTGGGCCGGGGCGCGCCCCGCCGCGAGGTCCGGCCGGGCCAGCAGCGAGGTGAGCACGCCCGAGGCCACCGCCGCGGCCGCGACGGACACCGCGGGCTGGCGGCCGTCCACGCTGAAGTGCGCGACCACCCCGCCGACCAGCGCCGCCGCCAGCGCGGTGCCCAGGACCAGGGCCCGGGCGGCCCGGAAGTACGCCGGGCGGGCCAGCAGGGCCGTGCCGCCCGTGACCAGGCCGACGAGGGCGAAGACGATCGACTCGACCAGCAAGGCTGCCTCCCGGGGGGACGGGCGTGCGGCACCGGCGCCGCACCCTCGCCGTACCCCGCCCCACCCGCTCGTACACGCGACGGAGCCCCACGGGCCACAGCGGCCCCCGGACACGACGGTGCCCCGCTCCCTCGCGGGAACGGGGCACCGGACGATGCTGTGCTGCGGCGCCTCAGGCGGTGCCGAAGCCGACCTTGCGGGCGGCCGACTCGCCGATCTCCACGTACGCCAGGCGCTCGGCCGGGACGATGATGCGACGGCCGTGCTCGTCGGACAGCGCGAAGATCTTCTCCGAGCCCTCCAGCGCCTTCGCGACCGCGCTCTGGACCTCATCGGCAGTCTGCGAGCTCTCGATCACGATCTCGCGGGGCGCGTTCTGCACGCCGATCTTGACCTCCACGGCTTCCGTCCCTCCGGGGTTGCAGCCTCCACGCACGGGCACCGGACCGCCTGGGACAAGCGTTCGCGGCGACCGTGCCGTACGGCTTCACCATAGAGCACCGGATCCCCGGCCCGGCGAAGGTCGGCGGATCAGCCCTGGTGGGCGGTGCCCTCGCCGGACTGCTCGCCCGGGTGCATCGGGAAGCCCTTCAGACCGCGCCAGGACAGGCTGGCGACCAGCCGGACCGCCTCGTCGCGGGGGATCGCCAGGCCCTGCGACAGCCAGTACCGGGCGGTGATCTGGGCCAGGCCGCAGACCCCGGCGGCGAGCAGCTTGGACTCCGCCTCCGGCAGGTCGGTGTCCTCCTGGATCACCTTGCTGACGAGCGTCGCGCTCGCCTCGGAGGCCCGCTCGACCCGCTCGCGCACGGCCGGCTCGTTGGTCAGGTCCGACTCGAAGACCAGCCGGAAGGCGCCGGACTCGCTGGAGACGTAGTTGAAGTACGCCTCCATGGTGTTGGCCACCCGCTGCTTGTTGTCGGTGGTCGCCGACAGCGCCTCGCGGGTCGACTCGACCAGGGCGTCGCAGTGCTTGTCCAGCAGCGCCAGGTACAGCTCCAGCTTCCCGGGGAAGTGCTGGTAGAGCACCGGCTTGCTCACCCCGGCGCGGTCGGCGATGTCGTCCATGGCGGCCGCGTGGTAGCCCTGCGCGACGAACACCTCCTGGGCGGCACCGAGCAGTTGTTCACGGCGGGCGCTTCGCGGCAGGCGGGCACCGCGCGGGCGCTCCTGCGCCTCCTGGATGGCCGTCACGGCGCTCCTCACTTCGGGGTCTGTTCGCGGCTGGCAAGATGGCCGATTCTACTTTTCGGTAACCGCGTCCGCGTTCGGCGAAGGCGAGAAAAGACGATCGGCCTGGTTGTCAGGAGCCCACAATACGGCGCTGACCTCGGCCTCGGCAGTGGTGGAACGGAGGCGGCCGGCGGCCGGACCACCCCGGGGTTCCCGGGGCGGGCTCATTACCATCGTCCACCATGAGCAGCGCTGAGCAGCAGGTACGTACGGTCGAGGTCCCCGGCGCGGTGCTCGCGGTGCACCGACCCGCCGTCGACGGCGCCGCCGACGGGCGCGAGCCCGGGCTCTTCGTGCACGGCCTCGGCGGCTCGGCCGCCAACTGGGAGGCCCTGATGGACCGGCTCGGCGGGCAGGTCGACGGCGAGGCCGTGGACCTGCCCGGCTTCGGCCGCTCCCACCCGCCCACCGACGGCAACCTCACCGTCTCCGGCCACGTCCGCGCGGTGATCGGCTACCTGGAGGCCTCCGGCCGCGGCCCGGTCCACCTGTTCGGCAACTCGCTGGGCGGCGCGGTCGCCGTCCGGCTGGCGGCGCTGCGCCCGGACCTGGTGCGCAGCCTCACCCTGGTCTCCCCGGCCCTGCCCGAGCTGCCCCCGCAGCACTCCGCCTGGCCGACCGCCCTGCTCGCGGTGCCCGGGGTGCCCGCGGTGCTGCGCCGGCTGTCCGCGGGCGGGCGCGACGCCGAGGCGGCCACCGAGGACCTGCTGCGGCTGGTCTACGGCGACCCGGGCAGTCTGAGCCCGGCGGCCCGGGCCGAGGCGGTGGCCGAGTACCGGCGCCGGCTGGAGGTGCCGCACGCGATGCAGGCGCTGGTCGGCTCGGCCCGCGGCATCGTCTCGGCGTACACCGAGCGCGGCGACCAGGCGCTGTGGCGGCAGGCCGAGCGGGTCGAGGCGCCGGTGCTGCTGGTGTACGGGCTGCGCGACAAGCTGGTCTCCTACCGCTCGGCCCGCCGCGCCTGCGCGGCCTTCCCGGACGCCCGGCTGCTGGTGCTGCCGGAGTCCGGGCACGTGGCGATGATGGAGCACCCCGACGAGGTCGCCCGCGCGGTGCGGGAGCTGATCGCGCACACCGCGGGCTGAGCGCGGACCACGGCCCGGGCGCACACGGCGGGCCGGGCGCGGACCAGGGGCTGAGCGCGTGCCGTGGCGGGCCGACCGCGCGCCCGGGCGGGGCCGCGCGGGCGGCCGCGCATACCGCCCGGTAACGCCCTGGTCCCGGTCGAGGTCACGTCGGTTCACTCGATCAGGTGGCAGGCAGGCATGTGACCGATGGATCGGCCCGGGCCGGTCCTACCTTTCTGCTGTCGGACCGAACAGGTGTGGGGGAGTCGCGGCCGCCGGAGGAACCGGAGGGCGGTCGCGGCCGAGGTCCCGGCGGGTCGGGCCCGACCGCCGGAGCGGGCGCCCGGGGGAACGGAACGCGGCGCGTCCGCGACCGGGCCGCCGGCGGGCCGCCCGGAGGCACCGCGGCGCCGGCCCCGGCCGACCGGACTCCCCGGCCCCGACCGTCCCCGCCGCCGTACGGGGGCACCCCGGGCCACTGCCCGGGCCGCCCGGGCACCCGTCGGTCCGTCCGTGGTCCCGCCCAGCGAATCCGCTCTGCCCCGGAGGTCTCCCGTGCGCGTTGCCCTGCTCACCGAGGGTGCCCGTCCGCATCCCCGCCGTGGTACCGGAGGCTGGTGCGACCGGCTCGCCGAGGGCCTGCCGGAGCACGGGTTCGAGCGGTACCTGCTCACCGGCCCGGAACAGCCGGGCGCGGCGGAGCGGCTGTCGCCCGCCTGGCGCGACGCGTACGAGCTGGCGCTGTGGGGGCGCCGGCCGGGCGGCCGGGCACCGCGCGCGCCGCGCAGACGCCGGTACGCCGGGGCGTACGAACAGCTGGTGCGGGCCCTGGTGCTGCCCGGGGAGAGAGCGGGCTTCGGGCCCGGGCTGTACCGGCTCGCCGCGCTCGCCCGGGAGGACGGCACGCTGCCCGCCTTCCTGGCCTCCGCGCACGCCCGCCGGCTGCTGGAGCGGACCTGGCGGCTGCCCGGCGCGGACACCTCGGCCGGGCAGCCGCTGGTCTGCGACGTGCTGGTCGCGGCGGACCTGCTGGAACAGTGCCTGCGCCCGCTGTCCGCGCCCTGGTACGGCACCGGCCCCGGCGGCCTCGGCGCGGTCGACCTGTGCCACGTGGTCGGCGGCGGCCCGGCCGCGCTGCCCGCCCTGGTGGCCCGGCACCTGCACGGGGTGCCGTTCGTGGTCACCGAGCACGGCCTGCACCTGCGCGAGCAGTACCTCGGCTACCGCGAGGCGCCGTACCGGTGGCCGGTCCGCGCCCTGCTGCTGTCCTTCTTCCGGGCGCTCACCGAGGAGACGTACCGGCGGGCCGCGATACTCACCCCGGGCAGCGCCCACGACCAGCAGTGGCAGCGCCGCTGCGGGGCCGATCCGGCGCGCACCCGGGTGGTGTACGAGGGCACCCCGGCGGTGGACCGCCCGGCCGCCGGGCCGGAACCCGCGGCGCCGACCCTGGTGTGGGCGGGCGCGCTGGAGCCGGGCCGGGACCCGGAGCTGGCGCTGCACGCCTTCGCCCGGGTCCGCGCCGACCTGCCCGGCGCCCGGCTGGTGGTGTACGGCGAGGAGGCGGCGCCCGGCTACCGGGCGCACTGCGCGGCGGTGGCCGAGCGGCTGGGAGTGGCGCCCGCGGTGGAGTTCGCGGGGCGGCCCCGCTCGCTGGCCGGGGCCTGGGAGTCGGGCACGGTGGCGGTCTTCTCGGGACTCTCCCAGCGCAGCCCCCGGCTGCTCGCCGACGCGCTGCTGAGCGGCCGGGCGGTGGTCGCCACCGATGTCGGGGTGGCCCGCGAGGTGGTCGGGCCGACCGGGCTGCTGGTGCCCGCCCGCGATCCGCGCGCCCTGGCGGGCGCCTGCCTGGCACTGCTGCGCGACGAGGAGCGGCGGGGCCGGCTCGGTCTGGCCGGGCGGCTGCGGGCGCAGGAACGCTTCGCCGTGGAGCCGGTGATCGGCGCCTTCCGGGAGATCTACCTGGAGCTGGTCTCGCAGTACCCGGCCTTCCCCGGCGGCGGGGGCGGCGGCGAGGGCGTCCCGGCGCCGCGCCCCTTCGCCCGCCCCGCCGAGTACTGGCTGGCCGACGGCCCGCGCGGCGGCACCCCGCCGGACGGCGGCGCGCGGGACGCGGACACGGCGGCCGAGGGCGTGCGGCCGGCCGAACTCGCGGAGGCCCGCTGATGTCCGGCGGCCCCCTGCCCGGCGGCAGCGCGGACCCGGTGCGCGAGGTGATGGCGGAGCACCGGGAGCTGTGCGAGCGCGCCGTCGACCCGCTGGAGATCGCCGCCGGGCTGGAGGAGGCCGGGCTCGGCCAGGACGCCGCCGCCCGCTGCCGGCACGCCGACCTGTTCTCGCTGGCCGAGGAGCTGTACGCCCGGGTGCCGCGCCGCCCGCCGCCGCCCGGGCCCGCGCAGCCGCGGTCGGGCGGGGCCGCGGCCCGGGCCGCGCTGACCGCCGCCGCGCTGGCCGCGCTGCCCTGCGCGGGGGCGGCCGCGCTCGGCCCGCGCTGGCCGGTGCTGCTGCCCGCCGCCGTCCCGCTGGTGCTGCTGCCCGCGCTGACCGCACCGGCCCCGGCCGAGCCCGGCCCGCCCTGCGCCGGGCCCGGGGTGCTGGGGCCCGGGCCGGCGCTCCGGCCGTACCCCGGCTCCCGGCTGCGGCCGGCGGCGCTGGGCCACGGGCTGGGCCTGGCCGCGCTGCTGCTGCTCCCGCCGGCCCTGCCGGGCGGGGACCGCCCGCTGGCCGTCGCGCTGGTGCTGGCGGCGGCGGTGTCGGCCGGGTCGGCCGAGCGGACGGCCCGTTGGTACCGGCAGCTCGGCCGCGGCCACCTGGGCGCGGCGGGCACCCTGGCGGAGTTCCGGGCCCGGATGCGGCCGGTGCTCCCGGTCGCGCTGGCCCTGCACCTGGCGGTGCTCGGGGTGCTGAGCTTCGCCGCGCTGGCGGTGCTGGCCGTCGTCGCCCCGCGTCCCGGGCCGGGCCACGGCGGCGGGCTGCTGCACCTGGCGGCCGAGCGGGCCGGCCCCGCCCAGTGGGCGGCGCAGGGCGTGCTGGGCCTGCTGGTGGTGCTGCCGGTGCTGCTGGCGCGGTGCGGCCGGCCGGTGGCGGCCGCGGCGGGGGCGTCGGCCGGGGCCGCCGCGGTGCTCGGCCCGCTCGCCCTGGGGCGCTCCGGCCCGGAGGCCTGGCTGCTCGGCGGCGGCACCGTCGCGGCGGCGCTGCTGGCGTACGCCGGGGCGGTGCTCGGCCGGGCCGGCTCGCACCGGTGAGCGCCGTCCGCCCGTTCGCCACCCCCCGTTCGACGTTTGTCGGGGCCCGGTTCACGGTTCCCGCTCCCGTCCCGTTCGTTGAACTTCGTTGAATCCGTTCCGCCAGGTCGTCCCGAGCTGGCTTCGTGGAAGGACGCCCCCGATGAGGGTGCTGCTGCTGGGCGCCGACGGCTTCATCGGCCGCCGGGTCACCGATCGTCTGCTGATGGACCAGGAGTTGCAGGTGACGGTGCTCGGCCGACGCGACTCGGCCGACATCCGCTTCGACCTGACCACCGGGAGCCCGGGCGCGCTGGCCCGGTTCCTGGACGCGGTCGCGCCGCAGGTGGTGATCAACTGCGCGGGCGCCACCTACGGCAGCTCGCGCACCCTGATCCGGTCGAACACGCTGGCCGTCGCGACGGTCTGCGAGGCCATCCGGCGCTGCCGGGAGCCGGCCAGGCTGGTGCACGTCGGCTCGGCCGCCGAGTACGGGCCGGTGCCCGGCGGGGTGCCGGTCTCCGAGCAGGCCGAGCCGCGGCCGGTCGGCCCGTACGGGGTGTCCAAGCTGGCCGGGACGGAGCTGGTGCTGGCCTCCGGGCTGGACGCGGCGGTGCTGCGGGTCTTCGACGTGGTGGGCCCGGGGGCGCCGACCGCCTCGCTGTTCGGGCGGCTGGCCGAGGGCCTGCGGCGGGCGCTGGAGCGGGACGAGCACCAGGTGCGGATGCCGGACCTGTCCGGGTTCCGGGACTTCGTGGACGTCCGGGACGTCGCGCGGGCCATCCAGGCGGCCGCGGTGTCGGCCGCCACCGGGGTGGTCAACATCGGCAGCGGGCACGCCGTCCGGGCCCGGGACGCGGCCCAGCTGCTGGTGCGGGCCTCGGGCTTCGAGGGGCAGATCGTCGAGGAGAACCGGCCGGTCCTGCTGCCCGCGCAGGCCGTCGGGGCGGGCGGTGACCACCTGCCGGGCCACCACCTGCCCGGGCACCGGCCGGAGGGGCACCGGCCGGAGGGCCGGGCGGTGCCGGGCGAGCCGGTGCCGTGGCGGCAGGCGGACGTGCGCACCGCCCGGGACCGTCTCGGATGGCGGACGCAGGTGCCGCTGGAGGAGTCGCTGGGCGACGTCTGGCTGGAGACGGCCTGCCGGGTGTGAGCGCCTCCCGCGCGGCGCCCCGGGCCCGTCAACCACGGGCCCGGGGCGCCTTCCGGGGGCCCGGTCGCGGGTTCCACGATCCGGTGCCGCCCGTCTCGCCCATCGGACGGGCTGTCTCGGAATACCGGGGGCGCGTGACACTGTTGGCCTAGACAGCCACCCGAGTGGCGGAGCAGCAACCCGCAGCGAGGCTGGCCCTGGCCACCCGAACAAGACCCATCGGAGTCCCCGTGTCGTTGCCACCCCTGGTCGAGCCGGCCGCCGAGCTCACCGTTGACGAGGTCCGCCGGTACTCCCGCCACCTGATCATCCCGGACGTGGGCATGGCGGGGCAGAAGCGGCTGAAGAACGCCAAGGTGCTGTGCGTCGGCGCCGGCGGACTCGGCTCGCCGGCCCTGCTGTACCTGGCCGCCGCCGGTGTCGGCACGCTGGGCATCGTCGAGTTCGACGTGGTCGACGAGTCGAACCTGCAGCGCCAGGTGATCCACGGGCAGTCGGACGTCGGCCGCTCCAAGGCCGAGTCGGCCCGCGACTCGGTCAAGGAGATCAACCCGTACGTGAACGTGGTGCTGCACGAGGAGCGCCTCGACAACTCCAACGTCATGGAGATCTTCGCCGGCTACGACCTGATCGTCGACGGCACCGACAACTTCGCCACCCGCTACCTGGTGAACGACGCCGCGGTGCTGCTGGGCAAGCCGTACGTGTGGGGCTCGATCTACCGCTTCGACGGCCAGGCCAGCGTGTTCTGGGCCGAGCACGGCCCCTGCTACCGCTGCCTGTACCCGGAGGCCCCGCCGCCGGGCATGGTCCCCTCCTGCGCCGAGGGCGGCGTGCTGGGCGTGCTGTGCGCGTCCATCGGCTCGATCCAGGTCAACGAGGCGATCAAGCTGCTGGCCGGCATCGGCGAGCCGCTGCTCGGCCGGCTGATGATCTACGACGCCCTGGAGATGAACTACCGCCAGGTGAAGGTCCGCAAGGACCCGAACTGCGCCGTCTGCGGTGAGAACCCGACGGTCACCGAGCTGATCGACTACGAGGCCTTCTGCGGCGTCGTGTCGGAGGAGGCGCAGGCCGCCGCCGCCGGTTCGACCATCACCTCGCAGCAGCTCAAGCAGTGGCAGGACGACAAGGAGGACATCTACCTCATCGACGTCCGCGAGCCCGGCGAGTACGAGATCGTCAACATCCCCGGCGCGGTGCTGATCCCGAAGAACGAGTTCCTGATGGGCGACGCGCTGGAGAAGCTGCCGCAGGACCGGAAGATCGTGCTGCACTGCAAGTCGGGCGTGCGCTCGGCCGAGGTGCTGGCCGTGGTCAAGGCCGCGGGCTTCGGCAACGCCGTCCACCTGGGCGGCGGCGTGCTCGGCTGGGTGAACCAGATCGAGCCGCACAAGCCGGTCTACTAGGACGCGCACGGGGAAGGGCCCGCCGCGCCTTGGATTCCCAAGGTGACCGGCGGGCCCTTCCCCGTGTCCGGGGGCGGCTCAGAGCGCGTTCCTGCGCTGGAGCACGTTGTAGGAGATCCAGCCCGGCAGCACCGGTAGCCAGAAGGTGAGCGCCCGGTAGAGGAAGACCGCCGGGGTGGCGACCGCGGGGGAGACGTCCGCGACGGTCAGGGCGCCGATCAGGGCGACCTCGACCGGGCCGATGCCGCCGGGGGTGGGGATCGCCGAGCCGGCCGCGTTGGCGGTCAGGAAGACCACCGCGACGGCCGAGAAGCTGACGTCGCCGCCGAAGGCCTGCACCGAGAAGTCCAGGCAGGCGGTGAAGGAGAGGGTCAGCAGCAGGATGCCGCCGAAGCCGGTGACCAGCTTGCTGGGCGTCTGCATCAGGTCGAGCATCCGCGGCACCACGCCGAAGAACAGCGAGCGCAGCCGGCCCAGCACGAACCGGCGCAGCGGCGCGACGGCGGCCACCACCAGGGCGAGCACGGCGGCGGTCAGCACGCCGATGATCACCGCGCGGGAGGCGGAGAGGTCCCCGTTGGTCTGGCTGCCGGTGATCAGGCCGAAGCTGAACAGCAGCAGCAGGTGCCCGGCCAGGCCGGCCAGCTGGGAGGCGCCGACCGAGGCCACCGCCTGGCCGGAGCGGATGCCGGCCTTCTGCAGGTAGCGGGTGTTGAGCGCGATGCCGCCGATCGCGGCGGGGGCGACCAGCTTGACGAAGGAGCCGGCCAGCTGGGCGGCGACGGTGCGCCGGAACGGCAGCTTCTCGGGCACGAAGCCGGTCAGGCTCATCGCGGCGGCGACGTAGCTGAAGGCGGCGGCGAGCAGGGCGGCCGCGGCCCAGGCCCAGTTCATCTGGGAGAGCTTCAGCTGGGCCGGCTTGATGGTGGTCAGGGCCAGGTAGGCGGCGAAGGTGAGCGCGATCACCATGATCAGGCTCTTCGGCTTCAGCCGTTCCAGTTTGGCCGGGGCCATCGGGGCCTCGGGGGCGATCTGGAGGATCTGGCCGCGGATGCGGCTCAGCAGGTCCTCGCCGGCCGCCGCGATGTCCTCCTCGGCCTGCTCCTGGGTGCGCTCGCCGGCCGCGACCTGCTCCAGCGCCCTGGCCCGGGCGGCGGCCTTGCGCTCCTTGGTGAGCTTGGCGAGGTCGACCCGGGTGGAGCGGCTCATCCCGACCGGCTGGAGCAGCGGCAGCGCCTGCGCCACCCGCTCGGCGCCGAGCACCGCGTTGGCGGTGGCGACGGCGCGCTCCGGGCCGATCCGCAGGGCGAAGGTGGTGAGCAGCTGGGCGACGTCGATCCGCAGGGTCAGGTCGGTGGCGGCGATGTCGCCGCCGGAGAGGTTGACCAGGCAGCCGGTCCGCCCGTCCACCACCAGCAGGGACTCGCCGGTGAGCCGGCGGTGGGCGATCCGGCGCTCGTGCAGGGCGGTCACCGACTGCCAGATCGAGGCCATCACCGGGTCGGTGACCTCCTCGTCGGCCAGCTCGTCCAGGGTGCGGCCCTCGACGTTCTCGTAGACCAGGATCGCGGCGTCCGGGCCGAGCTCGGAGGTGGCGACCAGCTGCGGCGCGCGGGCGCCCGAGGCGGCCGCCGCGTACGCGATCAGGGCCTCCTGCTCCAGCGCCTGGCGCAGCGACTGGGGGCTGCGGCGCACCGCCACCGAGCGCAGCCGCAGCCGCCGCCAGGCCCGGTAGAAGAAGCCGGAGGCCTGCTGCTCGCGGTCGATGATGTGCACGTCCAGCGGGGGGCCGCCCTGCTGGGTGACCTGGTAGCGGCGGGTGCCGCCGGGGGCGTCGGGGGCGCGCATGGCACCGGCCGGGGTGAAGCCGACCTTGCGCAGGCCGATCATCAGGTGCTGGCCGGTGGGCCGGATGTTGGGCGAGCCGATCGCGTACAGCGTGCCGTACGCGACGGACCAGCCGGTCAGCACGGTGAGCAGCAGCGACAGCGGGGTGGTGTAGCCGCCGAGCAGCTCGGTGACCCCGCTGAAGACCACCACCACCCACAGGGCGACCCGCCAGCGCGGTCTGCTCGACATGCCGACGGCGGTCATGTAGGCGATCACCGGGGCGAGGTAGCCGTGCACCGGGTCGGTGAGGGTGCCGGTGCTGTCCAGCGGCAGCTGGGTCAGCGCGTCCCGGATGTGGTCGGAGGCGCCTTCGGCCACCCACCAGTCGATGCCGAGCGAGACGCCGTACGCCAGCACCGAGGCGAGCACGCCGTCGGCGACCCGCAGGCCGTCGCGTTTGATCAGCCGCTCGACCGCGAAGGCCAGCGGCACGGCGAGCACCGCGACGCTGGAGAGCAGGCCGGTGATGGTGGAGAACACCGCGGAGAAGTGCGGTGCGTTGGAGGCGATGTCCTGCTCGATGCCGGTGGTGGTCGAGGTGGCGATGCCGGCCAGCACGAAGACGGCGACGATCCCGAGGACGCCGGCCAGGAAGCGGATCAGGTCGGACGGGCGGTGCGCGCGGGCGGCGAGCAGCGGCTCGTCGACGTCCAGGTGCGGGGCCTCGTCCGGCGGCTCGGGCTCCCCGGGCGGGGCGGCGGGGGCCGCGGGCGCCGGGGCGCCGGTGGTCTCGGCCGGGGGCGGGCCGGGCTGCTCGGGGGTCTTCGCGGGTGCGGGGGTCTTGATCGTCCGGTCCTTGATCAGGGAGACTTCCGGCGTCGGCCCGGGTTCGGGCCGGCCCTCGCCCCCGCTCCCGGGCGCCGACGGCACGGCGGCAGCGGACTCGTCGGAGTCCTTGTCCACGCCCACGTCAGCCGTCCCGGTCATCTGGTCTTGTCCTCGTATCACCACTCACCGCCCCGGAAGATGGTGGCATGCCCCGGCGCCCCGTGCGGGACAGGGGGCGGATCGGGCGCGGCGGATCGTACGGACGGGGCCGCGGGCGCGCCCCCGTAGGGAAGAATGCCGCAGGTGACGGACGCAACACACGACGGCCCTCCGGACGCCCTGCCGCCGTTCGCCGAACTGGTGCTCGACCTGACCGAGCGGATTCCACCCGGCCGGGTGATGACCTACGGCGACGTCGCCGAGTACCTCGGCCAGGGCGGCCCCCGACAGGTCGGCCGGGTGATGGCCCTGTACGGCGGCCCGGTGCCCTGGTGGCGGGTCGTCCGCGCGGACGGCCGGCTGCTGCCCGGGCACGAGCACCGCGCCCTCGACCACTACGGCGAGGAGGGCACCCCGCTGCGCGAACTCGCCGACCCGCCCCGGGTCGACCTCAAGCGGGCCCGCTGGGACGGTCGGCCGATTCCCTAGGGGGGCTTGACCGACGGCCGCCGCACGGACCGGACTGACAGCGCGGGACCGTAGGCTCGATACGGGCGGGTCCGACGCGGGCCCGCCCCGCCATGCCCCCTGTTCGACCCCAGGACCCGTTCGTGACCTCCCCGTACCGGCTCGTGCGCAGCCCGCTCGTCCAGCCCGACCCACCCGTGCTGGACGCCTACCAGCGCGCCGTGGTCGAGCACCCCGGCGGGCCGCTGCTGGTGCTGGCCGGGCCGGGCACCGGCAAGACCACCACCCTGGTCGAGGCGGTCGCCCGGCGGATCGAGGACGGCACCGACCCCGAGCGGATCCTCGTCCTCACCTTCAGCCGCAAGGCCGCGACGGAACTGCGCGACCGGATGTCCGGACGGCTCGGCGGCACCGCCGCCGCCCCCCAGGCCACCACCTTCCACTCCTACTGCTACGCCCTGCTGCGCGCCCACCAGGACCCGGAGGACTACGCCGAGCCGCTGCGGCTGCTCTCCGGCCCCGAACAGGACGTCATGGTCCGCGAACTGCTGGCCGGCGGCGCCGAGGACGCCAAGCTCGGCCTCGGCCGGATCGCCTGGCCGCTGGACCTGCGGGCCTGCCTGACCACCCGCGGCTTCGCCGACGAGGTCCGCGCCGTCCTCGCCCGCAGCCGCGAACTCGGCCTCGGCGAGGCCGAACTCGAGCGCTTCGCCCAGGGCGTCCAGCGCCCCGACTGGGCCGCCGCCGCGCACTTCCTCGCCGACTACCTCGACGTGCTCGACCTGCGCGGCGTCCTCGACTACGCCGAACTCGTCCACCGCGCCGTGCTGCTCGCCGAGCGCCCCGACGTCGCCGAGCAGCTGCGGCGGCGCTACGACGTCGTCTTCGTCGACGAGTACCAGGACACCGACCCCTCCCAGGTCCGGCTGCTGCGCCGGCTCGCCGGCGGCGGACGCGACCTCGTCGCGGTCGGCGACCCGGACCAGTCGATCTACGCCTTCCGCGGCGCCGACATCAACGGCATCCTCGACTTCCCCCAGACCTTCCGACAGGCCGACGGCAGCCCCGCCGAGGTCAAGGTGCTGCGGGTCTCCCGCCGCTCCGGCGCCCTGCTGCTCGCCGCCTCCCGGGAAGTCGCCCGCCGGATGCCGATGGGCCGGCTGCCCGCCGACAAGCTCGCCCAGCACCGCGCCCTGCTGCCCTCCCGCGAAGGCGGCAGGGTCGAGGTCTACACCTACCCGACCCCCGGCGCCGAACTCGACTCGATCGCCGACCTGCTGCGCCGCGCCCACCTGGAGGACGGCGTGCCCTGGGGCGAGATGGCCGTGCTCGTCCGGGCCGGCGCCCGCTCCATCCCCGGCGTACGGCGGGCCCTCGGCGCGGCCGGCGTCCCGCTGGAGATCGACGGCGACGACCTGCCGCTGCGCGAGGAGCCGGCCGTCGCCCAGCTGCTGCTCGCCCTGCGGGTCTGCGCCGAACAGGCCGCCCGCGACAAGCAGGGCGACCCGGACGCCCCCGACCCGCTCACCACCGACCTGGCGCACGCCCTGCTCACCGGCCCGCTCGGCGGCCTCGACGGCTCCGACCTGCGCCGCCTCGGCCGCGCCCTGCGCGAGGAGGAACGCGCCGCGCTGCGCGCCGAGGCCAGGGCCCGCCTCCGGACCCCCGAGGGCGGGGCGGACGACGGGAGCGTGACGACGGACCCCGGCCCCGGCCACGCCGCCGCCCCCCGCCCGGCCGGCGAACTGATCCGCGAGGCCCTCGCCGAACCCGAGCGCCTTGTCGCCCTCGACCCCGCGCACGCCCGCCGCGCCCGCGACCTCGGCACCCTGCTGCGCAAGGTCCGCGAACTGCTGGCCGGCGGCTGCACCGCCGAGGAGGCGCTCTGGGAGCTGTGGGACGGCAGCCGCCGCTGGCGCGAGCGACTGGAACGGGCCGCCCTGCGCGGCGGCGCGGCCGGCCGCAACGCCGACCGCGACCTGGACGCGCTCTGCGCCCTGTTCGAGACCGCCGCCCGCGCCGAGGAACAGGTCACCGGCCACCGCAGCGCCCTCGACCTGCTCGCCGAACTCGAAGCCCAGGACATCGCCGCCGACACCCTCACCGTCCGGACCGTGCGCCCCGAGGCGGTGCGGCTGATGACCGCCCACCGCTCCAAGGGCCTGGAGTGGCGCCTGGTCGTGGTGGCCGGCGTCCAGGACGGCCTCTGGCCCGACCTGCGCCGCCGCGGCTCCCTGCTGGAGGCCGACCGGATCGGCCGCGACGGCCTCGCCGAACCGCTCTCCCCGGGCGCGCTGCTCGGCGAGGAGCGCCGGCTCTTCTACGTCGCCGCGACCCGCGCCAAGGAACGGCTGATCGTCACCGCCGTCAAGGCCCCCGCCGACGACGGCGACGAACCGTCCCGCTTCCTGCGCGAGCTCTACCGCGAGGACGTCGACCCCAGGACCGGCAGGGTCGTCCGCCGCACCCCGCCGGTCACCGTCGAGGACGTCACCCACCGGCCGCGCCGCCCGCTGTCCGTCGCCGCGCTGGTCGCCGAACTGCGCGCCGTCACCGTCGACCCCGCCCGCTCGCCCGAACTGCGCCGCGCCGCCGCCGAACGCCTCGCCACCCTCGCCGCCGCCACCGACGAGGAGGGGCAGCCGCTGGTCCCCGCCGCCCGCCCCGAACGCTGGTGGGGCCTGGACGACCCGACCGCCGCCGCCGAGCCGCTGCGCAGCGCCGACGCGCCCGTCCGGCTGTCCGGCAGCGGACTGGAACAGCTGGAGAGCTGCTCCCTGCAGTGGTTCCTGGACAAGGAGGTCAAGGCGCGCGGCGCCGGCTCGGCCGCCCAGGGCTTCGGCAACGTGGTGCACGCCCTCGCCGACGAGGTCGGCTCCGGCCGCACCCCCGCCGACCTCGCCGTGCTCATGGAGCGGCTGGACACCGTCTGGGACGCGCTGGCCTTCGACGCGCCCTGGAAGTCCCAGCAGGAGAAGACCGAGGCCCGCGCCGCCCTGGAGCGCTTCCTCAACTGGCACGTCCTGGAGCGCGGCCGGGACCTCGTCGCCACCGAGCACGGCTTCGACGTCACCCTCGACGTCGGCGGCGTCTCGGTGCGCATCCGCGGCTCGATGGACCGGGTGGAGAAGGACTCCGCCGGGCGCGCCTACGTGGTCGACTTCAAGACCGGCAAGCAGATACCCACCGACAGGTCGCTGCCCGAGCACAAGCAGCTCGCCGTCTACCAGCTCGCCGTCCGGGCCGGCGCCCTCAATGAGCTGCCCGGCTTCCCCGGGCACCCGCCGGACACCGGCGGCGCCGAACTCGTCCACCTGCGCGAGCCCGCCGCCAAGGCCGCCCAGGACACCCCCAAGGTGCAGCACCAGGAGCCGCCGCAGGGCGAGCCCTGGATCGAGAACCTGCTCGCCGAGGCGGCCGGGAAGGTCCTCGCCGAGCGCTTCGTCCCGCAGACCGGCGGCGGCTGCGACCGCTGCACCTTCCGCCGCAGCTGCTCCGCCCAGCGCGACGGGGCGCAGCTCGTGGAGTGAATCCTGTCCGACGCTCCGGTTACGGTTGCGGGGTGACCGCCGTGCTCAGCCATCCCGACCAGCTCAAGGAGCTGCTCGGCATCCCGTTCAACCGGGAGCAGATGGCGGCCGTCGCAGCCCCCCTGGAGCCGGCCGTGATCGTCGCCGGCGCGGGCTCCGGCAAGACCACGGTGATGGCCGCCCGGGTGGTCTGGCTGGTCGGCTCCGGCGCCGTCCGGCCCGAGGAGGTGCTCGGCCTCACCTTCACCAACAAGGCCGCCGGCGAGCTCTCCGAGCGGGTGCGCGCCTCCCTCCTGCGGGCCGGGGTCGTCGACCGGGACGGCGCCGAGCCGCTCGGCGACCCGGAGATCTCCACCTACCACGCCTTCGCCGGCCGCCTGCTCAAGGAGCACGGCCTGCGGATCGGCATCGAGCCGGACGTCCGGCTGCTCGCCGACGCCACCCGCTTCCAGCTCGCCGCCAAGGTGCTGCGCACCGCCCGCGGCCCGTTCCCCGCCCTCACCGGCACCTTCGCCAACCTGGTCGCCGACCTGACCGCACTGGACGGCGAGCTCGCCGAGCACCTGGTCGAGCCGCAGACCCTGCGCGAGTTCGACGAGCGGCTGCTGGACACCCTCGCCACCGTCAAGCTCACCAACGACGACCTGCGGGCCGTCCCGGCCACCGCCCGGGCCCGGCTGGAGCTGCTGCGCCTCGTCGAGGACTACCGGCGCCGCAAGCGCTCCGCCGGGCTGATGGACTTCGGCGACCAGATCGCCGCCGCCGCCCGCCTCGCCCAGCAGCGCCCGGAGGTCGGCGAGCTGCTGCGCGGCCAGTTCAAGGTGGTGCTGCTGGACGAGTACCAGGACACCTCGGTCGCCCAGCGGCTGATGCTCGCCGGCCTGTTCGGCGCCCCCTCCGACGGCGCCGGCACCGGCAGCGGCCACCCGGTGACCGCCGTCGGCGACCCCTGCCAGGCGATCTACGGCTGGCGCGGCGCCTCGGTGGCCAACCTCGACGAGTTCCCCCGGCACTTCCCGAAGGCCGACGGCCGCCCCGCCGACCGCTACGCGCTCAGCGAGAACCGCCGCAGCGGCGGCCGCCTGCTCGACTTCGCCAACGAACTCGCCGCCCCGCTGCGGGAGATGCACGAGGGCGTGGAGGCGCTGCGCCCGGCCCCCGGCGCCGAGCGGGACGGCTACGTGCGCGCGGCGCTGCTGCCCACCCACGCCGAGGAGGTCGACTGGCTGGCCGACTCGATCGCCCACCTGGTGCGCACCGGCACCGCGCCCGGCCGGATCGCCGTGCTGTGCCGCGGCGGCGCGGCCTTCCCGGACATCCACGCCGCGCTGGTCGCCCGGGAGGTGCCGGTCGAGGTGGTCGGCCTCGGCGGGCTGCTGCAGCTGCCCGAGGTGGCCGACCTGGTGGCGGTCTGCGAGGTGCTGCAGGACCCGACCGCCAACGCCGCGCTGGTGCGCCTGCTGATCGGCCCGCGCTGGCGGATCGGCCCGCGCGACCTCGCCCTGCTCGGCCGCCGGGCCGCCGACCTGGTGCGCACCGACCACCCCGAGGGCGTCGAGGCGCTGGCCGCGGCCGTCGCCGAGGCCGACCCGACCGAGGTGGTCTCGCTGGCCGACGCGGTGGAGACCTTCCTCGACGCCTCGGCCGGCGACGAGGGGAAGCCCGACGACCTGCCGTTCTCCGCCGAGGCGCGGGTGCGCTTCGCCCGGCTCGCCGCCGAGCTGCGCGACCTGCGCCGCTCGCTCGCCGACCCGCTGATGGACGTGCTGCACCGGGTGCTGTCCGTCACCGGCCTGGAGGTCGAACTCGCCGCCTCCCCACAGGCCCTGGCCGCCCGGCGGCGGGAGACCCTGCACGCCTTCCTGGACGTCGCCGCCTCCTTCGCCGACCTCGACGGCGACCCGGGCCTCGCCGCCTTCCTCGGCTTCCTGCGCGCCGCCCAGGAGTACGAGCGCGGCCTGGACAGCAGCCTGCCCGGCGGCGAGGACACCGTGAAGGTGCTCACCGCGCACAAGTCCAAGGGCCTGGAGTGGGACGTGGTCGCCGTCCCCGGCCTGGTACGGGGCGCGTTCCCGTCATCCAGCCCGCGCGAACGCTGGACGAGCACCAAGCGCGTGCTCCCGCACGCCCTGCGCGGCGACGCCGAAACGCTGCCCGACGTGCGCGGCGGGTGGAACGGGAAGTCGATGACGGCGTTCAAGAAGGAGCTGGCCGACCACTCCGCCGTCGAGGAACTGCGCCTGGGCTACGTGGCGTTCACCCGCCCCCGGTCGCTGCTGCTGGCCTCCGGGCACTGGTGGGGGCCGAGCCAGAAGACCGTCCGCGGCCCGTCCGACTTCCTGGAGCGGCTGCGCGAGCACTGCGAGCGGCCCGGCGCCGGTGAGGTCGAGCACTGGGCCGAGCAGCCGGAGAAGGGCGCCGAGAACCCGGCGTTGGCCTCCCCGGTCGAGCGCCCCTGGCCGCTGCCGCTGGACCCGGCCGCCCAGCACGCCCGCCGCCGGGTCGCCGAGGTGGTGCGCGCGCGGGTGGCGGGCGCGGCGGCCCCCGAAGCCGAGGAGCTGACCTCCGAGGACCAGCGCCAGGTCGCCTCCTGGGACCGCGATCTGACCGCGCTGCTGGGCGAGTTGGAGCGCTCCCGGCGCACCGCGCGGGACGTGCCGCTGCCCGCCTCGCTGTCCGCCACCCAGCTGCTGCGCCTCGCCGCCGACCCGGACGGCTTCGCGCACGAGCTGGCCCGTCCGATGCCGCGCCCCCCGCAGCCGGCGGCCCGGCGCGGCACCCGCTTCCACGCCTGGGTGCAGTCCCGGATCGAGCCGCTGCTGCTGGTCGAGCCCGGCGCGCTGCCCGGCGCCGACGACGACGGCATCGAGGACGAGCAGGACCTGGAGCGGCTCAAGGAGGCGTTCCTGCGCACCCCGTACGCGCAGCGCAAGCCCCACCGGGTGGAGGCGCCGTTCCAGCTGGTGCTGGCGGGACGGGTGGTGCGGGGACGGATCGACGCGGTCTACCGGGAAGATGACGCGTTGTCGGAATCCGGTGGTGCGTCACGCTACGAAGTGGTGGACTGGAAGACCCACCGGGAGGAGACCGCCGACCCGTTGCAGCTCGCGGTCTACCGGCTGGCCTGGGCCGAGCACGCGGGCGTCGATCCCGAGCAGGTCACGGCTTCCTTCCTGTACGTCCGCAGCGGACGGATCGTCCGTCCCGCAGGACTTCCCGACCGAAAAGAGTTGGAACGGCTCCTGATCGGGAACAGTGACTATTGAGTCACACAGAGCATCCAAGTCATCACGCCAGTGCCCGAAACCTGTGCGTCATGCACGTTTCGCGCCTATTGTGGGGTCGGTAACCGGTCAACCCCCGTGCTCCGGCCGCCAGCGAGGCCCGTATTCCCTGACCCTCAGTCATCACCGCAGGTGCCCTCGGGCATCGGCGTCTTCTGCTGGAGAGACCGAAGTTGAGCGCGACCGGATGGATCAGAGAGCGGTTCACCGGGCCGACACCGGGGCCCGCTCCGCGCGCGACCGGCACCTGGCCGAGGACGGCGCTGGCGCTGCCGTTCATCGGCATGGTGCTGATCGTCGCCCTCGACTACCTCAGCGGCACCGAGGTGACGGTCGAACCGGCCCTCACCGCCGTACCCGCGCTGGCCGCCGTGGTCAGCCGCCGAACCTGGTACCCGCTCGCCATCGGTCTGGGCACCGAGGCGGCGGCCTTCCTGATGGCCTTCCGCAGCGACACGCTCGGCGAATCCGTGCACGCCGCCAGCGTCTTCGCGATCCTGCTCGTCGCCGCGATCGGCTGGGTCAGCGCCACCCTGAGACTGCGCCAGGAACAGGCGTTGGCCGACGCCCAGCTGGTCGCCTCGATCGCCCGCCGGGTGCTGCTGCGGCCCGTCCCCGAACGGGTCGGCACCGTCCGGGCGGCCGTCCACTACGAGGCCGCCGCCGCGCACGCCCGGATCGGCGGCGACCTCTACGAGGTGGTCAACACCCGGCACGGGGTGCGGGCCGTGGTCGGGGACGTCCGCGGCAAGGGCCTCGGCGCGGTGGAGACGGCCGCCGCCGTGCTCGGCGCCTTCCGCGAGGCCGCCCACCAGGAGGCCGCCCTGGACCGGGTGGCCGGCTGGCTGGCCGTCAGCCTCGACCGCGCCCTGCACGAGAACGACCACCCGGGCGTGGAGGAGGAGTTCGTCACCCTGGTGCTGATCGGCGTCCGCCCCGACGGCGCCGCGGAGATCGTCAACTGCGGCCACCCGGCCCCGCTGCTGCTGCGCGGCGGCGAGGTCAGCCCGCTCGAACTCGCCGAGACCGTACCGCCGCTGGGCGTCCTCGACCCGGCCGACGTCCGCCCGCCGGTGCACCGGCTGCTGCTCCAGGGCGAGGACCGGGTCCTGCTGTTCACCGACGGGGTGATCGAGGCCCGCGACCGGGCCGGCGTCTTCTACCCGCTCGCCGAACGCCTCCCGCGCTGCGCCGCCGGCCGCCCGGCCGACGTCCTGCAGCGCCTGCACGAGGACGTGGTGCGCCACGTCGGGCGCCAGCTCGGCGACGACGCGGCCATGCTGCTGCTCCAGTTCGACCCGCCGCCCGCGCTCGGGCCCGGAGTGCCCCAGGGCGCGGCCACCGTCCACCTCCCGCAGCAGGCCGGGGTCCTGGCGCGCCACTGAGGACCCAGAGGCCCTACAGGGACACCTCGACCAGCAGCGGGCGGTGGTCCGACACCACCGCGCGCGGCGCCGCCGCCGGGCCGACCGCCGTCCGCGGCACACCGATCGCCAGCACGTGGTCGAACTGCACCGCGGGCCGGTGCGAGGGGTAGGTCGGCGTGCGCGCCAGGTCGTACCAGCCCTGCAGGCGCGGCCGCGGCTCGCGCACCCGGCGCCGGCGCGGCTCGGCCAGCGCGGGCCGGGCCCGCCGGGCCGCCCGCAGCTCGCGCACCCGCGCCCGCGGCGCGGTGCGCTCCAGCGCCGTCGCCCCGCCGAGCACCGTCCGCGGCACGGCGCCGACCAGGTTGAAGTCGCCCAGCACCAGGTACGGCCGGGGCAGGTCGGCGATCCAGCGCCGGATGCCGGCCAGCTGCGCCATGTTCCAGCCGGGGACGAAGGACAGGTGCGCCGCCACCACGGTGAACGGCCCGTGCTCGCCCTCCAGGACGGCCGCCAGCGCCGCCCGCGGCTCGTCCGGCACCGGGGTCAGCCCGCGCCGCCCGGCCACCCGCAGCGGCAGCCCGAACGGGGCCGGGGCGAACCGGCGGGCCCGCCAGTGCCGCACCGGAAGCCTCGTCAGCAGCGCCGTCCCGTACGAGGGCGCGGCGCCGTCGCCGACCTCGTCCGGCCCGTACACCCGCAGGCCGACCGGACCGGACGGCTCCGGCACCCAGCCCGCCACCGGCGCCGGGCGGCCGTGCAGCGCGGCGGCGAAGCGCCAGTCCTTGGCGCCCATCGCCGCGGCGGCCACCGCCGCCTGGTCGGTGAGGCCGGAGCGCGCCTGGTGGCGGTCCACCTCCTGGAGCGCCAGCACGTCGGCGTCCAGCGCGGCCACCGCCTCGGCCAACGGCCCGCCGGGGTCGGACGGGTAGGGCCGCGGCGCGCCGTCCGGGGCGAGCGGCTGTCCGTGCAACAGATTGAAGGTGGCGATGCGCAACTGGCTCACACCGCACGACGGTACCCGGTCCCCGGGGGAGGGGGGCCCGGCTTGAGGCGGTAGGGCATACCGGGTATACATACTCGGTATGTCCATCCGTCACGGTCTGCTCGCCCTGCTCGACCAGGGCCCGCGCTACGGCTACCAGCTGCGCACCGAGTTCGAGGCGCGCACCGGCGCCACCTGGCCGCTCAACGTCGGGCAGGTCTACACCACGCTGTCGCGACTGGAGCGCGACGGGCTGGTCGAGCCGGCGGGGGAGGACGGCGAGGGCCACCAGTTCTACGCCGCCACCGACGCCGGCCGGGAGGAGCTGCGGTCCTGGTTCGACACCCCGGTGCCCCGGACCAACCCCCCGCGCGACGAACTGGCGATCAAGCTCGCCATGGCGGTCACCGTCCCCGGAGTGGACGTCTCCGCCGTCGTCCAGGGCCAGCGCCGGCACAGCATCAAGGCGCTCCAGGACTACACCCGGCTCAAGGGCCGCGCCCTCGCCGGCGAGAAGCGCCCCGGCGTGGTGCCCTCCGCCAGCAACGACCTCGCCTGGCTGCTCGTCCTCGACCAGCTGATCTTCCAGACCGAAGCGGAGATCCGTTGGCTCGACCACTGCGAGACCCGGCTCGCCCAGCAGGCCGAGCTCCTGCAGGCCCGCACCGCCGAGGCCGCCCGCGACGACGGCGCGCCCGCGAAACGCGGCCGCCGCCTGCGGGCCTGAGCCCACCGCCCGAGCGCATCGCTTGAGCCCACCGCCCGAGTCCACCGCTCGAGCCCACCGCTCGAGCCCACCGCCTGAGTCCGCGCGTGTGAGTCCGCGCGCCACCCGAACCACCAGGCTCGGCCCGACTCCGAGCCCACACCCAGCACAAGGGGGGAATTCGTGTCCCACACCCAAGAGGCCCGGCAGATGCCGGTGCTCCACCTGGAGAACGTCACCCGGGTCCACGGCCACGGCGCCGCCGAGGTCCAGGCCCTGCGCGGCGTCGACCTCAAGGTCCACCCCGGCGAGTTCGTCGCCGTCATGGGCCCCTCCGGGTCCGGCAAGTCGACCCTGCTCACCCTGGCCGGCGGCCTGGACACCCCGAGCGGCGGCCAGGTCCTGGTCGAGGGCGTCGCCCTCGGCGGCCTCAACCGCAAGAAGCTCGCCCAGGTCCGCCGCCGCTCCGTCGGCTACGTCTTCCAGGACTACAACCTGATCCCGGCGCTCACCGCCGCCGAGAACATCTCGCTGCCGCGCGAACTCGACGGGCTGTCCACCCGCGCCGCCCGCCGCGAGGCCCTCGTCGCCCTGGAGGAGCTCGGCATCCCCGAGCTCGCCGACCGGTTCCCCGACGACATGTCCGGCGGCCAGCAGCAGCGCGTCGCCATCGCCCGCGCCCTGATCGGCGACCGCCGCCTCGTCCTCGCCGACGAGCCCACCGGCGCCCTCGACTCCACCACCGGCGAAGCCGTGCTCGCCGTCCTGCGCGCCCGCTGCGACGCCGGCGCCGCCGCCATGATGGTCACCCACGAGGCCCGGCACGCCGCCTGGGCCGACCGGGTCGTCTTCCTGCGCGACGGCCGGATGGTCGACGAGTCCGTCAGCCAGGACGCCGCCAGCCTGCTCGTCACCGCCGCCGGCAACAGCCTGAAGGTGGACGAGTGAAGCTCAGCGCCTGGCGGGTCGCCCTGCGCATAGCCCGCCGCGACGCCCTGCGCGCCAAGGGCCGCAGCGCCCTCGTCATCGCGATGGTCGCCCTGCCCGTCCTCGGCGTCACCGGCGCCGACGTCGTCTTCCGCAGCGCCGAGCTCACGCCCACCGAACAGGTGGCGCGGCTCATCGGCCAGGCCGCCGGCGAGCTGAGCGTGGTCCAAGCCGGCTCCACCGTCAAGCAGGCGCCGGACCCCGACAAGGGCTTCACCGTCAAGGACCCCAAGGACGACGCCAAGGAGGGCGAAGCCCCCGCGTACACCCCCGTCCAGCGGCGCTCCCTGGACACCGCCCCCGCCGAGCTGGCCCGCCAGCTGCTCCCGGCCGGCGCCGTCCTGGTGCCGGAGCTCTCGGGCCCGTACACCGCCGCGAGCAGCGCCCAGGGCCTGCTCAGCACCCGGGTCGGCGAGGCCGACCTGACCGACCCGGTCTGGCGGGGCCGGGTGAACCTGGTCCAGGGCCGCGCCCCGGCCGCCGACACCGAGGCCGCCGTCACCACGGACTTCCTCAAGCGCTCCGGCCTCAAGGTCGGCGACAAGACCGCCGTCCGCGGCCTGGAGTCCACCCCCTTCACCATCAGCGGTGTCTACGAGTACCCCGGTGAGCTGCGGGCCACCGAACTGACCGCCCGCCCCGGCACCCTGCTGGAGCGGCTCGCCAAGACCACCAGGACGGACAACGCCCGCGAGGCCGGCACCGAGACCTCCCGCTGGCTCGTCAAGCTCCCGGCCGGGGCCGCGCTCGACTGGAACAAGGTCAAGGAGGTCAACGAGTACGGCTTCACCGTGACCTCCCGCGCCGTCCTGCTCGACCCGCCGGCCCGCGCCGACGTCCCCTACTACGTCGAGCAGAAGTCGCGCGGCGGCGAGGAGACCTCCTACCTCAACCGGACCGACGTCGTCATCCTCGCCACCGTCGTCGGCATGGCCCTGCTGGAGATCGTCCTCCTCGCGGGCCCCGCCTTCGCCGTCGGCGCACGGCGCTCGCGGCGGCAGCTCGGGCTGCTGGCCGCGGCCGGCGGTGAACGCGCCAACGTCCGCTCGGTCGTGCTCGGCGGCGGCATCGTCCTCGGCGTCACCGGCGCCCTGGTCGGCCTCGGCCTGGGCGTCGGCCTGGTCGCCCTGCTGCGCACCAGCGCCGAGGACTACTCCGGCAAGCGCTTCGGCCACTTCAACCTGCAGCCGCTCGACCTGCTCGGCATCCTCCTGGTCGGCCTCGTCACCGGCCTGCTGGCCGCCGTCGTGCCCGCCGTCCAGGCCTCCCGCCAGGACGTCGTCGCCGCGCTGACCGGCCGCGACACGCTCAAGCCGCCGAGCCGCAAGCTCGCCGTCCTCGGTCTGCTGATGCTCGGCGGCGGCGCCGCCCTCGCCCTGTTCGGCGCGACCAGCGGCATCGGCAACCGCAGCGTCGCCGTCCTCGGCGGCTCGGTCGTCGCGGAGCTCGGCATGGTCGTCCTGACGCCCTACCTGGTCGGGCTCTTCGGCCGGCTCGGCCGCTGGCTCTCGCTCGGCCCCCGGCTCGCCCTGCGCGACTCGGTGCGCCACCGCGGCCGCACCGCGCCCGCCGTGGCCGCCGTGATGGCCGCCGTCGCCGGCTCCGTCGCGGTCAGCGTCTACATGGCCAGCTACGAGGAGCAGAACCGGCGCGACTACGTCGCCTCCGGGCCCTCCAAGGCCGTCATGCTCGGCAGCGGCTGGATGACCGACGCCGACAGCAAGCTGCTGCCGCAGGCGCGCGAGGCCGTCGAACGCAGCATCCCCGACCTCGGCCAGCGCGCCGACGTCCAGCGCGTCGAGCCCAAGGGCAACTGCCCCGACGGCAGCTTCTGCGGCTACATCAGGGTCGAGGTGCCCAAGGCGGACCGCTGCCCCGCCCTCGACCCGACCAACGAGCTCGACCCCGCGGAGCACTACCGGATCATGGGGACGGACCCGCGCTGCAAGTCGGACAACCGCCGCAGCACCCCGTACACCGCGCTGGTCGCCGGCGACGCCACCCTGCTGCGCAACCTCTACGGCGTCACCGACCAGGGGGCCGGCCAGGCCCTCGCGGCCGGCAAGGCCGTGGTCTTCGACCCCCGGTACCTCAAGGACGGCAAGCTCGCCCTCCAGTACACCCTGCCGGTCCACCCCGATTCGAGCGGCAACTCCCGGGAGAAGCCGGTCACCACCGAGATCGCCGTGGACGCCGTCCTCGTCGACTCCTCGGTGCCGGCCCCGGGCCAGGCCGTGGTCAGCCCGGCCACCGCGGCCCGGCTCGGCTTCGCCACCGCTCCGGCCGGCTCGGTCTGGCTGCCCGCCGCGATGCCCTCCGACGGCGCCCAGCAGAAGGCCGACGGCGCGATGGCCAAGCTCACCGACCACACGATGCTCAAGATCGAACGCGGCTACGAGTCCCGGGCCGGACTGGTCCAGCTCGGCCTGAACGTCTTCGCCGCCATCGTCGCCCTCGGCGCGGCCGGCATCGCCACCGGACTGGCCGCCGCCGACTCCCAGCGCGACCTGACCACCCTCGCGGCGGTCGGCGCCGAACCCCGCATCCGGCGCTCGCTGTCCGGCTTCCAGTGCGGGGTGATCGCCGCCATGGGCGCCCTACTCGGCGCGGTCTGCGGCGTGGTGCCGGGGGTGGCGCTGCGCAAGGTCGAGGCCGCGACGGGCGGCTACCCCGGGATGAGCGCCGCCGAGCTGGCCAACAAGGCGATCGTGGTCTTCCCGTGGCCCACCATCGCCGCCACCGTGGTGCTGCTGCCGCTGCTCGCGGCCGGCCTGGCCGCCGTGATGACCCGCTCGCGGATCACCCTGCTGCGCCGCTCGGGCTGAGCCCGGCGCACCCGTCCGTCACCCCCGTCGCGCACCCCTGTCGCGGCGGGGGTGACGCATGTTACAGAGCCGGGAACGCCCGGCAGCCGGACGGCCGGGGCGGGCACCCGCACGGGCGAACTACAGTCGTCGGTATGACGAGAACCCCGGACAGCGTCGTCCGCTCCTACATCGACCAGCACCAGGCCACGTTCCTCGCCGACCTCTCCGAGTGGCTGGCCATCCCCTCCGTCTCCGCCGACCCGGCCCGGGCCGGCGAGGTGCGGCGCTCGGCCGAGTGGCTGGCCGCCAAGCTGGGGGAGACCGGCTTCCCGGTCGCCGAGGTGTGGGAGACCGACGGACTGCCGGCGGTGTTCGCCGAGTGGCCTTCCGGGGACCCGTCCGCGCCGACCGTCCTGGTCTACGGGCACCACGACGTGCAGCCCGCGGCCCGGGAGGACGGCTGGGACACCGAGCCGTTCACCCCGACCGTGGTCGACGGCCGGCTGTACGCGCGCGGCGCCGCCGACGACAAGGGCCAGGTGTTCTTCCACACCCTGGGGGTGCGCGCCCACCTGGCCGCCACCGGCCGCACCGCGCCGGCCGTCAACCTCAAGCTGCTGATCGAGGGCGAGGAGGAGTCCGGCTCGCCGAACTTCGCCGACCTGGTCCGGCGCGAGGCCGGGCGGCTGGCCGCCGACGTGGTCGTCATCTCGGACACCGGCATGTGGTCCGCGACCACGCCGACCGTCTGCACCGGCATGCGCGGCCTGGCCGACGCCCAGATCGACCTGTACGGGCCGGACACCGACATCCACTCCGGCTCCTTCGGCGGGGCCGTCCCCAACCCGGCCCAGGTCGCGGCCGAGCTGGCCGCCGCCCTGCACGACGCCGACCGCAGGGTCGCGATCCCGGGCTTCTACGACGGCGTCGTCGAGCTGACCGAGACCGAGCGCGAGCTGTTCGCCGAGCTGCCCTTCGACGAGGAGCAGTGGCTGCGGGTCGCCAAGTCGTACGGCACCCGCGGCGAGGCCGGCTACTCCACCCTGGAGCGGATCTGGGCCCGCCCGACCGCCGAGGTCAACGGCATCTGGGGCGGCTACACCGGCCCCGGCGGCAAGACCATCGTCCCCGCCTCGGCGCACCTCAAGCTGTCCTTCCGGCTGGTCGCCGGGCAGGAGGTGGAGCAGGTCCGCGAGGCGGTGCGGGACTGGGTGGCCGGGCGGGTGCCCGAGGGCGTCCGGTACGAGCTGGTCTTCCCCGGCGCGACCCGGCCCTGCCTGACCCCGCTGGACCACCCGGCGCTCCAGTCCACCGTCCGGGCGATGGGGCGGGCCTTCGAGCAGAAGATCCTCTTCACCCGCGAGGGCGGCTCCGGCCCGGCCGCCGACCTCCAGGACGCGCTGGGCGCGCCGGTGCTGTTCCTCGGCATCTCGGTGCCCTCGGACGGCTGGCACTCGGTCAACGAGAAGGTCGAGCTGGACCTGCTGGCCAAGGGCGTGGAGACGGCCGCGTACCTCTGGGGCGACCTGGCCGAGAACTTCCGGCCGGGGGCATGACGCCCACCGCGCGCACCATGGCAGCCAGATCACTCATCCGGATGATTCACCACGTGGGGATGGAACAGACGTGAGCACCGTGCCTGAGACCGAGCGCCCGTTGCCCCTGGCCCTGGCCCGGTCCGGGGTGGACCGGGCGGCCGAGCACCGCCTCGACGAGCCCTGGCTGGCGGCCGCCTGGAGCCACCCGAACACCCGGGTCCTGCCGATCGCCGGCGGCGAGGCGTTCGTGGTCGACACCGCGCAGGGCACCGAACTCGTGCTGATGCCCTCCTTCGAGGCCCCGCAGACCGGCGACCGGTACTTCCTCGGCACCGACCAGGACGGCGTCTCGTACTTCGCGCTGGCCGGCGAGAGCCTGCCCGGGCGGCTGGACGGCGACGCCCGGCCGGCCGGGCTGCGCGAGGTCGGCGGGCTGCTGTCCGACCGGGACGCCGGGCTGCTGGTGCACGCCGTGGCGCTGGAGCACTGGCACCGGCTGCACAGCTTCTGCTCGCGCTGCGGGCACCCGACCGAGAAGGCCGGCGCCGGGCACGTGCGGCGCTGCACCTCCTGCGCGGCCGAGCACTACCCGCGCACCGACCCGGCGGTGATCATGGTGATCACCGACGAGCAGGACCGCTGCCTGCTCGGCCGCCAGGCGCTGTGGCCGGAGGGCCGCTGGTCGACGCTGGCCGGCTTCGTCGAGCCGGGGGAGTCGATCGAGCAGGCGGTGGCCCGCGAGGTGCACGAGGAGGCGGGCGTCAAGGTCGGCGAGGTGCGCTACGTGGCCAGCCAGCCCTGGCCGTTCCCGTCCAGCCTGATGCTCGGCTTCCTGGGCCGGGCGCTGCCCGGCGGCACCGAGATCACCGTGGACGGCGAGGAGCTGGCCGAGGCGCGCTGGTTCTCCCGCGAGGAGCTGCGCGCCGGGATGGAGGCGGGCGAGATCCTGCCGCCGTCCGGCATCTCGATCGCCCGGCACCTGGTCGAGCTCTGGTACGGGGAGCCGCTGCCCTCGGCGGCGCGCTGGTAATCCAGGACGAAAGGGGGGCGCGTGGTCAATTCCATGCGCCCCCCTTTTTCTCTCCAACCCCTTCCCGAATTCACCACGACCAGCTGTTCGTATCCGGACGGGCCAGTTCTGCTACCGGGAGGGGTCGGCGCGGGGGCGCATTCAACCCGCTCGGACGATATTGCCGGAAACGGCTGATACCGGCTCACCGCGCTCGCTACATTCACGAGGGTGACAATCCCCCGGGGCACCGCCCAATCCCCCAAATACCAGCGCCTCGCCGCCGACCTGCGCCGCCGGATCGCCGAGGGCGAGTTCACCGCCGACGCCGCCCTGCCGGTCGAGAGCGAACTGGAGCGCCAGTACGGCGTCGCCCGCAACACCGTCCGGCTCGCCGTCGACGTCCTGGTCAACGAGGGCCGCCTGGTCCGCCTCCAGGGCAAGGGCACGTACCTGCGCGAACACCCCGTCCTGGACCACCGCGCCTACGGTCCCGGCCTGACCCCCGCGCCGCGCGACTGCCTCGCCGCGCCCTCCGACGTCTACCTCGGCGAGGCCGCCGAAGCCGGGCGGGAACTCGGCACCGACTTCGAGATGATGATCGTCCGGGCCCGGGTGGACATCGCCGAACGGCTCGGGCTGCGCCCCGGCGAGGCCATCGTGGTCCGCCGCCAGCTGCGGCTGCTCGACCGCGAGCCGTACTCCATCGAGGAGAGCCACTACCGGGCCGGCCTCGCCGCCGGCACCCCGCTGATGGAGCCCGACCCCGTCGAGGGCGGCGACGAGGCGGTGCTCGCCACCCTCGGACGCACCGAGATCGGCGCGGTGGACCACCTGGTCGCGCGGATGCCGGGCCCCGAGGAGGCCCAGTGGTTCCAGGGCGGCCCCGGCGTGCCGCTGATGGTGCAGACCCGCGTCACCTACGACCGGCGCGGGCCGGTGCGGGTCATCGAGACCCGCTACTCGGCCGACCGCAGCCGGCTCGTCTACGGCGTCGGCGACCTCGGCGCCCGCACCACCCTGCCCGCGCCCGCCGCGCCCGTCGACCCGGCCCGGGCCGACGCGCCGTGAGGCGCGCGCCGGCCCCGGCGGCCCGGGCCCGCGGGGCCCGGGTCGGGGCCGGTCGGGCCCGGGCCCGGCGGGTTCGCGCCCGGCGGGTGTGGACCCGGTGGGGTCAGGACGCCAGGGCCTTCTTGACCTGCAGCAGGCTCGGGTTGGTCATCACGACCCGCTCGCCGCCGCCCACCGGCGTCACCAGCACCGTCGGGACGGTCTGGTTCCCGTTGTTCACCGACTCGACGAAGGACGCCGACGCCGGGTCCTCCTCGATGTTGATCTCGGTGTAGCCGATGCCTTCACGGTCCAGCTGGCTCTTGAGTCGGTTGCAGTACCCACACCAGGTCGTGCTGTACATCGTCACGGTGCCGGACATCGAGGGGGCTCCTTCGAAAGAGGGGGGCGTACGGTCACCGGCAGGAACGCCCACCGGGCGGCGGACATTCCGGAGCGCCGTCGACCGTCGCGCGGAGTGATCATCCTGCGATCGCACCGGGCCTGTGGACAACCCCGTCCGCGATGTCCCCCCGGGCTGAGAGGATGGAACGCATGCAGGAAGACCTCTTGAGCGGCAGCCCCTACGACGGCCCCCACGGCTCCCCCTGGGCCGACCCCGGTGCCGACACGGGCCCGGACGCGGTGCTCGCCGGGCTCGACCCCGAGCAGCGCGCCGTCGCCACCGCCCTGCACGGTCCCGTCTGCGTCCTGGCCGGCGCCGGCACCGGCAAGACCCGCGCCATCACCCACCGGATCGCCTACGGCGTGCGCAGCGGCGTCTACCACCCCCAGCAGGTCCTCGCCGTCACCTTCACCGCCCGCGCCGCCGGCGAGATGCGCGGCCGGCTGCGCCAGCTCGGCGCCGACGGCGTCCAGGCCCGCACCTTCCACGCCGCCGCGCTGCGCCAGCTCCAGTACTTCTGGCCGCGCGCCGTCGGCGGGCCCGTCCCCCAGCTCCTGGAACGCAAGGTCCAGCTCGTCGCCGAGGCCGCCGGCCGCTGCGGCCTGCGCGTCCAGCGCACCGAACTGCGCGACCTCACCGCCGAGATCGAATGGGCCAAGGTCACCCAGATCGCCCCCGAGGACTACCCCGCGGCCGTCGCCAAGTCCGGCCGCGAGGCCCCCCGCGACCCGGCCGAGACCGCCCAGGTCTACCGCGTCTACGAGGAGGCCAAGAGCCGCCGCGGCAGCATGGACTTCGAGGACGTCCTGCTGCTCACCGCCGCCATCCTGGAGGACCGCCCGGACATCGCCGACCAGGTCCGCTCCCAGTACCGGCACTTCACCGTCGACGAGTACCAGGACGTCTCCCCGCTCCAGCAGCGCCTGCTCGACCGGTGGACCGGCCCCGACGGCGGCGCCAGCCTCTGCGTCGTCGGCGACGCCAGCCAGACCATCTACTCCTTCACCGGCGCCACCCCCGACTACCTGCTCAACTTCCGCACCCGGCACCCCGAGGCGACGGTGGTCAAGCTGGTCCGCGACTACCGCTCCACCCCCCAGGTCGTCCACCTCGCCAACGGACTGCTCGCCCAGGCGCGCGGCGAGGCCGCCCGGCACCGCCTGGAGCTCGTCTCCCAGCGCGAGGCCGGCCCCGAGCCGGTCTACACCGAGTACGAGGACGAGCCCACCGAGGCCGAGACCACCGGCCGCCGGATCAAGGACCTGCTCGCCGCCGGGGTGCGCGCCAGCGAGATCGCCGTGCTGTTCCGCACCAACGGCCAGTCCGAGGTCTACGAGCAGGCCCTCGCCGACCTCGGCGTGCCCTACCAGCTCAAGGGCGCGGAACGGTTCTTCGAGCGCCCCGAGGTCCGGGACGCCGGCGTGCTGCTGCGCGGCGCCGCCCGGGCCGCCTCCGACCCGCTCACCGACGACGCCCCCGACCTGGCCGGCCAGGTCCGCGCGGTCCTGGCCACCCGCGGCTTCACCGCCGAGCCCCCGGCCGGCTCCGGCGCCGTCCGGGACCGCTGGGAGTCGCTGGCCGCCCTGGTCCGGCTGGCCGAGGAGTTCGAGCGCACCCGCACCGCGGCCGGCCAGACCACCGACCTCGCCGCCTACGTCGCCGAGCTGGACGCCCGGGCCGCGGCCCAGCACGCCCCGGCCGTCGAGGGCGTCACGCTCGCCTCGCTGCACGCCGCCAAGGGCCTCGAATGGGACGCCGTCTTCCTCGTCGGCCTCACCGAGGGCACCCTGCCGATCATCTACGCCAAGACCGACGAGCAGGTCGAGGAGGAACGCCGCCTCCTCTACGTCGGCGTCACCCGGGCCCGCAAGCACCTCAGCCTCTCCTGGGCGCTCTCCCGCTCCCCGGGCGGCCGGGCCAGCCGCAAGCCGACCCGCTTCCTGGACGGGCTGCGCCCCGGCTCCGCCGCCCCGGGCGCGCGCACCGGCGCGCGCGGCGGGCGGGGGGGCGTCGAGCCCGGCGAGCGCTCCGCCGGGCGGCGGGCCCGCGGACCGGTCAAGTGCCGGGTCTGCGACAAGGTGCTCACCGAGGCCGTCGAGCGCAAGCTGCGCCGCTGCGAGAGCTGCCCGTCCACGATGGACGAGGGGCTGTACGAGCGGCTGCGCGAGTGGCGGGCCCGGCAGGCGAAGAAGCAGGGCGCGCCGGCCTACGTGGTGTTCACCGACGCCACGCTGATGGCGATCGCCGAGGACGTGCCCGCCGGCCGCGGTGAGCTGGCGGCCATCTCCGGGGTCGGCGCGATGAAGCTGGACAAGTACGGGGCCGCCGTGCTCTCGTTGTGTGCGGGGGAGGAGCCCGAGGAGGATCCGGACGACGTCGAGGACGGCGGTCCGGCCGATCAGGCCTGAGCAGGTCCGAGCGCGGTCCCAGGGGCCGCTCCGAGGGTTTCGGAACCCGTCGTGTGACGTGCCGAAGAACTCGCGTGAAAAATAGTTTGCGCCGCGTACCGGGAGCGCAATAGCCTGCCGGAGCGGTCAAGGGGACGCGGTCGCACGGGGTGAAACCTGTGCCGATGCCCCTCGCCCGAGAGCTTTACCGAGACAGACATCCGAACATTCGGAGCCAGGGAGACCAGGCTCCGCGAGACGCCGAGAGGAGGCGAAGACAGTGGGAAACATCATGATCACCAAAATGACTGGCCAGACCGTTGTCGCTGCCTCCCTGCGTGCCGCCCGTCTGCGGGCGCTCGCCGAGCTCGGTGGAACCGGTCTGGGTCTCGACACCACCGGTGTCTCCGCTCCCGTTGTCAGTGGTCTTGGACACACTGATCTGTGCCTCACGGGCGGCAGGAGCTTCGAAGGCACCTTTGTCGAGACCGGTCTGTCCCGTGACTGGGCGTCGTTCGGTACGTCGTGCTCCCTGCGCGACGAGCGACCGACCCAGGCACCGAAGGCAGCAGTAGCCGCCGCCATGCATGGCGGCTATGCGCAGGTCGTCGGTGCCGGAAACGCCCAGAAGCAGAACGAGCAGCAGATTAACCAGGCCATGGCCGCCTTCACGGGCGCCGAGGCCATCCGGATGCAGGCCTTCCGCGGCCCTGAACCCTGGAGAGAACGAACCTGAGCCAGCCTCAGGTCGGCACCTCCAGGGCCGCGGAACCCGTCACACCGGGATCCGCGGCCCTTCTGTTTTGTCCGGTACGCAAGACCACCCAGGCCCTCCGGGGCCTCCGGCCCAGCACCACCAGTCACCTGGGCCGGAACCACTGAGAAAAGACGAGGAAGACGCCCACAGTGTCCACGGTCATCACACCGCCCACCCCGTCCGTACCGCCGACAAGCCAGATCACCAAGGCCGACCAGGCCGACCCCCCGGAGGTTCCTTCCATGCAGCTCAGCTCGATCGAGCAGGCCGAGTCCCTCGGTCTCCCCATCCCCTGCCGCGCCTTCGACCCCGAGGTCTTCTTCGCGGAGACGCCGGCCGACGTCGAGTACGCGAAGTCGCTCTGCGGCACCTGCCCGGTGAAGGAGGCCTGCCTGGCCGGCGCCCTGGAGCGGCGCGAGCCGTGGGGCGTCTGGGGTGGCGAGCTGTTCGTCCAGGGCGTCGTGGTGGCGCGCAAGCGTCCCCGTGGCCGTCCGCGCAAGACCGAGGTCATGGCATGAACCCCGCCCACGAGGCCAGGGTCGTCCGCCGGGGAGAGCAGCCCCCGCTGGACAGCGCCCTCCGCCGATCCGTGCGGATCGCCGCCGCCAAGGCCGACGCCGCAGCCCGCATCACGTCCCCGAGCAAGCACCACGAGCAGGACCACGACATGAACCCCGCCGCCGTCGATCCCACCGCCCGCGCCGAGCAGGCCACCGAACGTCAGACCCAGAACAGGATCCTCGAGATGCAACTCCTCCACGAATCCCTGGCCCGTGCCCATATGCAAGACAGGCTGCACGAGGCCGAGAACCAACGGCTCGTCAGCCGGGTCGCCCGGGCCCGCAAGCTCAGGCAGCGGGCCGAGCGGGCCTCGATGCGCGCCCGCAAGGCGCTCGCCGTCGCGCTGATGTAGCGCTGATACAGCGCTGAAGAAGGGCCCCGCCGGCCCGGAGGGCCCGTCCTCGACAGGCCCCCGCCGGCTCCGGTCCACGGCCGGCCGCCGGTTCGCCGTCGGACCTTGAACCACCCCCGTCGTGCCGCAGGCCGCTCCCCGTCATCGGGGGAGCGGCCTGCGGCCGTTGTCGCGGTGTGGGGGTCAGTCCTTGCGGACCCGGGCGGGTTCGGCGGTCCTGGCGGGCTTCACGGGCTTCGCGGGGGTGGCGGGGTTGGCGGGGTTGGCGGGTTCCGCGCGCTCTGCCGACGGCCGCCCGGCGAAATCGGGCAGCCACTCCAGCATCTCCGCGCGGAACGGCGCCTTGGCGCCCAGCTGGCAGAGCACCCCGATGGTGCTCAGCGTCACCCGGTGGATCAGCAGGTACGCGGGCGGCAGGTTCAGCTGCTTGCCCAGGTTGTAGGCGGGCGAGCGCGGGTCGGCGATCCGGGCCGCCTGGGCCCGCATCCAGGTCCGGGTGAAGTGGAAGTTCTCCACCGCGGCCGGCTCGATGATCGGCAGCAGGTAGTCCAGCACCGCGTCCGGGTCCAGCCGGACCGAGGGCTTCACGAAGCCCTCCTCGCGCAGCATCCGGAGCACGCCCGCCGCGTCCCCGGCCAGCGCCATCCGCAGCGAGGCCCCGATCGGGGCCGGCAGCCCGCCGGGCAGGCGGTCCACCGTGCCGAAGTCCAGCACGCCCAGCCGCCAGCCCGACACCGGGCCGTCGTCCTTCAGCAGCCGGAAGTTGCCCGGGTGCGGGTCCGCGTGCAGCAGGCCGGTCCGGGACGGGCCGGCGAACAGGAACCGGGCCAGCAGCTGCCCGGCACGGTCGCGCTCCTCCTGGGTGCCGCCCGCGATCACCTCGGCCAGCGGGGTGCCGCCCATCCACTCGGTGACCAGCACCTGGTCGGCCTGGGCCACCACGCCCGGCACCACGATGTCCGGGTCGTCCGTGAACTCCTCGGCGTGGCGGCGCTGGGCCTGCGCCTCCAGCTCGTAGTCCAGCTCCTCCGAGACGCGCTCGCGCAGCTCGGTGATCAGCGGCTTGATGTCCAGCCCGGGGATCAGCGGGCCCAGCAGCCAGGCCACCCGGCTCAGCTGCGAGAGGTCCGCGAGCAGCGCGTCCCCCGCGCCCGGGTACTGCACCTTGACGGCGACCGTGCGGCCGTCGTGCCAGACCGCCTTGTGCACCTGGCCGATCGAGGCGGCGGCCGCGGGCCGGTCGTCGAACTCCCGGAACAGCCCGCGCCAGTCGTCACCGAGCCGCTGGGCGAGCGCGGTGTGCACCTTGGCGTCGGGCATCGGGGGAGCGGCGTCCTGGAGCTTGGTGAGCGCCGCCCGGTACGGCCCGGCGACCTCCTCGGGCAGCGCGGCCTCGAAGACGGACAGCACCTGCCCGAACTTCATCGCCCCGCCCTTGAGTTCGCCGAGGACCTTGAACAGCTGGTCCGCGGTGGCCTGTTGGAGCTCGGCGGTGACCACCTCGGCGGAGCGGCCGCCGATCCGCTTGCCCAGGCCGAGCGTGGCGCGACCGGCTATCCCCAGCGGCAGGGCGGCGAGCCGTGCCGTGCGGGTCACTGCCTTGCGCGGAAGATCGCTCACCCCGGGCCTCCATTCCCTGGCCCCCCGGTTCCGGACGGCCGACCATCTCTACGCCATTGTGCCCGCTCCCTGCTGCGTGCCCCTCGGAATTCCGTGGGGCGGGGCGGAGAGTGGCCTCCCTTTGCGGGGAGTTGGGCGGCTTGGTCCGGGGAGGGTGGGGGGTGGGGGCAGGTGGTTGCTGCGCAGGAAGTCGGCTCGGCCGACTTCCTGCGCAGTGTTGTGATGCTGCTCGCTTCCCTCTTCCCCGGGGCCCCTCCCCCCACCCCACCCACCACCCACCGTCCACCGTCCACCGCACCCACAACCCACCCACCCACCTCGTACCCCGAGCGGTGGCGCCCCGTCCTCTCTGCCGGTCCGCGCCCGTGCCCGTGCCGTGCCATGGCCTGTGCCTTGCCCGGGGCAGGGCACAGGCCATGGGAGGCCTCGCACCCGCCCGTGGGGCTTGTCGGCCCCGGCCGGGGGTTCGTCGGGACGGCGGGCCCACCCCGGCCATCGGCTCGTACGGCCGGGTGGGTGCCCGTGGTCCCGCGGGGAGGCCGGAGGCTGCCGAGCCGTGCAGCCGCCGGGCCTGCTCCCGTCAGACTCGTTCTTCTTCTCCTCCTCCGTTCCTCACCCCGGGGGCAGCGGGGGGCCCAGGCCCCCCCCCTCCCGGGGGCCCCCCCCCCCCCCGCGCCCGGGGAGTGCCGCCCCCCCCCCCGCCACCCCCCAAACCGCCACCCAAGGGGGGGGCCCCCCCCCCAA
>NZ_JBHJSJ010000008.1:0-27546 GCF_042268845.1 Kitasatospora sp. NPDC056273 | reverse complement strand
GGCCGGGGGGGGGGGCGTGGGGGGGCCGCCCGGGCCCCCCGGGGCCCGGGCGGCCGCCTGTCGCTTTCTTTTGCCCCGCCCCCCCCCCCCCCCGGGGGGGGGGGGGCCCCCCGCCCCCCCCCCAGTCCGGGTGCCCGCGCAGCCGCAGGCGCCGTGGCATGCCGTCCCCGGCCGAGACCTCGCACCAGCCGTCCACGCTCGGTGGGCGCCCGCCGTCCAGGAACACCTGGACGTGCAGGGCCGCCAGGCCGGCGACCGCCGTCGCGAGCGCCGTGTCGCAGGCCGGGGTACGGGCCCGGCCGGGCCCTCCGTCGGCCAGCTGGGCCAGGACCCTCGGCCAGGCGGCGTCCTCGTCCTCCCGCCGCAGCACCAGGCAGTGCCCGCAGGCCGACATCCCGGGGATCACCAGTGGCCCGATGACGCCGAACTCCTCGACCACGCCCACGTAGAGGTGCGGCACCCCGGCCCGCAGCAGCAGCCGGGCCTCGTACGTCCCGCCCGCGAAGGCGGCGCTGCCGTCCCGGGACGCGAGGACCACGAAGTCCGGTGGCGGGTCCCCGGGCCGGCGGCGGGGCACGGGCGCCGGTGGCCGCCCCGCCGCGCGCTGCACGGCCTCCCGGGCCGCCGTCGAGCGCAGTCGGCCGACGTCCCCGGGCGGCAGCCCGGCGGGGGAGCAGTCGCCGGGTTTCACCCGGCCGGTGTCCGCGACCGTGACCGTGCCGGTGCCGCCCGCCGCGAGCACCGCCGCCACGGCGGCGCCGACCCGGCCCGCGCCGCGCACTTCGATCCGCGCGTCGGCCCGGCGGCCCAGGACCGCCGGTGCGGCGCCCGGCCCGGAGTGGACCAGGGAGAGCGAGGCGAGGTCCGGTTCGAGCAGGTCCCGTTGCTGTGCGGGGAAGCGGGCCAGTGCGCGGCGGCCGGCCTCCGCGTCGTCCAGCAGGCCGGTCTCCTCCAGGCCGGTGAGCAGGGTGTCGGCCGGTTCGCGGCCGAGCCCGATGCGTTCTCCCTCGTTCAGGAGCTCCGGTCGGTCGCGCGTCCCGTCGAGCAGCGCGAGGAAGTCGCAGAGGGTCTTGTCGGCGTTGCCGAGCACCCCGGCGAACCGGGTGACGGTGCCGAACTGCAGGGTCTCCGAGTCCCGCCAGCTGCGGGACAGCGCGGGCTTGAGGGCGAGGCGCACGACGATCTTCCTTCCGATCGTTTCCGGACGGCTGACCGCAGCTTGCCCCATCACGCCGATGTCGTGCGCAGAGTTATCCACAGGTCTGTGCTTATGATCACCCCATCCGTTCGCACGCCCTGTGGATAACTGGCCATCCTCCCCGATGTCGCTTTCCGGACACCCCCCGTCGACTTTTCGTTCCCGATCGCTCCATGAAAGATTCCGGCCATGGCAGCGGACTTCTGTCCGTGGTACCGGGTAACGTCGTGTGCCATGGCAGCCGAGCGGGACTCCCATCCACCGGCGTCGCGTCGGCGTGCCCCCGCAGCGTCCGGGTCGCAGGTCGCGGCGCCGAACACGCGCGGGCGCCCGGACCAGCGGCAGCAGCCGGGGCCGGCCCCGTCGCAGCCGCCGCCCGCCGGTGCCACGGCCCCCGAGGCGCACGACCGCAGCCGGGTCGAGGTGCGCCGCAGCGCCCGCCGCAGCCGTACCGTCTCCGCCTACCGCGAGGGCGACCGCACCATCGTGCTGATCCCGGCCCGGATGTCGCACGCCGAGGAGCAGCGCTGGGTCGCGCAGATGCTGGAGAAGCTCGCCGCCCAGGAGTCCCGGCGGATCCCCGGGGACGAGGCCCTGATGGCCCGGGCCCGCGAGCTGTCGGCCTCCTACCTGGACGACCGCGCCCGGCCCAGCCAGGTCCGCTGGGTCACCAACCAGAACTCCCGCTGGGGCTCCTGCACCCCCAGCGAGGGGACGATCCGCCTCTCCCACCGTCTTCAGGGCATGCCGGAGTACGTGCTGGACTACGTGCTGCTGCACGAGCTGGCGCACCTGCTGGTGCCGGACCACGGCCCGGCGTTCTGGGCGCTGCTGGAGGCCTACCCGCGGACCGAGCGGGCCCGCGGCTACCTGGAGGGCGTGGTCTCCGCGGCCCGGCTGCCGCACATCCCCGGCGCCCGGCACGCCGCTCCGGGCCCGACCGGGCCCGATCAGGCGGCCTCCTGCGACTGACGCCGCGGCGGAGCGGGAGTCGCGGTGGTGTCAGAGGCGGGGCAGCGCGGGAGCCAAGGGCGGGCCGTCCGACCGTAGGAACGACGGAAGGGGGCGCGGGCCGATGTGGCCCGCGCCCCCTTCCGGTGTCGCACCTCAGCCGGTCAGCTGCCGTGCCCGGGCCAGCAGGTCGCGCACCGAGTGGTCGGTGAGCTCTGGCAGCCGGTCGTAGTCGAACCAGCGCAGGTCCAGCGACTCCTCGCTGATCAGCGCCTGGGCACCGGCCGGGGCCAGCGCGATGTACTGGACGTCCAGGTGGGTGTTCTCCGGCCGGTCCTTGCCGGCGCAGCGCACCAGGTGCCGGTCCAGCTTGGCCGGCACCGGGGCGCCGCCGCTCTCCAGCAGCACCAGGTCGGGGATGCCGGACTCCTCGACGGCCTCGCGCAGCGCGGCCGAGGCGAGGTCGCGGTCGCCGGGCTCGCAGTGCCCGCCCATCTGGAGCCACATGCCGACCTTGGGGTGCAGGGTCAGCAGCACCCGCCCGGCGGCCGGGTCGACGACCGCCGCGCTCGCGGTGATGTGCGCGGGCAGGCAGGAGCGGTACAGGCCGTCGGGCCGCGCGGCGAGGTGCTCCAGGTAGTCGAGCCGCAGCCGCTCCTGGTCCTGGTCGGCGGGCCGCCACCCGCTCAGCGCGCGGACGGCGTCCGCGTGCAGGCCGGAGGAGGTCTCGGTGGCGGGCGTCTCGGTGGCCGTCATGCGGCGGGCTCGCCCTTCCCGTCGGTGCCGTCCTCGTCGGTCTTCGGCTGCTCGTCCTTCTTGGTGAGGTCGGGCTTGCCGGCCGCGGCCTCGCCGAGCAGCTTGTCGAGCGCGTCGAAGTCGATGCCGCCCTCCAGGTCGTCGGCGGAGCCCCGGTGGACGAAGGCGTCCGGGTCGTCCAGGTCGGCGGCGGTGGGCAGCATGTCCGGGTGCTCCCAGAGCGCGTCGCGGCCCTCGATGCCGCGGGCGTCGGCGAGCAGCGCCCAGAGCCGGGAGGCGTCGCGCAGCCGGCGCGGGCGCAGCTCCAGGCCGACCAGGGTGGCGAAGGTCTGCTCGGCGGGCCCGCCGGCCGCGCGGCGGCGGCGGACGGTCTCGCGCAGCGCGCCGGACTGCGGCAGGTGCGGCTCGGCGGCGGCGTGCACGACGGCGTCGACCCAGCCCTCGACCAGCGCGAGCGCCGTCTCCAGGCGGGCGAGCGCGGCCTTCTGCTCGGGGGTGTCCTCGGGCTGGAGCAGGCCGCCGGCCAGTGCCTCCTGGAGCGCCTCCGGGTTGGTGGGGTCGAGCTGGCCGACCAGCTCCTCCATCCGGGAGGTGTCGACCTTGATGCCGCGCGCGTAGGCCTCGACGGCGCCCAGCAGGTGGGCCCGCAGCCACGGCACGTGGGCGAAGAGCCGCTGGTGGGCGGCCTCGCGCAGGGCGAGGTAGAGCCGGACCTCGTCGGCGGGCACGCTCAGGCCCTCGCCGAACTCGGCGACGTTCTGCGGCAGCAGCGCGGCCTTGCCGGCCGGGGCGAGCGGCAGGCCGATGTCGGCGGAGCCGACCACCTCGCCGGCGAGCGCGCCGAGCGCCTGGCCGATCTGGGTGCCGAACATGGCGCCGCCCATCGAGCGCATCACGCCCATCAGCGGGCCGGCCATGGCCTGCATCTCCTCGGGCAGGACGCCGCCCATGGCGTTGCCGACCCGCTCGGCGACCGGGTCCACCAGGTCCTTCCAGACCGGGAGGGTGGCCTCGATCCACTCGGCGCGGCTCCAGGCGACGGCGGTGCCGGCGCCGGAGGGGAACTCGGTGGAGCCGTCGAGCCACAGGTCGGCCAGGCGGACGGCCTCGGCGACGGCGGAGCGCTCGGCCGCGCTGACCGAGCGGTCCTTGCTCTTGCCCTCGGCGGGCTCGGCGACGACGGTCTGGCGGGCGATGTTCGTGGCGAGGTCCCAGTTCACCGGGCCGCCCTCGAAGGAGAGCATCTGGCCGAGCTGCTGGAAGGCGGCGCCGAGGTCGCCCGGGTTCATGCCGCCGAACATCGCGGCGAAGGGGTTGTCGGCACCGGCGCCGCCGGGGCCGCCCGGGGCGCCGGGCATGCCGAAGAGCGCGCCGAAGGGGTTGCCGCTCCCGAAGCCGAACGGCTGCGGGCCGCTGTCGGACTGCTCCTGGTCCTTCTTCTTCTGCGCGTCGTCGGGCTTGGCCTTGCCGTCCTCGGGCTCCTCTGGCGGAACGCCGAATCCGAAGGGAAGGTCGCTCACGGGGTCCTCGATCCGGTCGGCCGTCATGCGGGTGTGGCGGGAAAGTCTGCGCCCGGGGCGGCGGCGGAGTGGGGGACTCGGGGCGGCTCCCGCGCGGCAGGCCCGCGCCGGGTGCACCACCGGGCCTTCGCCTCGGGCAGGATGGACGTACGTGACACACGTCCGTACGCACATAAAGCTAACCGTGGAGGATGGCCGGTGAGTTCCCCGCCCTCGGACGTTCGCTCTGGGCTGACCGGAGGAGAGACCGGAGGAGAGGACGCGTCGGACACCACGGCGTCGCCGCCTCCAGCCTACGGCGGACGGCCGCTGACCGTGGCGGTCACGGGCGCCGCGGGGGTGCTGGGCGAGCGGGTCGCCGCCCGGCTGGTGGCCTCGCCGCACGTGCGGAAGGTCCTCGCGGTGGACGACCGGCGCGGCGACGTGCCGGGCGTGCAGTGGCGGGTCCTCGACGTGCGCGACCCGGCGGTGGCCGAGCGGCTGGCCGGGGTCGACGTGGTGGTGCACCTGGCGATGGACTTCGGCATGGAGTCCGACGCCCGGGCCCGCAGCGCCTACAACGTGCGCGGCGCCCAGACGGTGCTGACCGCGGCCGCGGCCGCCGGGGTGCACCGCGTGGTGCTGTGCACCTCGGCGATGGTCTACGGCGCGCTGGCCGACAACGAGGTGCCGCTGGCCGAGGACTCCGAGCTGCGGGCCACCGAGGAGGCCTCGCTGGTCGGGGACCTGCTGGAGATCGAGCGGCTGGCCCGCCGGGCGCCGCGCGCCCACCCGGGCCTGCAGGTGACGGTGCTGCGCCCGGCCGTGGTGGTGGGCCCCGGCGTGGACACCGTGCTGACCCGGCACTTCGAGGCGCCCCGGCTGCTGGTGGTGGCCGGCTCCCGGCCGTGCTGGCAGTTCTGCCACGTGGACGACCTGGCGGCGGCGCTGGAGTACGCGGCGCTGGGCCTGGTCGAGGGCGAGGTGACGGTCGGCTGCGACGGCTGGCTGGAGCAGGAGGACGTGGAGCGGCTGTCCGGGATCCGGCGGATGGAGCTGCCGGCCTCGCTGGCGCTCGGTACGGCCGCGCGGCTGCACCGGCTGGGCCTGACCCCGGCCCCGGCCGGGGACCTGGCGTACACGATGTACCCGTGGGTGGTGTCCGGCAGCCGGCTGCACGAGGCGGGCTGGCGCCCGGCGCACACCAATGAGCAGGTGCTGGCCGAGCTGCTGGAGCAGGTGTCCGGCAAGCACGCGGTGGCCGGGCGCCGGCTGGGCGGCAAGGAGGCGGCGACCAGCCTGGGGGCGGCCGGGGCGACGGTGGCGCTGGTCGGTACGGCGGCGCTGGTGCGCCGGGCCCGCAAGCGGCGGCGGTTCTGAGCGGCCGGTCCCGATCGGCCGGTCCTGAGTGCCGGTTCCGATCGGCCGGTGCCGGACGGCGGGGCCCGGCCGGCGGGCGGCGCTCTCCCGCGATTTCTCACGATGCGAAATTCCGGAACCGCGGTGCGGAAAGCACTTGCCCCGGAGCGTCCCGGATGGGGAATCATGGGGTCATGTCCGACAACCACGACCCCATCCGCCTGCTCGCCATCCGCGACACCCCGCTCTCGCTGGACGAGGTGTACGAGGCGGTCGGCGACGACGCGGCCGGCGGCACCACCGTCTTCGTCGGGACGGTCCGGGACCACGACGGTGGCAAGTCGGTCTCCGCGCTGGAGTACAGCTGCCACCCCACCGCCGAGCAGGAGCTGCGCCGGGTCGCCGAGAAGGTGGCCGCGGACTTCCCGGTCCGGGCGCTGGCCGCGGTCCACCGGGTGGGCCGGCTGGAGATCACCGACAAGGCCGTGATCGTCGCCGTCTCCTGCGCCCACCGCGGCGAGGCCTTCGCGGCCGCCCGCCGGCTGATCGACGATCTCAAGCACGAGGTGCCGATTTGGAAGCACCAGGTCTTCTCCGACGGCGCGGAGGAGTGGGTCGGCGCCGGCAACTGCTGAGGCCGGCCCGGACCCGACGGAACCGGACCGGACCGGACGGCACGGAACCGGACGCGGGGGCACCGAGCCGGTCGGAACCGAACCGCACACCTCGCGCGTCCGTCGGGTCAGGCGCGCCGCGGTCTCACTCCAACGGGTCCGTGCCGGCGCTCCGGATACTCCCTGGAAGTGAGCCGATCGGCCGTCCCGTAACCCGGACGGCGCCGGCCGCGTTGTCCGCCGGAGTGGTTAATCTGCTCATAGACACGACGAGCTGGGAGTGCTGGTATGGGTGTGCTCGCCTGGTTGATCATTCCGGTTGTCGCCGTCCTGGTCGCCGCCCTCTGGGCGGGGTGGGCCCAGCGGGCCCCGCGGGCCACCGGCGATCCGGCCTCACTCGCCGAACACCGGCGCTTCATGGCCGCGATGGAACGCACCACCGCGGGCGCCGCCGCCCCGGGTGAGGGCTCCGGCCGGTAGCCCGGCGGGCGCCGCTTCAGGCACGTCCCGTACTGTCGAGGCATGCCACGCCGCTCCGCGACGATGCTCGCTGCCACCCTGCTGCTCATAGCGCTGCTCTGCGTCTCGGTGCTGATGAAGGTGCCGTACACGGAGATGAGCCCGGGGCCGACGTACAACACGCTCGGCAACCAGGGCGGCAAGCCGGTGATCAGCATCAGCGGGCACGAGTCGTACCCGACGACCGGGCACCTCAACATGACCACCGTCCAGGTCACCGGGGCCAAGTACGAGCCCAGCCTGGTCAACGCGGTGGTCGGCTGGCTGCGGGACGACGTGCTGGTGGTGCCGCACGACAACGTCTACCCCAAGGGGCAGTCGGACGCGGACGCCAAGAAGCAGAACGCCGAGGAGTTCGCCTCCTCCGAGGACAGCGCCCGCACCGCGGCGCTCAAGCAGCTGGGCGTGCCGGTCGGCAGCGAGCTGATCGTGAAGTCCGTCACCGCGGGCGCCCCGGCCGAGGGCCGGCTGCACGCGGGTGACCAGATCGTGGCCGTGGACGGCGTCCCGGCCGGCTCGGTCGAGCAGGTGGTCGCGGCGGTCACCAAGCACAAGCCGGGCGAGTCGGCGGTCTTCACCGTCGTGCCGCGGGTCAAGGACGCGAACGGCGTCGCCACGGCGGGCGGGAAGACCGACGTCACCGTCCCGACCGTCCGGGCCAAGGACCTCGACCCGAAGGCCCCCGCCGAGCGGGCGGAGCTCGCGGTGGTGGGCATCGGCACCGGGATCCGGCACACCTACCCGTTCCAGATCGACATCGGGCTGCAGGACGTCGGCGGCCCGAGCGCCGGGCTGATGTTCTCGCTCGGCATCATCGACAAGCTCACCCCGGGCGGTGACCTCACCGGCGGCAAGTTCGTGGCCGGCACCGGGACCATCGACGACGACGGCAAGGTCGGGCCGATCGGCGGCATCTCGATGAAGCTGATCGCCGCCCGGGACGCCGGGGCCGAGTACTTCTTCACCCCGTCCTCGAACTGCGCCGAGGCCACCAAGAACGTCCCGTCCGGGCTGACCCTGATCAAGACGGACACGCTGGACAGCGCGCTGAAGTCGCTGGAGCAGGTCCGGGCCGGGCAGACCTCCGCGCTGCCGTCCTGCGCCGCCAAGTAGCGGCCGGGCAGTCGCCGGGCAGTCGGCGAGCAGCGGCCGGGTAGTCACCGGGTAGCCGCCGGGCAGCGGTCGGGCCGTCGGCACGGGGCCTGCCGGGCAGCCGCCGGGGCGGCCGCCCGGGAACGTCGGGGGAAGGCGTCAGGCGAAGGTCGCCAGCAGCGCGTCGGTCAGGCCGGGCACCAGGTCGGGGCCGGTCAGCACCTCGCGGGCGACGTCCTTGGAGCGCAGCCGCAGCGCGATCTCCTTCTTGCCGCCGCGGAGCACCGCGGCGGTGATCCGCACCTCCTCGCGCTTGGGGTGGTTGGCCACCCACTCGGCGAGCTGGGCGTCGGAGGCGCCGCGCGGGCGGGACTGCTCGGCGCCCGGGGGCAGCATGAGGCGCTCGACGACCAGGGCGCAGCCGGCCACGGAGTCGGGCCAGGCGATGGTGCCGAGGAACTTGTCGAGCTCCATGCCGGCCGGCAGCTCGTCCTGCTCGATCGGGGTCAGGCCGGGCTCGTCGCCGTCGGCGAGGCCGAGCTGCTTGGCGATCTTCGGGTTGGCCTTGCGCAGGGCGGCGCTGTCCACCAGGGCGAACAGCCGGGCCGGGAGGTCCCAGCCGAGGGTGGAGGCGTACTCGTCGATCTCCAGCGCGGCCCGGGTCAGCGGGGTGGCGGCCGGGAGCTTGGAGACGTCGTCGGGGGAGTTGTTCAGATCAGACGCGTCGGACATGCCTCAATCCTCACACGCCGGGCGGGGCGCGCTCGCCGGAAGGCCGCCGGGGGCGGTCGGGGGGTCGTCGCGGGCCGTCGGGAGGGCCGGGGGAGCCGTGGCGGGGACGGCCGGCGGCGGGCGGTCGTCGTAACCGTCTGCTAACGGTGGGAACTCGGCCAAAGCCTGGTTAAGTTGCTCTGACGACCGACCCCATTCAGACGACACAGCCGAGGTGCCACCGTGGTCTTCCAGATGCCCGAACGCTCAGGGCCGGGTTTCCGGCGCAGGGTAGGCCCGCCCTCCCGGCGGGCGCGGGTGGCCCTGCTGACCCTGGGCGTGCTCGCGGTGCTCTTCCTGCTGTTCGTCATGTTCGCGGGCTTCTGGACGGACTGGCTGTGGTTCAGGTCGGTCCACTTCTCCTCGGTGTTCACCACCCAGCTGTGGACGAAGATCGGCCTGTTCGGGGTGTTCGGCCTGCTGATGGCGGTGATCGTCGGCTTCAACATCTGGCTGGCGCACCGGCTGCGGCCGCCGCTGTCGGCGATGTCGGTGGAGCAGCAGAGCCTGGACCGCTACCGGTCGGGCCTGGCGCCGTTCAAGCGCTGGGCGCTGATCGGGGTCTCGCTGGTGATCGGCCTGGTGGCCGGCGCCGCGGCCTCGGGCCAGTGGCGGACCTGGCTGATGTGGACGAACTCGACCTCCTTCGGTGAGAAGGACTCGCAGTTCGGCATGGACGTCTCGTTCTACGCCTTCGACCTGCCGTTCTACGAGTTCGTGCTGGGCTTCGCGTTCAGCGCGGTGATCGTCTCGCTGCTGACCTCGGCGCTGGTGCACTACCTGTACGGCGGGCTGCGGCTGCAGGGCCCGGGGCGCCGGGCGAGCGCGGGCGCGCAGGGGCACCTGGCGGTGCTGCTGGGCGTGTTCGTGCTGCTGAAGGCCGTCGCGTACTGGCTGGACCGGTACGCGCTGGCGGTGAAGACCGGCTCGTACAAGGGCGTCTCGGGCTGGACGGGTCTGCGCTACGTGGACGCCAACGCGTTCCTGCCGGCCAAGACCATCCTGTTCTTCGTCGCGATCATCTGCGCGGTGCTGTTCTTCCTGACCCCGATCCGCCGCACCTGGGCCCCGGCCCTGATCGGCCTGGGGCTGATGGTGCTGTCGGCGGTGCTGATCGGCGGGCTGTACCCGGCGATCGTGCAGCAGTTCCAGGTCAAGCCGAACGAGCAGGCCAAGGAGACGCCGTACATCCAGAAGAACATCGACGCCACCCGCCAGGCGTACGGGATCGCGGATGCGCAGACCACCCAGTACACCCCGCAGGGCACGACCAACGCCGACGCGCTCAAGCCGGACGCGCAGACCATCGCGGACATCCGGCTGCTGGACCCGAACGTCGTCTCGCCGGCGTTCCAGTCGCTGGAGCAGCAGCGCAACTACTACGCCTTCCCGAACACGCTGGACGTGGACCGCTACGGCACCGGGCAGGACAAGCAGGACAGCGTGATCGGCCTGCGCGAGCTCGACCTCAACGGCGTGCAGCGCAACTGGATCAACGACCACTTCAAGTACACCCACGGCTACGGCGCGGTGGTCGCCAAGGGCAACCAGGTCGACGACAAGGGCCAGCCGGTGTTCACCGAGTCGGGCCTGCCGGCCACCGGCACGCTGGGCGACTACCAGCAGCGGATCTACTACGGCGAGAAGACCACCACGTACTCGATCGTCGGCGGCGCCAACAAGGAGATCGACTACACCGATCCCAAGACCGGCCAGAACGCCGAGTACACCTACTCCGGCGGCAGCGGCGTCTCGCTGGACAACCCGCTGACCCGGGCCGCGTACGCGGTGCGCTTCACGGAGCCGCAGATCCTCTACGCGGGGGCCATCACCGACGGCGCCAAGGTGATCTACAACCGCACGCCGAAGGAGCGGGTGGAGAAGGTCGCGCCGTGGCTGTCGATCGACGCCGACCCGTACCCGGTGGTGCAGGACGGCCGCGTGGTCTGGGTGCTGGACGGCTACACCACCTCGGACGGCTTCCCGTTCTCCTCGAAGACGACGCTGGGCGCCGCCACCAAGGACTCGCTGACCAACCAGCGCGGTGAGCTGCTGACCGCCGCCAACCAGGTCAACTACATCCGCAACTCGGTCAAGGCCACGGTGGACGCCTACACCGGCGAGGTGAAGCTCTACCAGTGGGACGACAAGGACCCGGTCCTGAAGACCTGGATGAAGGCCTTCCCGGGCACCGTCGAGCCGAAGGCGGACATCCCGCAGACGCTGCTGCCGCACCTGCGCTACCCGCAGGACATGTTCAAGGTGCAGCGCGACCTGCTCGGCCAGTACCACGTCACCGACGCCAACTCCTTCTTCAACGGCAGTGACATCTGGCAGGTCCCGGTGGACCCGAGCAGCGACACCAAGCAGGTCCAGCCGCCGTACTACGTGACGGTGCGGATGCCGGACACGAACACCGCGAACTTCTCGCTCACCAGCACCTTCGTGCCCAACCAGCGGCCCAACCTGGCGGCCTTCATGGCCGTCAACGCGGACCCGGGGGACGACTACGGGAAGATCCGCATCCTGAAGATGACGGGCGAGAGCGGCGCCCCCGGCCCCGGCCTGGTGCAGTCGAAGTTCAACTCCCGCCAGGAGGTGGCCAACCAGATCTTCGCCCTGAAGAGCGGCGGGGACGCCGAGCTGGAGTACGGCAACCTGCTGACCCTGCCGGTCGGCGGCGGGCTGCTCAACATCGAGCCGGTGTACGTGCGCGGTCGCGGTGCCAAGTACCCGACGATGCAGAAGGTCCTGGCGGTGTACGGGGACGACAACGTGGCGTTCGAGGACACCCTGGAGGCCGCGCTGAAGAAGGTGTTCGGCGGGGCGCCCCCGTCGACCACCCCGATCGTGCCGTCCACGCCGGGCACCGGGACCGCTCCGACCACCACCCCGACGGCGCCCGCGACGCCGGCGCCGGGCGGGACGATCTCGCCGGAGCTCCAGAAGGCGCTCTCGGACGCGGAGAAGGCGTACGGCGACAGCCAGACCGCGTTCAAGAACGGCGACTGGGTGGCCTACGGCAATGCCCAGAAGGCGCTCGGCGACGCCCTGAAGGCCGCGGAGGCGGCCCGTGGCGGCAGCCCGGCGCCGGCCCCGGCCGGCACTCCCGCCCCGGGTGCCACCGGCGGCGGATCGCCCAGCCCGCAGCCGTAGTCCGCGGAGGCGGCCGCTGAGCTGCGGTAACCGTTTTCCGTTCCACCCCGCGCCCGTGCTATGGTTTAACCACCGACGCGGGGTGGAGCAGCTCGGTAGCTCGCTGGGCTCATAACCCAGAGGTCGCAGGTTCAAATCCTGTCCCCGCTACAAAGGCCAGAGGCCCGGAGGATTCTTCCTCCGGGCCTCTGGTGTTTCCCGCGCCGCTCCCGGGCCGTTCTCGTCCGGAAGCGGCGGGAACCGCTCCGGTACTATCGACCGTCGCCAAGGAGGACGGCAGCGGGGTTTGTGGGGTTGACGTGTCGGGAAATCGACAAAGCGCCGAAGCAATTTCGTCGGCTTCGGGTCGGCCCCGCCGGAATTCGGCCGGGGCAGGTGTACGCGGGTACTGGGTGATGCGACGATGGGACACATGGGGGACGGTGCGCGGCCGCTGACCGGCCGTCGGGTCCGGCGCCTCCCCTGGGAGTCCCCCCGGACGCACGCCGGGGCACGATGCCGCGACACTCTGGGGGAGCGGGAGTCGGCATGAGGCTGATCGGCAAGTCAGGCGCCAGGTCCTCGGCGGCCGCCGAGGCGGACACCGACGCCTGGGCGGAGAGCGCCGAGCGTACGGCCAACCACCCCGGAGCCCTGCCCGCCCAGCGCACCAGCGGACTGTCCGAGCGCCCCCCGACCCAGGGCTACGGGCCCGACAGCCTCGTCCACGTGTCGACCCGTCAGTTCGCCGCCGCAGTCGGCGCGTACGGGGAGCAGTCCGGCGGGGAGCCGGGCGCCGGCGCCGCGATCGACCCGGCCGGCCTCGACTCGACCAGCTTCGAGACCGCCCTCGCCGCCCGCGAGTCCGCCGCGCTGGAGGCCCGCCACCGGCAGGCCGCCGACGGCGGCGACCCGGACGCCGCCTGCCGGCTCGGCACCCTGCTGCTGCGCCGCGGCGAACTGGAGGACGCCGAGCCCTACCTGCGCGCCGCCGCGGCCGCCGGGGTGCGCGCCGCCGCCAACAACCTCGGCGTGCTGCTGCACCAGCAGGGCCACCGCGCCGAGGCCGGGCAGTGGTGGCGCCAGGCCGCCGTGGCCGGCAGCGCGCCGGCCGCGCACGCGCTCGGGCTGCAACTGCGCGACCAGGGCGAGGAGGAGGCCGCCGAGTACTGGCTGCACTACGCCGCCGACCACGGCCACCCGCTGGGCGCCTACGCCCTGGGCGACCTGATGGAGCACCGGCGGGACGTGCGCGCCGAGCGCTGGTTCAAGGTCTCCGCCGACGCCGGGCACCGGGAGGCCTCCTACCGGCTGGCCCGGATGCGCGAGGCCGCCGGGGACAAGGAGACCGCCGAGACCTGGTACCGCACCGCCGCCGCCCGCAGCCACGCCCGCGCCGCGCTGCGCCTGGGCGTGCTGCTGGAGGAGCGGGCCCGCACCGACCGGTCGCTGCTGGACGAGGCGGCCCGCTGGTACCGGCAGGCCGCGCAGAACGGGGAGCCGCGCGCGGCCTGCGCGCTGGGCTTCCTGCTGCGCGACTCCGGGGACCTGGCGGCAGCCGCCGAGTGGTGGCAGGAGGCCGCCGAGGCCGGGGACGGCAACGCCGCCAACGCGCTGGGGGCGCTGCACGCGAGCCGCGGCGAGGCCGCCGCGGCCGAGCGCTGGTACCGGGCCGCGCTGGACGCGGGCGACCAGAACGGCGCCTTCAACCTCGGCCTGCTCTGCGCCGGCACCGGCCGCGAGCAGCAGGCCGAGCAGTGGTACCGCCGGGCCGCGTACGCGGGGCACCGGGAGGCCTGCAACGCGCTGGCCGTGGTGCTGCTGCAGCGCGGCGACGAGTCCGGCGCCCAGCCCTGGTTCTCCAAGGCGGCCGAGGCCGGCAGCGTGGACGGGGCGTTCAACCTCGGCGTGCTGCACGCCGGGCGCGGCGAGCAGCAGCAGGCCCAGGAGTGGTACGCGCGGGCCGCGGCCGAGGGGCACGGCGAGGCGGCCCTGCAGCTCGCGGTCGTCCAGGAGCAGCGCGGCAACCTGGGCGGGGCGCTGGAGCGCTACCGGCAGGCGGCGGCCGGCGGTTCGGCCGAGGGCGCGTTCCGGCTGGCCTCGCTGCTGGACCGGCGCGGGGACGCGGACGCCGAGGCCGAGCACTGGTACGCGCTGGCGGCCGACGCCGGGCACCGCCGGGCGCAGGTGCGGATGGGTGTGCGGGCGGCCGAGCGCGGGGCGCTGGAGATCGCCGAGAGCTGGTACCGGCGGGCCGCCGAGGCGGGCAGCCGCAGTGCCGCGTTCAACCTGGGGCTGCTGCTGGCCCGGCAGGACAGCGAGGCCGAGGCGATGCTCTGGTACACCCGGGCCGCCGACGCCGGGCACGGCCGGGCGGCGCTGCGCCTGGCGCTGCTGGCGCTGCGCCGCGGGGAGCCGATGCAGGCGGAGAACTGGTGCCGGCGGGCGATCGACTCCGGGCCGGCCGAGGTGGCGGAGCGGGCCGGGCGGCTGCTGGGCGCGCTGAACGCGGAGTTGAGCGCGTAGCGGGGCAACCGGGCGGCTGGGGGCGGCGGTTCGGCCGGGGCGGCTGGGGGTAGCCGGGAGGCAGGGGGCAACCGGCGGGCTAGGGGCGGCAGTTCGGGCACAGGCCGCGGTAGGTGACCTCGGCGGCGGTGACGGTGAAGCCGAAGCGCTCGGCGGCGGGGAGGGCGGCGAGCGGGTCGCCCTGCGGCTGGACGTCGCGGATCGCGCCGCAGCCCGAGCAGATCAGGTGCTGGTGGGCGCGGTGGGCGTTGGGGTCGTAGCGCTTGGCGCGGCCGTCGGCGGCGACCTCCAGGACCTCGCCGAGGGCGACGAGTTCGCCGAGCGTGTTGTAGACGGTGGCGCGGCTGATCTCCGGCAGTCGGGTCGTCGCGCGGGCGTGCACCTCGTCCGCGGTGAGGTGGACGTGTTCGCCGTCCAGGACCTCGGCCACGACCCGGCGCTGCGAGGTCAGCCGCCAGCCTCTCGCGCGCAGTCTCTCCAGCAGGTCGCTCATGCCCTCCAGAGTAGGTCACCCTCCGAGATTGGTTCCAGTATTGACTTGGACAAAGTCCAAGTTAGGATCGTGTCATCACGACCGGATACCGCGGAGGCACTCCCATGACGACCCAGGACGAGCTGCGCCCGACCCTGACCACGGAGGCGGGTGCCCCCGTCGCCGACAACCAGAACACCGAGACGGCGGGCCCCGGGGGCCCGGCGCTCATCCAGGACCAGCTGCTGTTCGAGAAGCTCGCGCACTTCAACCGCGAGCGGATCCCGGAGCGCGTGGTGCACGCCCGCGGCGCCGGCGCGTACGGCACCTTCACCGTGACCGCCGACCTGACGCCCTGGACCCGGGCGGCGTTCCTCTCCGAGGTCGGCAAGCAGACCGAGACGTTCCTGCGCTTCTCCACGGTGGCGGGCAACCTCGGCGCGGCCGACGCGGTCCGCGACCCGCGCGGCTTCGCGCTGAAGTTCTACACCGAGGAGGGCAACTACGACCTCGTCGGCAACAACACTCCGGTGTTCTTCATCAAGGACGCCATCAAGTTCCCCGACTTCATCCACACCCAGAAGCGCGACCCGTACACCGGCTCGCAGGAGGCGGACAACGTCTGGGACTTCTGGGGTCTGTCGCCCGAGGCCACCCACCAGGTGACCTGGCTGTTCGGCGACCGCGGCATCCCGGCCTCGTACCGGCACATGAACGGCTACGGCTCGCACACCTACCAGTGGCAGAACGAGGCCGGCGAGCACTTCTGGGTCAAGTACCACTTCAAGACCGACCAGGGCATCCGCAACCTCACCCAGGCCGAGGCCAACACCCTCGCCGGCGAGGACCCGGACAGCCACCAGCGCGACCTGCGCGAGTCGATCGAGCGCGGCGAGTTCCCCAGCTGGACGGTGCAGGTCCAGATCATGCCGGCGGCCGACGCGGCGAACTACCGCTTCAACCCCTTCGACCTGACCAAGGTCTGGCCGCACGCCGACTACCCGCCGATCGAGATCGGGAAGCTGGAGCTCAACCGCAACCCCGACAACGTCTTCGCCGAGGTCGAGCAGTCGGTCTTCTCCCCGGCGCACTTCGTGCCCGGCATCGGCCCGTCCCCGGACAAGATGCTCCAGGGCCGCCTGTTCGCGTACGCCGACGCCCACCGCTACCGGGTCGGCATCAACGCCGACCACCTGCCGGTGAACCGTCCGCACGCCACCGAGGCCCGCACCAACAGCCGGGACGGCTACCTGTACGACGGCCGCCACGGCCGGCAGAAGAACTACGAGCCGAACAGCTTCGGCGGCCCGGTGCAGACCGGCCGTCCGCTGTGGGCCGCGACCGCCGTCGACGGCCTCACCGGCAACCACGTCGCGCCCTCGCACGCCGAGGACGACGACTTCGTGCAGGCCGGCGACCTCTACCGGCTGTTCTCCGAGGAGGAGAAGCAGCGCCTGGTCGCCAACCTGGCGGGCTTCATCGCCAAGGTCTCGGCCGACCGCGAGGACATCGTGGAGCGGGCGGTCGACAACTTCCGCAAGGCCGACGCCGACTTCGGGCAGCGGCTGGACGCGGCGGTCCGGGAGCTGCGCAAGCAGTAGCCCCGCGCACCCGGGCGAGAACGGCGGGCCCCGGTGACCTGCTCCCACAGGTCACCGGGGCCCGCGCACGCCTCGGCCCGAGGATCCGGCTCAGACGCCCAGCCGGCGCAGGGCCTCCTCGTGCAGCAGGCCGTTGGAGGCGACGGCGTCGGCGCCGCCGGGGCCGGGGACGCCGTCCAGACCGGTGAAGCGGCCGCCGGCCTCCTCGACGATGATGCAGTTGGCCGCCATGTCCCACAGCGACAGCTCGGGCTCGGCTGCGATGTCGACGGCGCCCTCGGCGACCATCATGTAGGACCAGAAGTCGCCGTAGGCGCGGGTGCGCCAGCAGGCGCGGGTGAGGTCCAGGAACGGGTCGAGGCGCCCGCGCTCCTCCCAGCCGGTGAGCGAGGAGTAGGAGAAGGAGGCGTCCTCGATCCGGGAGACGCCGGAGACGTGCAGCCGGGAGGCCTTGGCCAGGCTGCGGCCGCCGAACGCCCCGAGGCCCTTGGCCGCCCACCAGCGGCGCTGGAGCGCGGGGGCGGAGACCATGCCGACCACCGGGCGCTCGACGCCGTCCGGGCCGTCCTCCAGCAGGGCGATCAGGGTGGCCCAGACCGGGACGCCGCGGATGTAGTTCTTGGTGCCGTCGATCGGGTCGATCACCCAGCGGCGCGGGCCCGAGCCCTGGAGGCCGAACTCCTCGCCGAGGACGGCGTCGCGCGGGCGGGCGCGCTGGAGCACGCTCCGCACCAGCTCCTCGGCGGCCTTGTCGGCGTCGCTCACCGGGGTGAGGTCGGGCTTGGTCTCGACCTTCAGGTCGAGGGCGCGGAAGCGCTCCAGGGTGACCGAGTCGGCCGAGTCGGCGAGGACATGGGCGAGTCGGAGGTCGTCGTGGTAATCGGCCATGCCCGAAACCCTAGCCGCTCAGTGGGCCGTGCCGCTGAGCTGGAGGCCGATGACGCCGGCGATCACCAGCGAGATCGAGACCAGCTTGAGGACCGAACTGGTCTCGTTCAGGAAGACCATGCCGTAGATCGCGGTGCCCGCCGCGCCGATGCCCGTCCACACCGCGTAGGCGGGGCCGACCGGCAGGGTCTTCAGCGAGAGGGTGAGCAGGCCGAAGCTGCCGAGGGCGAACACGCAGAAGCTGATGGTGGGCCAGAGCCTGGTGAAACCCTCGCTGAGCTTGAGGTTGATCGCGAAGCCGGTCTCCAGCAGGCCGGCCAGGACCACCAGGGCCCATGCCATCGCGTGCCCTCCCTGTCGATCGGGGGTCGGACCGGGTACGGTCCGACCTTCCTATGATCGCCAGGTGAGCCCGCTCCGACACCTCGAACGGGCCACCGGCCCCGAACCCGGGGACGGGCCCGGCCCAGCCGGGCTCAGTCGAGCTCGCCCTCCTTGCTGGCCAGCAGCCGGCGCAGCGAGTAGAGCCGGGCGGCCTCGGCGTGGCCCTCGGCGACCCAGGCGTCCAGCGCGCAGTCCGGCTCGTCGTGGCTGCACGCGCGCGGGCAGTCGACGGTGCCGGGCTCCAGGTCGGGGAAGGCGAGGATGACCCGGGACGGGTCGATGTGCGAGAGGCCGAAGGAGCGGAAGCCGGGCGTGTCGATCACCCAGCCGGGGTTCAGCGCCTTCTTCGAGCCCGGCTTGGCGCCGGGCGGCGGGGGCAGCCGCAGCGCCAGGGCGGAGACGGTGGTGTGCCGGCCGCGGCCGGTCACCGCGTTGACGCGCCCGGTCTGCCGCTGGCGGTCCGGGACGAGCGCGTTGACCAGGGTGGTCTTGCCGACGCCCGAGTGGCCGATGAACACCGTGGACAGCCCGCGCAGGTGCTCGCGGACGGCCTCGGCGCCGGTGGTCTCCAGCTCGTCGCGGCGGGTGACCACGTACGTGATGCCCAGCGGGGCGTACGAGTCCAGCAGCGTCGAGGCCGGCGCGAGGTCGGACTTGGTGAGCACCAGCAGCGGCTCCATGCCCGCGTCGTAGGCCGCCACCAGGCAGCGGTCGATCAGCCGGGGGCGCGGCTCCGGGTCGGCCAGGGCGGTGACGATCGCCAGCTGCTGGGCGTTGGCGACCACGATCCGCTCGTACGGGTCGTCGTCGTCCGCCGTGCGCCGCAGGACCGAGCCGCGCTCCTCGACCCGGACGATCCGGGCCAGGGTGTCGGCGTCCCCGGAGAGGTCCCCGACCAGATTGACCATGTCGCCGACGACGACGCCCTTGCGGCCCAGCTCGCGGGCCTTCATGGCGACGACCTCGCGCTCCTGCTTCGTCCCCGGGTCGACCAGGCAGGTGACCCGGCCGCGGTCGACGGTCAGCACCATCGCCTCGGCGGCGTCCTCGTGCTTGGGCCGGATCCGGGTCCGCGGCCGGGATCCCCGGCGGGCGGGGCGGTTGCGGATGTCGTCCTCGTCGGCGTCCTTGCCGTAGCGGCGCATGTGCTCAGTCTCCGCTCAGACGCCCGCCGTCGCTTCCGCCGCTTCGCCGAGCAGTTCGGCCCACATCCCCGGGAAGTCGGGCAGGGTCTTGGCGGTGGTGGCCACGTTCTCGACCTCCACGCCGGGGACGGCGAGGCCGAGGACGGCGGCGGCGGTGGCGAGGCGGTGGTCCTCGTAGGTGTGGAAGACGCCCCCGTGCAGCGGGCGCGGGCGGATCCGCAGACCGTCCTCGGTCTCCGTGACGTCGCCGCCCAGGTCGTTGATCTCCTTGGCGAGCGCGGCGAGCCGGTCCGTCTCGTGCAGGCGCAGGTGCGCGATGCCGGACAGGTGGGACTCGGAGTCGGCGAGCGCGGCGACGGCGGCGATCACCGGGGTGAGCTCGCCGACGTCGTGCAGGTCGGCCTCGATGCCGTGGATCCGGCCGGTGCCGGTGAACTGCAGGCCCTCGTCGGTGAACTCGCAGGCACCACCCATCCGGGTGTAGATCTCGCGCAGCTGGTCACCGGGCTGGGAGGTGTGCTTGGGCCAGTCCCGCACGGTGACCCGGCCGCCGGTGACCAGCGCGGCGCCGAAGAACGGCGCGGCGTTGGAGAGGTCCGGCTCGACCACCAGGTCGCGGCCGATCACGGCGCCCGGGGTGACCCGCCAGACGTCCTTCTCGCCGCCGTCCTCGGGGGCGTCGACCTGGGCGCCGGCCAGCCGCAGCATCTCCACGGTCATCCGGATGTGCGGCAGCGACGGGACCGGGCCGCCGACGTGGCGAACCTCGATGCCGTGGTTGTACCGGGCGCCGGAGAGCAGCAGGGCGGAGACGAACTGGGACGAGGAGGAGGCGTCCAGCTCGACCGGGCCGCCGTCCAGCGAGCCGGTGCCGTGCACCGTCAGCGGGAAGGCGCCGCGGCCGCCGTCCTCGATCCGGGCGCCGAGCGCGCGCAGGGCGTTGATCACGCCGTGCTGGGGGCGCTCGTAGCAGCGCGGGTCGCCGTCGAAGTGCACCGGGCCGTCGGCCAGGACGGCCAGCGGGGGCAGGAAGCGCATCACGGTGCCGGCGTTGCCGACGTCGACCGAGGCGGGGCCGAGCAGCGCGGGGGCGGGGATGACCCGCCAGGCCTCGCCGCCGCCGGTGCCGCCGGAGTCGTTGTTGACCTTCTCCTCGATGGTGACCCCGAGGGCGCGCAGGCCGTCGGCCATCAGCTGGGAGTCGCGGCTGCGCAGCGGGCGCCGCACCCAGCCCGGCCCGTCGGCGAGGGCCGCCAGCACCAGGGCCCGGTTGGTGACCGACTTGGAGCCGGGGATGGTGACGGTGGCGTCGACGGGGCTGGTCGCGACGGGGGCGGGCCACAGGGTCTCGGTCATGGGGCAAGTCTAGGGGCCGTACGGGAACGTTCTCGGCGCGCGGCCGGGCGGCGGGAGGCCCGGTGGGCTCACTGCAGGGGCTGGAGCAGCCAGGCGGCGCCGAGGGCGAGGCAGGCGAGGGCGACGAGCAGGAAGACGGTGACCCAGGCGAGGGCGGGGACGTGGGTGAGCCGGGCGAGCTGGTCGGCGTCGGAGTCGCGGGCCCAGCCGATCCGGCGCTGGTGCTGGAGCTCCAGGACCGGGCGGACGGCGCCGAGGAGCAGGAACCAGCAGCCGAGGTAGGCGAAGCCGGCCTGGACCTCGGCGCTGCCGAACCAGGAGACCAGGAAGAAGGCGCCGCCGGCGACCAGCACGGTGAGGAAGCCGAAGGCGTTGCGGATGCGCAGGAGCAGGGCGAGCAGCAGCACGATCGCCAGCCAGAGCAGCAGGGTGATCCGGTCGGCGGCGAGCAGGGCGGCGCAGCCGAGGCCGAGCAGGGCGGGGGCGGTGTAGCCGGCGGCGGCGGTGAGGACCATGCCGGGTCCGGTGGGGCGGCCGTAGGAGAGGGTGAGTCCGGAGGTGTCCGAGTGCAGCCGGATGCCGGCCAGTTTGCGGCCGGTGACCAGGGCGATCAGGCCGTGGCCGCCCTCGTGGGCGATGGTCACGGCGTTGCGGGCGACGTGCCAGAGCGGGCGGGCCAGGACGGTGAGCAGGGCGGCGGCGCCGGTGGCCAGGACCAGCCAGCCGGGCGGGGCGGCCTGGGTGCCGGTCACCTGGTTCCACAGGTCGCCGAGGGTCTGGTCGTTCGCGTTCATCGGGGTCTCTCCGCCTCCGTCCGTCGTACCGGGCCGCCGTGTGGGCCGTTCGGGGCAGCCTCCCATGCGGGGACGGGCGGGAGGCAGGGGGTGGTTCTGGTCCGTGGATGAACAGGTCCTGAGGAGCGGCGGCATGGCAAGCTGGCCCGCATGTGCGGTCGGTTCGCAGCGAGCAGCAAGCCCGAGGACGTCGTCGAGCTGTTCGGCGTCGAGCACTGGGACCCCGAGGAGACCCTGGACCCGAACTGGAACGTCGCGCCGACCAACAGCGCGTTCGTGGTGCTGGAGCGGCTGGGCCGGGAGCGGCCGCGGCCGGTGCGCCAGCTGCGGGTGCTGCGCTGGGGGCTGGTGCCGCAGTGGTCGAACTCCGCCGAGACGGCGGTGAAGATGATCAACGCCCGGTCGGACACGGTGCACGAGAAGCCCTCGTACCGGCAGGCCTTCGCCGCCCGCCGGTGCATCCTGCCGGTGGACGGCTACTACGAGTGGCAGACGGTCCCGGGGGAGCGCGGCAAGGCCCGCAAGAAGCCGTACTTCGTGTCCCGGGCGGACGGTGCCCCGCTGGCGCTGGCCGGGCTGTACGAGTTCTGGCGCAACCGGGCGGTGCCGCCGGGGCACCCGGAGGCCTGGCTGGTGACGTTCACGATCGTCACCACGGACGCCGAGGAGCTGCTGGCGCCGATCCACGAGCGGATGCCGCTGTTCCTGGACCGGGGGGACTGGGACGAGTGGCTGGACCCGCGGCTGACCGACCCGGACGGGCTGCGCCGACTGCTGATACCCCCGCCGCCGGGCGCGCTGGTGGCCACCCCGGTGTCGCCGGCGGTCGGCAGCATCCGCAACAACGGCCCGGAGCTCAAGGAGCCGTGGGCCGAGCCCGAGTACGAGACCACCCTGTTCTGAGCCGCCTGTTCCGACCTTTTGCGAACGTTCCGGGAGACGTCGAGATGAGCACCACCGAACCGGTCCGCACCGAAGCGGTCCCCACCGGGGCCGGGGAGGCCCGGATCAGCTACCACCGGGCCGCGAAGCCGGTGGCCGTCCTGGCCCTCGGCCACGGCGCGGGCGGCGGGATCGAGGCCAGGGACCTGGTGGCGCTGGCCGCGAAGCTGCCGGCCCGGGGGATCACCGTGGCGCTGGTCGAGCAGCCCTGGCGGGTGGCGGGCCGGAGGCTGGGCCCGGCGCCGAAGACGCTGGACGCGGGCTGGCGGCCGGTGGCCGAGCGGCTGGCCGGGCAGGGGCTGCCGCTGGTGGTCGGCGGGCGCAGCGCGGGGGCGCGGGTGGCCTGCCGGACGGGCGCGGCGACCGGGGCGGTCGGGGTGGTGGCACTGGCGTTCCCGTTGCACCCGCCGGGCCGGCCGGAGAAGAGCCGGGCGGAGGAGCTGCTGGGGTCCGGGTTGCCGACGCTGGTGGTGCAGAGCGCGGCGGACCCGTTCGGCGGGCCGGTGGAGTTCCCGGAGCTGCCGCAGGGGCACGAGCTGGTGGCGGTGCCGTACGGCAGCCACGGCTTCGAGGTGCCCAAGCGGGCGCCGGTGGGGCAGGACGAGGTGCTGGACCTGATCTGCTCGGCGGTGGGGGACTGGGTGCTGCGGCTGGTGTGAGGCCGTGGGGTGGTCCGGCCCCGGCTCCGGCTTCGGGGCCGTGAGCAGGGAGTTTCCATTCGCTCACTCGTGCGAGTGAATGGCGCCCGGGGACGGGAATGCGGGCGGGGCGCGTGTGGTTGTCGTCTCCGTCAGCAGGAGTCACCGGTGAGAGGCAGGGCAGATGGGTTCGATCGCGTGCCCCGAACGGCCTGAGGAGCGCGAGGCCACCGCGGCGTTCGCCCCCTCCTGGTCGGACTGGATCGACGCGGGCGAGAAGCCCGTCAGCCCGATATCCTCCATTTCTGGGCGGCCCGCCGTGGGCCGTGCCCGTCATGCCGAGGAGGTGGGTCCGGTCGTCGGGACCGAGCACGAGGCCGATCCGGGCCGTGGCCCGGGCGACGCCCTGCCCGCGGGCGAGGCGCTCACCGGTGAGGAGCTGGCCGAGGCGATCGGTGAGGACACCTACCGGGTGTCGGCGGAGGAGAGCGAGGAGGCCCGGCGGGAGCGCTTCGAGCGCGACGCCCTGGGCTACCTGGATCCGATGTACTCGGCGGCGCTGCGCATGACGCGCAACCCGGCCGACGCGGAGGACCTGCTCCAGGAGGCGTTCGCCAAGGCGTACGCGTCCTTCCACCAGTTCCGTGAGGGGACGAACCTCAAGGCCTGGCTGTACCGCATCCTCACCAACACGTTCATCAACTCGTACCGCAAGAAGCAGCGGGAGCCCCAGCGCACCGCGGCGGAGGAGATCGAGGACTGGCAGCTGGCCCGGGCCGAGTCGCACATGTCGACCGGTCTGCGCTCGGCCGAGACCCAGGCGCTCGACCACCTCCCCGACAGCGATGTGAAGGACGCGCTCCAGGCCATCCCGGAGGAATTCCGGATCGCCGTCTATCTCGCGGACGTAGAAGGCTTTGCGTACAAGGAGATCGCGGACATCATGGGTACTCCCATCGGTACGGTGATGTCCCGGCTGCACCGCGGCCGCCGTCAGCTGCGCGGCATGCTGGAGGATTACGCCCGTGAGCGCGGGCTCGTCCCGGCCGGCAGCGGGGCAGGGCAGGAAGCGAAGGGCTCGGGCTCATGAGCTGCGGCGATCCGCACGAAACCGAGTGTGGCGAGGTCCTCGACCACCTCTATGAATTCCTCGACAACGAGATGGCCGAGGGTGACTGCGCCAAGTTGCGGGTGCACTTCGAGGAGTGCTCACCCTGCCTGAAGCAGTACGGGCTGGAGCAGGCGATCAAGGCGTTGATCAAGCGTTCCTGCGGGTGCGACGACACCCCGACCGACCTGCGCAGCAAGGTGCTGGCCAGGATCGACTCGATCCGGGCCGGGCAGCGCTCGGGCGAGCAGGTGGTGGTCGCCGTGGAGACCACCGTCGAGCTGCACGTCGAGTCGGCCCGGCCGGCGCCCAGGCCGGGCGGGGCGGGCGAGACGGAGACGGCCGGGCGCTCGGGCGCTCCGGTCGAGGCCGGCGCCCCCGCGGAGTGACGACCCGTCGGGCGAACGCCCGTACGGCGGCCGACTCCTTGGTCGACCGCCGGGGGCGGTAGCCCCGCGGCCCGCCGGCGAGGGCGGGCCGGACGGTTCGGGCACGTCCGGGCGGGTGTCGGGCGGGTTCAGGGCAAGGGCAACAGCGGCCCCGGGAGTACACACTCCCGGGGCCGCTCCCGTTCTGCTCGCATGCGCCGTCACTCGTTCGAGTGAGCTGGCGGTGCGCCAACTGCGCCATTGCGCCATCATGCGTCCCCATGTCCGGAGGGCGGCCTATTCTCCTGACGGACACTCACCGTCGGTCCGCCCGACGTGCTGAGGCAACACGGGGTCCGTACGGCGGGGAGGTCGAGATCGCTACCGACTGTGGAGGCTCGACCCTGCCGCGAGGGGCGGCGCGCTACCTGGTGGTGGTGCCGGTGGCGGCGCTGTGCTGCCTGGTGCCGCTGCTGCCCGCCGCGGCCGCCCCCGGGGGGCCGCACTGGCTCGGCGCGCCGGTGGACTGGCCCAAGGTCGCGCTGCTGGCCTTCCTGCACGGCTGCTGGGAGTCCCTGGCCCAGGGCCTGCCCACGCCCTGCCTGGTGCTGGTGCGCCGGCTGCTGCGCCGGCCGGCGCTGCCCGAGCGGACGCCCGCCCGGCCCGGGGTGAACACCTTCTTCCCGGTGCTGTTCGCCGGGGTGCTGATGCTCCCGCCGGCCGCCGCCGCCCTGGTGGCCGCCCCGGCCGCGCTGCTCGGCGGGCCGAGCGGGCGCGGCTGCCGCCCGCGCCAGCTGTTCAACGGCTCCCAGCTCGCGCTGTGCGCCTTCGCCTCCTCCGTCGCCTTCCACCTGCTGCACGGCCCGCAGCTGCTGCTCGGCTCCCGCTTCCCGGCCGCACTGCTGCCCGGATTCGCCGCCGTCGCGGTGTTCTGCCTGGTCAACGGGGTGGTGGTGGGCGTCATGCTGATGCTCAGTGAGGGCCGCCGGCCCGGGGTGCTGCTGAGCGGGGCGCACGCGTCCTGCGGGCTGCCGGTGCTGGTGCACGCGGCCGGCGGGCTGATGGTCGCGGTGCTCTGGCAGGGCCCGTACGGCGCGTTCGCGGCGCTGCTCGCGCTGCTGCCGCTGTCCATCTCGGCCTGGGTGTTCGCCCAGGGCCAGCGCGAGCGGGACGCCCACCAGGCCACCGTGCAGTCGCTGGTGCAGGCCGTGGAGATCAAGGACTCCTACACCCGGGGCCACAGCGAACGGGTCGGCCGGGCCTCGGTGCTGATCGCCACTCAGCTCGGCATGGAGGCCGAGCGGCTGCGCACCCTGCGCTTCGCGGGCATCCTGCACGACGTCGGCAAGCTCGGCGTGGCCACCGAGCTGCTGCGCAGAAACGGTCCCCTGACCGAGGCCGAGCGCCGGGCGGTGGAGATCCACCCGGTGTACGGGTACGAGCTGGTGCGCGGGATCGACTTCCTCGGCGAGGCGCACGCCGGGATCCTGCACCACCACGAGCGGCTGGACGGCCGGGGCTACCCGAGCGGGCTGGCCGGCGAGCAGATCCCCGAGTTCGCCCGGATCATCTCGGTCGCCGATGCCTTCGACTCGATGACCTCCACCCGCTCCTACCGGCGCGGCCGCCCGGTCGGCGAGGCGGTCGCGGAGCTGGAGCGCTGCTCGGGCAGCCAGTTCGACCCGGTGATGGTGCGGGCGCTGATCGACGCGCTGGCCGGGTACGACTGGCAGCCGGTGGTGCACTCCGAGGACTCCATCGAGGCGGTTCCGGACATCCCGCTCGGGGTGCCCGAGCCGGTCCGGGCCGCCCCGGGCCAGGCCGTCCCGGGCCGGGTGCCGCCCCAGGGCGGCGGGACCGTCCCCGCGGCCGGGCAGCCGTGAGGGCCCCCGGGCGGGCGGCTGCCGGGCGCGCGGCCTCCGGTGGCGCGGCCTCCGGTGGTGCCGGTGCCGCCGCCGGGCGGGAGCTGTTCGGGCCCGGGGTGTCCGGGCCCCGGGCACTGCGGCGCGTGGTCCTCGGCCGCGCGCCCTGCGGGCGCACCGCGCGCGCGGTGCACGCGGCGGCCGCCGCGCTGCTGGCGCTCGCGCTGGGCGCCGTCGCGGTGCGCGGGGTCGCGGAGCCCCGGGTCGCGCTGGCGTTCACCGTGCTGATCGCGCTCGGCGAATGCGTCCGCATCACCCTTCCGGGGGATCGGGAGCAGGCGCCGATCGGCGCGGCCGGTGCGCTGGCGTACGCCCTGCTCGGGCCGCTGCGCGGGGTGCCGACCGCGCACGGGACGCTCCAGGTGGTCGCGGTGACCGGGGCCGGCCTGCTGCTGGGCCGGCTGGCCGGCCTCGTCCTGCCGGACCGGGCCCTGCCGGACGGCCCCGGGCGCCCGCACCGCCGTCCGCCCTGGGCCGACCCGGCCCGCCGCGACGGCGCCGCCCGCCGGGTGCTCGCCGTCGGCTTCGCGGGCGCCGTCTTCCAGCCGCTCTACAACGGCGGCATGGTCGACCGCTTCTCGCCCGAGGGCCCGGCGTACGGGGTGTTCCTGACCGCCGTCGCCGCGCTGGCCGCGCTCTGCGACGCGACCCTGGCGGCGCTGCTGCGCCGCTCCGGCGGCGGGCTGCGGTTCCCGGCGGCGCTGGAGGACGAGCTGCGCTCGCTGTTCGGCATCGGCTCGGCGATCGTCGCCACCGGGATGCTGGTCAGCCTCGCGGCCGGCGAGGTCGGGCTGTGGGCGCTGCCGCTGTTCTGCACCCCGCTGCTGCTCGCCCAGGTGTCCTTCCGGCGCGCCGCCGCCGTGCGGGCCACCACCGGGCAGACCATCGCCAGCCTCGCCCGGGCCACCGAGGTGGCCGGGTACACCCCGCACGGGCACGCGCGCCGGGTCGCGGACACGGCGTGCGCGCTGGGCCGCGAGCTGGGTCTGGGCACCCGCGAGCTCGCCCTGCTGGAGTACGCCGCGCTGATGCACGACGTCGGCCAGCTGTCCCTGGTCGAACCGGTGCCGGACGGCGCCACCGCGCTGCTGCCCGAGGCCGAGCAGCAGCGGATCGCCCGCCTCGGCAGCGAGGTGATCAGCCGCACCGGGGTGCCCCGGCAGGTCGCCGAGCAGGTCGCCCGGCTGGCCGACCCGTGCACCGGGCCCGCCTCGGGCGACGGCCCGGTGCCGCTCGCCTCCCGGATCATCCGGGTCGCCAACGCCCACGACGACCTGCTCACGGCGGCCCGCGGCCGGGGCGTCGGCGAGGCCGTCGGGCGGCTGGAGGCGCTGGAGGCCCTGCGGCTGGGCCGGGGCCGGGTCTACGACGCCCGCGTGGTGGACGCCCTGGCCAGGGTGGGCGGCTAGGGCCTGTCTTCAAACTCGCGTCTGCGGGGCGACGCCGGGGCACGCACCTCGCCGCGTTGTCGTCGGTCGCCAATGCTCCGCAGTGGCTCCCTCCTCCGC
>NZ_JBHJSJ010000007.1:0-231164 GCF_042268845.1 Kitasatospora sp. NPDC056273 | reverse complement strand
CCCACCTCCCCCGCCCCGCCCCCCGCCCGGGCGGGGCGGGCCCCCCGCCCCCGGGGCCGCCCGCCCCCCCCGTCGGCCGGGCCCCGCCCCGGCTTCGTCCGACCCGGTGCCGTGCTGGTCCGCGGCGCTGCGAGGATGTGAGTTCAGGAAGTTCAGCCGACCAAAGCCGGTCGGCCGGGGCCGCGGGGGACTACACCTGGATGGCGCCCCGGGAGAAGCAAGGGAGGAAGAACGTCATGGTGGTCACGCTTGCCAAGGGTGGCAACGTCTCGCTCACCAAGGCCGCGCCGAACCTGACGCAGGTTCGGATCGGCCTCGGCTGGTCCGCCCGTTCAACCACGGGCGCCCCGTTCGACCTCGACGCGAGCGCCCTGATCTGCGGTGGCGGGCGAGTGCTCGGTGACGAGTACTTCGTCTTCTACAACAACCTCAAGAGCCCCGAGGGCTCGGTGGAGCACCAGGGCGACAACCTCACCGGCGGCGACGACACGGGTGATGACGAGGTGGTCGAGGTCAACCTGGACCTCGTCCCGGTGCAGGCCGACAAGGTGATCTTCGCGGTCTCGATCTACGAGGCCGAGGCGCGGCTCCAGAACTTCGGTCAGGTCCGCAACGCCTACATCCGGGTCGTCAACTCGGTCGACGGCCAGGAGATCGCCCGGTACGACCTGTCCGAGGACGCGTCCAGCGAGACCGCGATGATCTTCGGCGAGCTGTACCGCTACGCGGGCGAGTGGAAGTTCCGCGCAGTGGGCCAGGGGTACGCCTCCGGCCTGCGTGGCATCGCGCTCGACTTCGGCGTGAACGTACAGTAAGGGCGGAAATCGGACTTATCGCACCCGACCCGATCATGAGAACAGAGGGCAGTGCGGGGGTGGCCTGACCGGGCCCGGCCCGGTCAGGGCGTCTCGGGTACGAGGCCGACCCCGGCACGGCCAAAACCCGAAAGGTAGCCAACTCCCGTGTTCCTCCGCACATTCGGCTGGTCGCTCGCGATCACCGCCATCGGCCTGGTCGCGGCCGGACTGCTCTGGGGAGCCCAAGGCTTCGGCATCGTGCTGATCCTCTCCATCCTGGAGATCTCCCTGTCGTTCGACAACGCGGTGGTCAACGCCACGGTGTTGAAGCGGATGAACCCGTACTGGCAGAAGATCTTCCTGACCGTCGGTGTGCTCATCGCGGTCTTCGGCATGCGCCTGGTCTTCCCGCTGCTGGTCGTCGGCCTCACCGCGAAGCTCAACCCCACGACGGTCATCGACCTGGCGCTGCACTCCGACAAGACCCACGACGGCCTCACCTACGGCCAGTACCTGGAGGCGGCCAACCCGGCCATCGCGGCCTTCGGCGGCGTCTTCCTGCTGATGATCTTCCTCGACTTCATCCTCGGGGAGAAGGACTACAACTGGCTGTCCTGGATCGAGCGCCCGCTGGAGAAGGTCGGCAAGCTGGAGGCCTTCTCCACCGTCGTCGCCCTGGTCGCCCTGCTGCTGGCCTCCAACTTCTTCGCCGGGGAGCACGCGGAAACCGTTCTGCTCGCCGGCGTCCTCGGCCTGGTGACCTACCTCGCGGTCAACGGCCTCTCCTCGATCTTCGAGTCCGGCCTGGAGGCCGAGGAGGAGCGGGAGGAGGAAGCGGAGAAGTCCGGCAAGTCGATCATGCAGGTCGGCGGCAAGGCCGCGTTCTTCCTCTTCCTCTACCTGGAGGTCCTGGACGCCTCGTTCTCCTTCGACGGCGTGGTCGGCGCGTTCGCCATCTCCAGCGACATCTTCCAGATCACCCTGGGCCTCGGCATCGGCGCGATGTACATCCGCTCGCTGACCGTCTTCCTGGTCCGCAAGGGCACCCTGGACGACTACGTCTACCTGGAGCACGGCGCGCACTACGCGATCGGCGCGCTGGCGGCGATCCTGCTGGTCGGCATCAAGTTCCACATCCCGGAGATCGTCACCGGCCTGATCGGCGTCGCCTTCATCGGACTGGCACTCGGCTCGTCGATCCTGCGCAACCGGCGCGAGGGCGCCGGCGAGGACGAGGAACCGGAGCTGGTGGGCAGCGGCAAGTAGCCGCCCACGCGGTCCGCAGGACAAGCGGAAAGGCCGCCCCCGGGGTCTCCCGGGGGCGGCCTTTCCCGTGCTTCCTGGTTGTCCCCGAGGGACGCCCGGTCAGCCGAGCTGCTGCTCGATCGCGCGCAGCTTGCGCTCCAGCGAGTCCAGCTTCGGCATCGACAGGGTGTCGTCGTCGGCCGTCAGGTCGATGGTCGAGTCGCTGCGGGACGACCCGGTGCCGGAGGACGCGTACGAGGAGGACGCGTACGAGGAGCCGACGGCGGCGCGCGGCCGGCGGCCGGCGTCCAGGGCGGCCGGCTCGAAGGAGTCGGCGGACCGGTGCGAGTCCGCGTACGAGGAGGCCGGGGAGGTCGAGGTGGTGGCGTCGGTTTCCGCGGCTAGGGCAGGCTCCGTAGCGCTCGGGCCGTCTCCGGCAGCCGTGAGGGCGGGAACCTGGCGGCCGCCGCGGCCCCGGGCGAGCATGCCGCCCTGGCGCGAGATGGCCTTCAGCTCGGCCCGCTCGCGGCGGTCGGCGGTGCGGGCGCGGGCCTTGGCGTCCAGCTTCGCCTGGCGCTCCTCGCGCACCTCCTCGACCGCCTCGTCCAGGCTGCGGACGTTCTCCAGCAGCATCAGCGACCAGGCCGCGTAGGTCTCGCGCGGGGCGCGCAGCCAGCGGACGATGCGGATCTGCGGCAGCGGGCGCGGCACCAGGCCCTGCTCGCGCAGCGCGGCCTTGCGGGTCTGCTTCAGCGCGCGGTCGAACAGGATCGCCGCCGAGATCGACATGCCGGAGAAGAACTGCGGGGCGCCGTCGTGCGACACGCCGCGCGGGGCGTGCACCCAGTTGAACCAGGCCGAGGCGATCGCGAACACCCAGACCAGCAGGCGCGAGCCGAGCGCGGCGTCACCGTGGCTGGCCTCGCGGACGGCGAGCACCGAGCAGAACATCGCGGCGCCGTCCAGGCCGAACGGGACGAGGTACTCCCAGCCGCCGGACAGGCCCAGGTTCTCCTTGCCGAAGCCGACCAGGCCGTGGAAGGAGAGGGCCGCGGCGACGCCGGCGCAGCAGAACAGCAGCGTGTACGAGGAGATGCCGTAGATCATCTCCTTGCGCCGGCGGCGCTCCTCGCTGCGCTCCCAGGAGTCGCCGGACTCGTCCTTCTTCGAGCTCTTGAAACGCAGCGTCGCCAGCAGGACGGCGACGAACAGCAGGGCTGCGCCGCCGATGACGGTCCAGACCAGCTGTATGGAGGTCAGGTTCATTGCGGGTCGGGCCTCGGGTTTCCGCAGGGGACAGGATCACAGCGCGACACAGGTGGTCAGGGCCCGCTGTACGGGCACCGCCTGACGGTCGGTTCGTCGCCGCACGGCATGCCCGCCGCACCCGCGCAGGGGCGGACGGGACGCCTGTGCGGCTAGACGATATCGCGTCCGAAGGGGCGGCATGTTACGGGAGGGCGGCTTCCTCCTGCCAATCGACCCGCCGGTTGGATAGGGGAGGGGTGGACGGGGTATCCGACGGCCGGGCCGATGCCCGATCATTGGTCGGCGGACCGTCAGAACGCCTGGCGGGAGCAGGGGGAGAGGACGGCATGGTCTCGATCTGGGAGTACCTGCGCGGGGACAAGAGCTACACCTTCGACAACCCCGGCGGTCAGCACAAGGTCATACTCACCAAGTCGACTCCGCAGCACGCGATCACCGGGTCGGCCGCCACCACCGGCTACCTCTACGTCAACCTGCACTGGACGATGAGCGCCGGGGGCTCCCGCCGGCCGAGCGCCCGGGAGTCCGTCAAGCGGTTCTTCAGCCCGCGGATCCTGCGGCCGCAGGATCCGGACTCGCCGCAGAACAGCGAGCCGATGAACGTCGACCTCGACCTGGCCTGCATGTACGAGCTCTCCGACGGGAGCACCGGCGTGGTGCAGCCGCTCGGCGGGCTCTTCGGCGACCTCCAGAACGCGCCGTACATCAAGCTCAGCGGCGACGACCAGTACGGGGCGCCGTCCGGCGAGACGATGTACGTCAACCTGGAGAAGAAGGACAAGTTCAAGCGGCTGCTGATCTTCGTCTACATCTACGACGGCACGCCGGCCTTCGAGCAGTCGCACGCGGTGGTCACGATCGTGCCGCAGACCGGGCCGCGGATCGAGATCAAGCTGGAGGAGCGGGCCCGGGCGGCGCGCTCCTGCGCGGTGGTGCTGATCGAGAACGCGGGGGACAACCAGCTGACGGTGCGGCGCGAGGTGCGGTACGTCAACGGGTTCCAGGCGGACATCGACCGGCTGTACGGGTTCGGGATGCAGTGGCAGCGCGGGTACAAGGGCGACTGACGCCGGCGGGCGCGGCTGTTCCACGGCGGCGGGCGGTGCGTGCGGCGGTTCCACGGCGACGGGCGCTGCGTGCGGCGGGGCCGGGGTCGTCCGGCGGCCCCGCCGGGGGTGTCAGCGGGGCTGGAACTGCGGGCCCTGCGGGGGCAGCGCGAACTCCTCGCCGGTGGGCGCCGGGGGCTGGGCCGCCGGCGGCTGCGGCGGGACGGGCGGCTGCTGGCCGGTGCCGGGCTGCGGGTAGCCGTAGCCGGCGGGGCGCTGCTGCGGCGGCGCGGGCTGGTTCTGCTGGGGGTAGCCGTAACCGCCCGGCTGCTGCTGGTAGGGCTGCTGGCCGGTGCCCGGTTGCGGGTAGCCGTAGCCGCCGGTGGGCTGCTGCGGCGGTGCGGGCTGCTGCTGGGGGTAGCCGTACCCCGTGCCGGGCTGCTGGGGGTAGCCGTAGCCGGTGCCGGGTCGGTTGCTCGGGGGAGCGGTGGGCGGCGGGGGCACGGTCGGCGGGGCGGTGGGCGGCGGCGGGGTCGCCGGCGCGGGCGAGGCGTTCGCGGCGGTGGCCGGGGCCGGTGCGGTGGCCGGGGCCGGGGTGGGCGGTGACTGCGGGACGGCCGGGGCCAGGGTGAAGGTGCCCGGCTCGGGGGTGGTCGAGCGCGGGTCCGGCAGCGGGGTGCTGCGCGGGTCGAACGCGCCGGACGGGGCGGGGGTGGCACCGGGGGCCTGGTCGGCCTCCGCCTCGTCGTCCACGGTGATGCCGAAGTCGGTGGCGAGGCCGATCAGCCCGGAGGTGTAGCCCTGGCCGATCGCCCGGAACTTCCAGGCCCCGGACCGGCGGTACAGCTCGCCCGCGACCAGGGCGGTGACGTTCTCGGCGTCGTCGATCGCGAACTCGGCGAGCGCGGGGACGCCCTCGCCGGCCGTGGCGTCGAAGAGCAGCAGGCGCAGCCCCGGCACGGCGCGGAACGGCCCGCCCTCGGAGGAGCCGGCCAGCACCACGCGGTCCACCTCGGCGGGCAGCTTGCCCAGTTCGACCTCGACCGTGTCGATGATCTCGGCGCCGCCGGAGGTCTGCTGCTTGGGCAGGTGGCGGACCAGGCCGGAGGGGTGGCGGGGCTGGTTGTAGAAGACGAAGTCGGCGTCCGAGCGGACCTTTCCGGAGGCGCCGAGCAGCAGCGCGGACGCGTCCACGTCCGGCGCACCGGGCGTGGCGCTCCAGCGCAGCACGGCGCGGACCGCCGCCGCCGGCAGTGCGATGTTGGCGCCCTTGGCCATCACGTGCGTCATAGCCGACCATCCTGCCTGTTCGCCACCCCTTCGGACAACGTGACCGGACCGGTCCGCGCGGAGTCGGACTTTGCCAAGACTTGCGCTTTCCGAGGTTTGCCGCCGTCGTTTCCGGGATGGGGCCTCGATGCGCCCATGATCGTCCAAGTGGACCGGGATGTTCCGGGAGTTCAGTGCCGGGGAACCGGGACCGGCCGGATCCCGTCCGTACGATGGGCGGTCGAAAGGTCTCCGGGGGTTCGGCGGAGGGGCGTCCGGCGGCGGCGTGCCCGGGAACCTTGGCGCCCGGTCGGCCGGTTGACCAGGGTGTCGTCGGCAACGGGCCGGGGGCCGGTCCACTTCCTGGAGGAGAGCACCTTGCGCCATTTCGGCCACCTCGCCGAGGACGTACGCGGCCGGCTCTTCCTGGAACAGCCGCGCCCGTTCAGCGCGCGGAGCGGGCCGGAGGTGATCGCCACCGCCCTCGGCGGCACCCTCTACAGCCCGGCCACCAGGCCTGCCCTGGCCGCCGACATCCGCAAACTCGCTGGTCGGGGCGTGGTGTCGATGGTGCTCTGCCTGGAGGACGCGATCGCCGACCACGAGGTGGACGCGGGCGAGCGGAACCTGGTCGAGCAGTTGAATGACCTGGTCAAGGATTTCACCGACTGTGCACAGAGCCACCCCCTGCTCTTCATCAGGGTCCGCAGCGCCGCCCAGATCCTCGACCTGGCCGAGCGTCTCGGCCCGGCCGTCGAACTGCTCAGCGGCTTCGTGCTGCCGAAGTTCACCCCGGCGAACGGCGGCGGGTACCTGGCCGCGCTGGCCGCCGCCGAGGCCGCGACCGGGCGGCGGCTGTTCGCCATGCCCGTCCTGGAGTCGCCCGAACTCGCCCACCTGGAGACCAGGCGGGAGCAGCTGTTCGGCATCGCCGAGCTGCTCGCCGGCCACCGCGAACGGGTGCTCGCCGTCCGGCTCGGGGTCACCGACCTCTGCTCCGCGTACGGCCTGCGGCGCTCGCCCGACCTCACCGCGTACGACGTGGCGCTGGTCGCCTCGGTGATCGGGGACGTGGTCAACGTGCTCGGCCGGGCGGACGGCACCGGGTACACCGTCACCGGACCGGTCTGGGAGTACTTCCCGGTGCAGGAACGGATGTTCAAGCCGCAGCTGCGCCGGACCCCGTTCGCCGGGGCCTCCGTCCCGGCCGCGGCCGGGGTGCTCCGGGCCTCCGGCGAGGAGGTCCGCCGGCGGATCATCGAACACGACCTGGACGGGCTGATCCGGGAGGTCGAACTCGACCGGGCCAACGGCCTGCTCGGCAAGACCTGCATCCACCCCAGCCACGTACCGGCCGTGCACGCCCTCTCCGTGGTCACGCACGAGGAGTACTGCGACGCCCGCGACATCCTCCGGCAGGAGCAGGACGGCGGCGGGGTACTGCGCTCGGCGTACACCAACAAGATGAACGAGGCCCGGCCGCACCGGGCCTGGGCGGAGCGGGTGCTGCTGCGGGCGGAGGTGTTCGGGGTGGCCCGGGAGGACGTGAGCTTCGCCGAACTGCTGTCGGCCTGCCTGTGCGGCTGACGGCGCCCGGACGGACACGACGGACACACCGACGGACATGACGAACGCACCCGTGAACGCCGGCCACGAACGCACCGACGAACGCACCATCGCACCACCGAAGGCAGGACCAGCAGTGACAGCAACACCGCAGACGTGGACCGGCCGTTGGGTCGCCGACCGGGCCGGGATCGCCCTGACCGGCTCCGAGCGCCTCCCCGAACTCGTCGGCCTGGCGCTGCGCTCGGGGAACCCCAAGCGCGCCCACCTGCTGGTCTCCACCGTGCTCGGCAAGCACGTGCCGCAGCGGCCCTCGGTGGTCCACGGCGCCGGGCTCGAACTCGGCCGCCGGGTCCGCGACCTGCTCGGCGCGGAGGCGGCCGGGCGGGCCGTCGTACTCGGCTACGCGGAGACGGCCACCGGCCTCGGCCACAGCGTCGCCGACGGCCTGGACGCCCCCTACCTGCACTCCACCCGCCGGCCGGTGCCCGGCCTGGACCCGGTCGGCGGCTTCGAGGAGGAGCACTCGCACGCCACCTCGCACCTGCTGCTCCCCGCCGACCCCGGACTCCTCGCCGGCGACGGGCCGCTGGTGCTGGTGGACGACGAGTTCTCGACCGGACGGACGGTGCTCAACACCATCCGCGACCTGCACGCCCGCCACCCGCGCGGGCACTACGTGGTGGTCGCCCTGGTGGACCTGCGCTCCGCGGCCGACCGGCGCCGGCTCGATGAGGCCGCCGCCGAACTCGGCGTCCGGCTGGACCTGGTGGCCACCGCGAGCGGCGGCGTCGAGCTGCCGGAGGACGTCGTGGCGCGGGCCGAGCGGCTGATCGCCGAGGCGGCGCCGACCACGGCGCCCCCGGCCGGGGAGCCGCCGTCGGCCGGCCCCGCGCCGCTGGACCGGGTCGAACTGGACTGGCCCGCCGGGCTCCCGGACGGCGGTCGGCACGGCTTCACCGCCCGCGACCGCGCCCGGCTGGACGCCGCACTGCCCCGGCTGGCCGGGCAGCTCGCCGAGGCCCTGCCCGCCGGCGCGCGGCGGGTGCTGGTGCTCGGCTTCGAGGAGCTGATGTACGCGCCGCTGCGCCTGGCCGACGCCCTCGCCGAGCGGCTCGGCGGCGACCGCGTCCGGTTCTCCACCACCACCCGCTCGCCCGTCCTGGCGGTGGACGACCCCGGCTACGCCATCCGTACCCGGCTCGCCTTCCCCGCCCACGACGACCCGCGGGACGGCGGCTCGCCCGAGCGCTACGCGTACAACGTCGCCCCCGGCAGCGACCCGGCGCGGCGCTTCGACGCCGTGGTGCTGGTGGTGGACGACGTGGCCGACACCCCGGCGCTGCACGAGGGTGAGCACGCGCTGCTCGGCCAGCTGCGGCGGGTGACCGACCGGGTGCTGCTCGCCGTGCTGCCCTCGCACCGGCCGGTGCCCGTCGTGCCCGCTCCGCTTGCCGCGCCCTCGTCGCCGCCCGCGCCCCTGTCGGCGCCCGGGTCTTCGAAGCTGCCCGGTTCTTCGGAGTTGCCCGCGCCCCTGTACGGGCCGGCGTTCTCCTCGTACCCCGCCGAGGAGGTGGCCTGGCTGCTCAAGGACCTCTCCGGGGTCGCGCTCGAAGCCCCCACCGAGGAGCGCGAGGAGGCCGTCCAGAACGGCGGCGCCCACTACGCCGAGTCGCTGCCGGTCGAGTACCAGCCCAGCCCCGAGTACCAGGAGCTGTTCCACCAGGCGCTGCGCGGCTCCGCCGGCCGGATCGCGCTCGCCGTCGGCACCGTCGCCGAGACGCTGCTGCGCGAGCGCGGCCCCGGGCTGGTGCTGGCCTCGCTGGCCCGGGCCGGCACGCCCGTCGGCATCCTGGTCCGCCGCTGGCTGGCCTTCGCCCACGGCCTGTCGGTGCCGCACTACGCGGTCTCGATCGTGCGCGGCCGCGGCATCGACCCGGTCGCACTGCGCTACCTGGCGGCCCACCACCGGGCGCAGGACGTGGTGTTCGTGGACGGCTGGACGGGCAAGGGCGCGATCACCCGCGAACTGGCCGACGCGCTGGCCGGCACCGGCTTCGACCCGGACCTCGCGGTGCTCGCCGACCCGGGCCGCTGCGTGCGGACGTACGGCACCAGGGACGACTTCCTGATCCCGTCCGCCTGCCTCAACTCCACGGTCTCCGGGCTGGTTTCGCGCACCGTGCTGCGCGCCGGGCTGATCGGGCCGGACGACTTCCACGGGGCCAAGCACTACGCCGAGCTGGCCGGGAACGACGTCTCGGCGCTCTTCCTGGACGCGGTGGCCGCCCGCTTCGGCGAGGTCCGCGCCGCGGCGGTCGAGGGCGCCGACCGGCTCGCCGCCGACCCGCACCGGGAGCCCGACCGGGCCGGCTGGGCCGCCGTCGAGCGGATCAGCGCCGAGTACGGCATCGACAACGTCAACCTGGTCAAGCCCGGGGTCGGCGAGACCACCCGGGTGCTGCTGCGCCGCGTCCCCTGGCGGATCCTCGCCCGGCGCGGCGCCGGGGCGGACCTCGACCACGTCCGGCTGCTCGCCGCCCAGCGCGGCGTCGAGGTCGAGGAGGTGGACGGCCTGCCGTACACCTGCGTCGGCCTGATCCACCCCCGCTACAGCCGCGGGGCGACCGGGGGAGACGGGCGCGCGGTGGCCGACGGGGGCACCGTGACCGAGACGACGAGGAGGGAATCCTGATGGGTGTCCTGGTGGCCAGCGACCTCGACCGGACGCTGATCTACTCCGAGCGGGCCATGGCCCTGGCCGGGCCCGACCGGCTGGCGCCGAGGCTGCTCTGCGTCGAGGTGTACCAGGGGCGGCCGCTGTCCTTCATGACCGAGCGGGCCGCCGGGCTGCTCGCCGAACTCGCCCGGGAGGCCTGCTTCGTCCCGGCCACCACCCGCACGCCGGAGCAGTACGGGCGGGTCAACCTGCCCGGCCCGACGCCGGACTGGGTCCCCGCGTACGCGATCTGCGCCAACGGCGGGCAACTGCTGGTGGACGGCGTGCCGGACGGTGACTGGCGGGCCGAGATCACCGCGCGGATAGCCGCCGGCTCGGCCCCGCTGGAGGAGGTCGTCCGGCGGCTCGCCCTGTGCGCCGACCCGGAGTGGACGCACAAGCGGCGGGTCGCCGACGAGCTGTTCGCCTACCTGGTGGTCGAGCGCGCCGCGCTGCCGGAGGGCTGGCTGGCGGAGCTGACCGGCTGGTGCGCCGAGCGCGGCTGGACGGTCTCCCTGCAGGGCCGCAAGGTGTACGCGGTGCCCGCGCCGCTCACCAAGAGCGCCGCGCTGGCCGAGGTCGTCCGGCGCCGCGGCGCGGACACCGTGCTGGCGGCCGGGGACTCGCTGCTCGACGCCGACCTGCTGCTCGCGGCGGACGCGGGCTGGCGCCCGGGGCACGGCGAACTCGCGGACAGCGGCTGGACGGCCCCCGGCGTCACCGCCCTGACGGAGGTGGGGGTGACGGCGGGGGAGGAGATCGTCCGGCGGTTCCTGGCGGGGGCGTCGGCCCTGCCGGTCGGAGGCTGACCCCCGGGGCCGGGTTCGGGTCCGGGTTCGGCTGCGGGTGGGTCAGCCGCAGCAGCCGCCGCCGCAGCAACCGCCCCCGCCCCCGGCGGGGGCCTGCGGGGCGGCGGCCGCGCCGCCCGTGACGGCGACGGTGGACAGCAGCTTCACGGTGTCCTGGTGGCCCTGCGGGCAGACGGCGGGGTCGTTGGCCTGGGCCATCGGGCGGCGGAGCTCGAAGGTGGCGCCGCAGGAGCGGCAGCGGAAGTCGTAGCGAGGCATACCGGCAGGGTACCGAGCGGGGTCCCCGCCGGCAGCCCGCTTCGGGTGCTTCGGTGCTACCAGCGCGTCCCGTGCTCTTTGGTGCTACCGGTGGCCGCCGAGGTCCCCGCGGATCAGCTCGATCACCCGTGCCGCCGTGTCCCGCACCGCCGCGAGCTCGGTCAGGAAGTGCCAGTAGTCGGGGTGCCGGCCGGCCGCCTCCAGGGTGGCCACGGCGCGGTCCAGCCGGGCCACCGCCTCGTCCAGCGGGGCGGCGTGCCGCGGGTCCGGCGCGCTGCGCCCGGTCATCGCCAGCCGCTGCGCGTCCCGGATGGCGAAGCGGGCGCGCTCGATCTCCCGGTTGGGGTCGTGCTGCACCTCGTTCAGCTGCCGCAGCCGGTCGTTCGCCGCGAGCACCGAGCCGTCGGCGGTCTCCAGCAGCGCGCGGACCGTCCCGATCGCGGCGGTGGCGTCGGCCCAGCGCTGCTCGTCCCGGGCCCGGGCGGCCTCGGCGAGCTTGCGCTCGGCGGCCCGCCCGGCCTCCGCGACCTGGTCCGGCACCCGCTGGAGGTCCTGCCAGCAGGCGGTGCTGAACCGGCGGCGCAGCTCGCTCAGGGCGGGCTCGACCGTCTCGGCCTTGGTCTCCAGCGCCTGGATGCGGGTCCGCAGGCTCGCCACCCGCCGGTCGATCTCCCGCGCCCGCTCCGGCAGTTGTCCGGCGTCGGCGGCGATCGCCTCGGCGCGCTGCTTCACGTCCTCCGCGCGCCGCAGGGTGTCCGCGACCCCGTGCCGGGCCGGGCCCTCGTTCAGCCGGCCGAGCTCGGGCGCCAGTTCGGCGAGCCGGGCCGCCAGGTCGTCCGCCCGCAGGCCGGCGCCGCGCGCCCCGTCCAGCGCGGTGGTGGCCGCGAGCAGCGCGCGCTTGGCCTGCTCGACCGCCGGGGTGACCCGCATCAGCTGCTGCTCGGCGTGCTCGACGGTCGGCTGCAGGCGGCGCAGGAAGTCGTTCAGCTCCGCGCGGGCCGAGCCGAGCTGGCTCTTCACGTCCTCCAGCCGGCGCCTGGCCTGCGCGGCCGTGCCGGCGTCCAGGGTCTCGCTGTCCAGGTTGTGGGCGTCGAGCGCGGCGAGGTAGTTCACGGTGACCTGCTCGACCCGGCCGGAGATCGCCGCCAGGTCGGCCAGCGCACGCTGCGCCGCCGGGCCCTCCTCGGCCGCGCGGACGGTCTCCACCGCGAGCTGCACCTCGCGCTGGGTCTCCTCCAGCTCGTAGAACGCCTCCTGGGCCGCCGCCCGGGCCTCCCGGGCCTGCGCCCGTCCGCCCTCGCCGCCGCCCCGCCGGCCCCACCAGCCGCCGGTTCCGGCGGAGGCCAGCCCGACCGCGGCCAGCGCACCCGCCAGCGCCACCGGCACCACCAACGCGTCGGCCAGTGCCGCCCCCGCCCGACGCCGCCCCCGCCCGCTCCCGCCGGCCACCGTCACTGCGCGCTCCCTGCTCCGACCCGCTGATCCGGCCCCCATTCTCCCCGATCCCCCCGCCGGCCCGGCACCCCCTCCCACCCCGCCCGCCGCACGGCCCCGCCCCTCACCGGGCGCCCGTCCCCCACCACCTCCCGGGACCAGGTACCCTAGGCTCTCGTCGTGCGCCCGGTCGGGCCACGGCAGGGGGCGCGTAGCTCAGTGGTAGAGCGCTGCTCTTACAAAGCAGATGTCGGCGGTTCGAAACCGTCCGCGCCCACAGCAGGGAGCCCGGTGCCCCCGACCGGGATGGTCGGGGGCACCGGGCTCTCGTGGTGTCGGCGCCGGGGCCGGGTCAGACCTCGAGGACCCGCAGGGCGGGGTGGTCGACCGTGTTGAGGTAGAGCTTCTCCTTGGTGCCCTCCTGCTCCAGCTCGACGACCAGCCGGTAGCGGTACAGGCCGGGCTTGGCGGTGCTGAGCACGGTGCCGGCCCAGTAGTAGTAGACCGGGGTCAGCGGGGAGCGCATGCGGTCGGGCATGCCGTAGATCTTGAGCTCGGTGAAGAGCTTCCGCTCGGCCACGTCCTCCTCGTCACCCAGTTCGGTGTCGAGGACCACGATGTTGTTGATCTTGGGCATGGGCGGCCAGGTGCCGTCCAGCCGCCGCTCCATGTCGAGCGGGCGGATGATCCAGTTGATCACCTGGCCCTGCTTGCAGACCGTCTCCAGCTGCCGGGTGCCCTGGCCGGACCCGCCGACGCTGTTGTCCATCATGTACATCGCGTCGCCCAGCGAGCGGTTGGCCGTGGCCCGCTCCATGTTCACGAGCGTGACGACGTTGAGCTGGACCGAGTTCAGCTGCCCGGGGTTCTGCTTCCCCTCGGTGGCGCTGCTTGCCGTGGTTGTCAAGGTTCCTCCTTCGAGCGCGCCGCTCCGGGCGGTCCACCCGCCCGGAGCCGTCCGTTGCGCGGAGCGGTCAGGTGGCCCGGCCGACCAGGACGGGCGACACGGTGGTGGTGATCGGCTCGGCCTGGGTGCCCAGCCGGAACCGGATCCGGTACGGCACGGGGGACGCGGCGTCCTTCTTCACCGTCCCGGTCCAGTAGGCGACGTCGGTGCCCGGGTACACCTTCCGGACCGGCTCGCACACCTCGTGGTCGATCTCGATCCCGTCGATGGCCACGTAGGCCTCGCACTCGAGCGCCAGCACGTTCCAGAGCAGCTGGTCGCCGGCCTTGACCTTGGTCCGCAGCTCCTCGGTGCCGAAGTCGGCGGACCCGCCGGCCTTGTTGGTGTCGTACAGGTACAGGTGGCCGTGGGTGCTCTGGGACGCCAGCATGCCCACGCAGTCCACCACCGCGGTGATCGAGATCGGGCGCTTCGGCGTGGTCTTCAGCCGTGGCTTGGTGGTCATCTACTCCTCCTCGTCCTTACGGGGACTTCCTGGGACAGCGGTTCAGCCGAAGGCGGCCGGGGCGATCGGCAGGTAGCCCACGCCCGCCCCGGTGAAGCCGTTCCGCTTGGGCTCCGCGGTGATCCGGAGCTTCGACTCGCAGGTGAGGTTGACCGGCTCCCAGGTCCACTCGCCCGCCCGCTGGATCAGCTCGTGGAGCTGGATCCGCATCTTGTAGCTGTACGTGCCGGGCCGGGAGGTGTCGATCGTCGCCGACCAGTACCAGCCGTCGGTGACCAGGTCCGGGGAGCCGTACTCGGCCGGGTAGATGATCTTCTCGTCCACCGCCTCGCCGAAGATGTCGGTGATCACCGGCGCCGGGTAGCTGTGGGTGTCCTGGCCGTGGTCGGAGACCACCCGGCCGGTGACGTCCAGGACCCGCTGCCCGGAGAGGGCCGCGGTGCGCGAGGCGCCGTTGACCCTGGTGCCGACGGTCTGCCGGATCCGGGTGAGCGCGGCCTCGGTGTCGCCGTTCGCGACCCCGGCCTTCTCGCTCAGGTTCGCGAGCTCCGCCAGCGCCTCCTTCTCGGCCGCCCGCGCCCGGGTGGTGTGGTAGCCGCGGGGCACCGTCGGGGGGATCGAACCGAGGCTGTACGGGAGCCAGTTGAGCACCTGCTCGCCGGCCTGCGAGCCGTCGCTCCAGTAGCTGCCGTTGATCGCGGTGACCAGCTCGCCGGTGCCCTGGTTCAGGGAGCCGTGGAGCTTCATGTTGTCGAACAGATAGGTGTTGCCGGTCAGCGTCCGGGACTCCAGCGCGTTGCCGACGTCCACGAGCACGATGATCGCCAGTTGTTGGGCCATGCGCCCACCCTCCTTGTCGGTGTTCCGCCTACAGGCACATCAGTGCGGGCGAGTCGATGTGCAGCACGCTGTGCTCGCCCTCGTACATCTGGAGCTCCAGCCGGTACCGGTACGGCACCCCGGGCACCAGGTACGGCGGGACCACGCCGGACCAGACGTTGAGGTCCAGCTGGCCGGCCGACACCCGGTGGTCGGCGGGCGCAGCGCCGTCCGCGCCGTCCGCCGCACCGGCGTCCACGCCCTCGACCGCGGAGCCGGCCGGAGCGGCGGGGTCGACGCCGTACGCGTCCGCGCCCGCGGCCCCGTCCGCCGGCACGAAGCTGATGCTCCGGATCTCGACGGGCGTCTGCAGGTCCACCGCCAGGGCGGACCACTGGACCACCTGGCCGGGGACCACCACGGTGACCAGGTCGGGCGTCCCCTGGTTCTTGCTGTCGAACGACCCGTCGTCGATCAGGCAGAGGTTGCCGTTGAGCAGCGACTTGTCCGAGAGCGCGCCGATCACGTCCACCACGACGGCGATGTTCACTTGCGGTTTCATCCTCACTCCATTCCTCGAACCAACGTTCCGGAGCGGCGGTCGTACCGCCCCGCCGGCTTGGTCAGTCCCGGTCAGCCCCGGTCGCGCACCAGCGGCACCTTGCCGACCGACGTCCGCTCGATCTCCGTGGACGCCCGGGGCACGAACTTGACCAGGAACCGGTAACCGGTCTTCTCGATCGAGGCGGGGTTCGCCTCGCCCTGGTTGAACAGCGAGAGCGAGCGGGGCAGCGCGTTGACGAAGACGTGCTGGACCCCGTACGGGCCGAGCGCGGCGTCCATCCGGTACGTCAGACCGGCGACGTCGTCGACCGAGGCCAGCAGCGTGATCGTCTTGCCCTCGCGGTGGTTCACGAACTGGATCTCGTGGGCCACCACGTCCAGGTCCATCGCGGTGGCCTTGAGCAGGTCGTCCCGCAGTGCCTCGTACGCGCGCGGGGCCGAGTACTGGCTGTCGTTCAGGTGCAGGATGTCCCCGGTGCGGCCGGCGAACTCGAACTGGCCGGTCTTCAGCCCGGGCCCGTCCAGCCGGGGGCGGCGGATCATCCGGTCGCCCAGCTTCAGCCGCAGCAGCGGGGCCTCGTGCCCGTGCAGCCGGGTGACGACCAGCTCGCCCTCCTCGCCCTCGGCGACCCAGCGGCCCTTCTCGTCGACGATCTCCACCAGGTGCAGCCCGGGCACGGCCGCCAGGCAGGGGGACTCCTCCGTCAGCTGCAGCCCGATGGTCTCGGCCTGGGTGGCGGCGAAGTAGCTGAGGATCGACAGGTTCGGGTACATCGCCTTGAGCTCCGCCCGCTTGCGCTGCGGCAGCACCCCGCTCCCGTACAGCGCCACCCGGAAGCTCTCCTTGGCCTCCTGGCTCATGCCCGCGCCCAGCTCGCTGAGGATCGCGATGCCGGCGGTGATCCCCATCAGCGCCTTCGGGCCGGGGTAGGAGAACATGTGCTCCAGCACCGGGGCGGTGACCGGCCCCGCGCCGATGTAGTTGACCCCCGGCACCTGGGCCAGCACCCCGCCCACCATGGTGCCGCTGCTCCACATCTGGTAGTCGGCCAGCGTGGTGTACAGCCACTTGGGGTCGGTGCCGGGCAGGTACCTGGCGAGCTGGTAGGTGCCCATGAAGCGGCCGGCCACCTCGTAGGTGTCCCGCAGCTCCCGCAGCGAGTACACCGACTCCAGGGGCTTCCCGCCGCTGGTGCCGCCGCTGGCCACGATCTCGAAGCCGCCGCGCGCCAGCGGCACCACCATGCCCGGGCGCGAACCCATGAAGAACTCGCGCTGGGTCTCCTTGTCCGACAGCGGGATCCGCTGCCAGTCCTCGTACGTCTGCGGGGCGGCGTCGACGCCGGCGCCCGACAGGCGGCTGCGCCAGAGCGGGTTGAGCCGCACCGTGTTGACCATCTGCTGCAGGCGGCGCAGCACCAGGGCGTCCTGGAGCTCGTGCGACACCTCGCTGTACGGCGCCTGGCAGACCCGCTCGCACTCGCGGAGCTTGCTCGCGAACGAGGGGAGCTTCTCCACCGCGTCGACCGACTCCGGATTCAGCTCCCACTCGGGGATCAGCCAGCTCGCCAGTTCGTCGATGCCGCCGGGTGCCGCCGGCCGGTCGGGCGCGACACTCACTGCACTCATCGTCAATTCCCCGTCCTTCTGTTGTTCACGTGTTCATGTGCCGTCGTTCGTTCGGCAGGGATTGTTCGGGCACGGTTCTTTGGCGGCCCTCAGCGGGCGTCGGCCAGGAGGTCGGTACCGACCCGCCTGATCTCGCCGAGCAGCATCCGGAAGTGTTCGGCGGTGATCTGGTGGTTCATCATCACCACGCGCAGGGCGGCTACCCCGTCGATGTTCACCTTGGAGATGAAGAAATTCCCCCGGATTTTGATCCGGTTCCTGATCGCCACCTGGAGGCGGTGCACGCCGTCGTCCGGAAGTTCTGCCGGTCGGTAGCGGAAGCACAGGATGTTGGCCTCCGGGCGGTGCAGCGTCTCGAAATCCGGTTCGTCCAGGAGAATCCGGTGGATTTCCCCGGTCAGGTCGCAGAGGTACTCGATCTTCTCGGCGAACAGGGCCGGGCCGTAGACGGACCAGAGGGCCCACAGCGGCATGATCATGGGCCGCTTGGTGCACTCGAAGTTCCGGGCTCCGCTGTCGAGCTCGGTGTAGCGGTCCGGCTCCTCGTCGAAGACGTAGCTGGCGCGCTGCTGGAAGGCCCCGAGGCTGTCCTCCTTGTTCCGGTAGAACAGCAGCGTGCAGGGCGCCGGGACGAACATCATCTTGTGCGCGTCCCAGGCCACCGAGTCGACCTTCTCGATGCCCCGCAGTTTGTGCCGGAGCCGGTCGGAGACCAGCAGGCTGGCGCCGTGGGCGCCGTCCACGTGCAGCCAGATGCCGGCTTCCCGGGCGATGTCGGCGAGTCCGTCGAGCGGGTCGAAGGCGCCGACCGAGGTGGTGCCGGCCGAGGCGACCAGGGCGAACACCTTCAGCCCCCGCTGCTCGGCCGCCGCCAGGGCGGGCCGCACCTGCTCCAGGCAGATCTGCTGCTCCGCGTTGATCGGCAGGCGGACGATCTGCGACTCGCCGATCCCCAGGATCCCGGCCGCCCGCGAGACGCTGTAGTGCACGTCCGCGCCGACCGCGATGGCCGGGCGGGGCAGGCCGTCCCCCGACGGACTGCCGTCCGACCAGAAGCCGGGGAACATCTTGTTCCTGGCCGCCAGCAGCGCGGTCAGATTGGCCAGCGACCCGCCCGAGGTGGTCACCATGGCGAAGGAGTCCGGTTCCCACCCGATGAAACGGTTCAGCTCCTCGGCCATGATGCGCTCCGCCACGCTGGGCAGCTGGCCCGCCTCGTAGAACGAGGACGGCTGGTTGACCACCGAGCTGACGAAGTCGACGACCCCGCCCAGCGGCACCACGCCCGAGAACTGCCGGCCCATGTACCCCGGCGAGTGGACCTGGATCCCCGTCCTGATGTACAGGTCGGTGATCGCGTCCAGCCGCTTCTCGTCGAAGGCCGCGATCTTCTCGCGCTCGGAGGTCATCAGGGCCCTGGCGGCCAGCGTCAGCGTTTCGGGGTCGATGAGTTCGAGCCCTCTGATCGAGGAATCGGCCAGATGGCTTTCGAGCCGGTTCAGTACCGTCTCGGAATTCTCCCGGAACAGCTCGGGGTCGAACGTGTCCGCCGGCATTCCGCCGTCGCACGGTTTTCCGACCCCGGGAGTTGCGGAGCGACTCGGCTTCTGAGCGCCGAGCAGCGATCCGACTCCGCTTTTTTGCTCGATCGTCTTCTGATTCGAGCGAGATTCCACCATAGGAGCCCCCCAATGGCCCTTGTTGAGGACATCGAGACTTTCCCTTTCCGGAACGGTGCATGTCCAGCTGGGTCACTCCAACGGGTGAATCTTCGTTTTTTATCGGCGTTCGATTGCGGCCCGTCGCTGAACGACTCCGGTGCGTGACATCCGGCATCGCTGCTGGCCAGGGTGGTAGGGCGGCTTGTCACATTTCGAACATTGCAATCGAACGCTGAGGTTGTTATTCGAACGCCAGCCGGGAATGTGCCGTTTTGGCCCCCGGGTCCGCCCGACGGGCCGATTCCGCCCCTTCTGGCCGGTAACGGACCAGGACCGCCGCCCGGTCCTCGTGCCGCACCCGCTACGGGGGCCGGCGATCCCGGGTGATAGGGAGGTGGGATGGCTGAGGTGGCTGAGGTGGCGTTCGACGCGGTGCTGTGCGATGTGGACGGCGTGATCCGGTTCTTCGACGGGAGCCGGGTGGCCGCGCTGGAGCGGGCGGCGGGACTGGCGGAGGGGAGCACGGCGGAGGTCGGGTTCGCGCCGGAGAACGACCTCCCGCTGCTGCTCGGGCGGATCGGGAAGGCGCAGTGGGTGGACTCGATCGCGCGGGGGCTGGCCGGCCGGGTGACGGACGCGCAGGCGCGCGCCCTGGCGCAGGCGTTCGCGGACTCGCCGTTCCGGGCGGACGAGGCGGTGGTGGGGCTGCTGCGGCGGGCCCGGGAGCACTGCCGGGTGGTGCTGGTGACCAACGCGACGGCGTGGCTGGACGAGGACCTGGCGCTGCTGGGGCTGACGGACCTGGCGGACGAGGTGGTGAACAGCTCCCGGGTGGGCAGTGCCAAGCCGGACCGGCGGATCTACGAGATCGCCGCCGAGCGGGCCGGGGCGGCGCCCGAGCGGTGCCTGTTCGTCGACGACCGCCAGGAGAACGTGGACGCGGCGGTGGCGCTGGGTATGACCGGGGTGCGCTACCGGGGGCCGGAGGACCTGCGGCGGGCGCTGGCGGCGGTGCTGGACGGGCGGGGGGTGTTGGGCTGACGGGGTGCTGGGCTGAGGGGGTGCTGGGCTGAGGGGGCTCGGGTCGGCGGGCGGTGCTCGGGCTGAGGGGGCTCGGGTCGGCGGGCCGTGCTCGGCGGCGGGTGGCGGGGCCGGGGGCGCCGGGCGAGGATCGGGGGGACCGGTCGGACCCCTGGGAGCGGTGGGCGGATGGCTGAGCAGGTCGGGGAGCAGGTCGGGGCGCAGGCCGGGGGGTCGCGGGCGGAGCTGTCCTCGCGCCTGAACTGGCTGCGCGCGGCCGTGCTGGGGGCCAACGACGGCGTGGTGTCGACGGCGGGCATCCTGACCGGCGTGGCGGGTGCGGCGGGCTCCCGGACGGCGCTGCTCGCGGCCGGGGTGGCCGGGCTGCTGGCCGGGGCGATGTCGATGGCGGCCGGCGAGTACGTCTCGGTCAGCACCCAACGGGACACCGAGCGGGCCGCGTTGGCGCGGGAGCGGCGGGAGCTCGCGGAGGACCCGGAGGGGGAGCTCGACGAGCTGACCGACTACTACCGGGGCAGCGGGCTGGCGGACGGCCTGGCCCGGGAGGTGGCGACGGCGCTGACCGAGCGGGACGCGCTGGCCGCCCACGCGCAGACCGAACTCGGCATCGACCCCGACGTGTTGACCAACCCCTGGGAGGCGGCACTGGCCAGCGCGGCGGCGTTCACGCTGGGCGCGCTGGTGCCGCTGCTGGCGGTGCTGCTGCCGCCGGAGTCGTGGCGGCTGGTGGTGACGGTGGTGGCGGTGGTGGCCGCGCTGACCCTGTCGGGCTGGGCGAGCGCCCGGCTGGGGGGTGCCGGTCCGGCCCGGGCGGTCCTGCGCAACGTCGTGGGCGGGTTGCTGGCGATGGCGGTGACGTACAGCGGTGGCGTGCTGCTGGACCAGGTCACCGGGTGATCGCGCCCCCGGCCGTACGGGCGGACCGTGGCGGCGGGGCCCGGGCACGCCGGGTGACGGCCCCGGTCGGCTCGACGGGCGGGCCGGTCCGGCCTGTGTTTGTGTGGCTGCAAACCGCTTGGGAGAGGTGACTTGCCGTGACCATGCCCCCGTTCGGATCGAACGATCCGTTCTCCGACCTGCTCAGCCGGTTCTTCGGGATGAGCCCGCTGGCCTCCCCGCCCGCCGTGCAGCGGGTGCCGATCGGGCGGCTGCTCAGCGAGTCCTCGCAGGAGCTGCTCGCGCTGGCCGCGCAGCGGGCGGCCGAGGACGGCTCCAGCGACCTCGACACCGCGCACCTGGCCTGGGCGGCCACCCGGGTGGACCCCTCGCGCCGGATGCTGGAACGGGCCGGGATCGACCCGGACCGGCTCTCCGGCGACCTGGAGCACGCCCTGCCGTCCGGCAACCCCGAGACGGTGGACGGCCGGCCGGCGCTCACCCCCTCGGCCAAGCGCGCGCTGCTCGCCGCGCACGCCCGCTCGCAGGAGGCCGGGGCCTCGTACATCGGCCCGGAGCACATCCTCGGCGCGCTGCTCGACCAGGAGCGCTCGGGCGCCGGGGTGGCGCTGCGCAACGCGGCGCCCTCGCAGGAGGCGCTGAAGTCGGTGCTGGAGGGCCGCGGCACCGGCGGCGAGCGCAGCAGTACGGGCGCCCACCCGAGCGAGACGCCGACGCTGGACGAGTACGGGCGCGACCTCACCGAGGAGGCGCGCTCGGGCCGGCTGGACCCGGTGGTGGGCCGGGCCGAGGAGATCGAGCAGACCGTCGAGATCCTCTCCCGGCGGACCAAGAACAACCCGGTGCTGATCGGTGAGCCGGGCGTCGGCAAGACCGCGATCGTCGAGGGCCTGGCCCAGCGGATCGTCTCCGGGGACGTGCCGCAGAGCCTCAGGGAGAAGCGGGTGGTCACCCTCGACCTGACCGCGCTGGTGGCCGGCTCCAAGTACCGGGGCGAGTTCGAGGAGCGGCTGAAGAACGTGATCGACGAGGTCACCGCGGCCGAGAAGAGCGTGATCCTGTTCCTGGACGAGCTGCACACCGTGGTCGGCGCGGGCGGTGGCGGCGAGGGTTCGATGGACGCCGGCAACATCCTCAAACCGGCGCTCGCGCGCGGTGAGTTGAGCGTGGTCGGCGCGACCACCCTGGACGAGTACCGCAAGCACGTGGAGAAGGACGCCGCGCTGGAGCGCCGCTTCCAGCCGGTGCTGGTGCCCGAGCCGAGCGTCGAGGAGACGATCGAGATCCTCCAGGGGCTGCGCGACGCGTACGAGGCGCACCACCAGGTGCGGTTCACCGACGAGGCGCTGGACGCCGCGGCGACGCTCTCCGACCGGTACGTCAGCGACCGCTTCCTGCCCGACAAGGCGATCGACCTGCTGGACCAGGCCGGTGCGCGGGTCCGGCTGCGCAGCCTGAGCGGCTCCACCGAGGCGACCGGGGTACGGGACCGGATCACCAAGCTGAAGCGGGAGCTGGACGAGGCCGTCGCGGACGAGGAGTTCGTCCGGGCCGCCAACCTGAAGACCGAGCTGCGGCAGACCGAGGACGAGCTGGCGGCGGTCGCCGAGTCCCGCGAGGAGGTCGTCGACGTGACGGCCGACGACATCGCGCAGGTGCTCTCCTCCCGGACCGGCATCCCGGTCGCGGAGCTGAACGCGACGGAGAAGGAGCGGCTGCTCAAGCTGGAGGACCACCTGCACCAGAAGGTGATCGGCCAGGACGAGGCGGTCACCGCCGTCTCCCAGGCGGTGCGCCGCGGCCGGGCCGGGATGGGCGACCCGGAGCGCCCGACCGGCTCCTTCCTCTTCCTCGGGCCGACCGGCGTCGGCAAGACCGAGCTGGCGAAGGCGCTGGCGGCACTGCTGTTCGGCGACCCGGACCGGATGATCCGCTTCGACATGAGCGAGTTCCAGGAGAAGCACACCGTCTCCCGGCTGGTCGGCTCCCCGCCCGGGTACGTCGGCTACGAGGAGGCCGGGCAGCTGACCGAGGCGGTGCGCCGCAAGCCGTACAGCGTGCTGCTCTTCGACGAGGTGGAGAAGGCCCACCCGGACGTCTTCAACCTGCTGCTCCAGGTGCTGGATGACGGGCGGCTGACCGACTCCCAGGGGCGTACGGTCGACTTCCGCAACACCGTGGTGATCATGACCAGCAACATCGGCTCGCAGCGGATCCTCGACCACGCGGGCAACGTGGACGAGATCAGGGACGACCTGATGCGGGATCTGCGGCAGCACTTCCGGCCGGAGTTCCTCAACCGGATCGACGAGGTGATCGTCTTCCACGCGCTCACCCGGAAGGACCTGCTGTCGGTGGTGGACCTGCTGCTGGAGCGCAGCCGGCGGCGGCTGCGGGCCCAGGACGTCCGGCTGGAGGTCACCGAGGCGGCCAAGGAGTACCTGGTCAACCGGGGCTACCAGCCGGAGTTCGGGGCCCGGCCGCTGCGCCGGACGATCCAGTCGGAGCTGGACAACCGGATCTCCAACCTGCTGCTGGACGGTTCGGTGCGGGAGGGGGACACCCTGATCGCGGAGGTCAGCGACGGGGAGCTGGTGGTCACGCTGGCGCGGCCGGAGGCCTCGGCCACCTTCGAGGAGGCGGAGGCGAAGGCCGCTGCCGCCGAGGGCTGATCCGGTCGCGGCGGGCTTGGTTCGGGCGTACTCCAGGGGGAGTACGCCCGAACGCCACTGCTGGAGGACGCGTGGGGGCGCGGCGCGGGTCTAGCTTGTGGGCATGATGCCGCCCACCTCCCCGCCGACCGAGCCGCCCGTGGCGGAGCAGCCGCCGGGGGAGTCGCCCGAGCCGCCGCGCCCGCCGTGGGCGCGCGCGGCCGCGGCGGGCCACGCGCTGGGGCCGGCGGTGGCGGTCGCGGCGATCCAGGTGGTCGGCTCGACCGTCGCCGCGCACGGCCAGCACGGGCGGGTCCCGCTGGACGCCCTCGGCTACCTCCTGCTGCTGCTCGGGCCGGCCCTGCTGGTGCTGCGCGGCCGCCGGCCGGTCGCGGTGGCGGCCGGCACCTCGGTGGTCACCGCCGGGTACCTGGCCGCCGGGTACCCGTACGGGCCGGTCTTCGTGAGCTGGCTGATCGCCTGCTGCGCGGCGATCGGCTCCGGGCACCGCCGGGCGGCCTGGACGGGCGCGGCCGGGGTCTACCTGGTGCACCTGCTGGGCGCCTTCGTGCTGCCGGCGAGCTGGCAGCGCGCCGCCCCGCCCTCCGGCAGCGTCTGGCCGCAGGAGCTCGGGCTGCTGGCCTGGCTGCTGCTGGTGATGGCGGGCGGCGAGCTGGTCCGGTTCCGGCGCGAGCGGATCGCCGCCCACCGGGCCTACCGGCAGCAGCTGGAGGAGCGCCGGGCCAACGAGGAACGGCTCAAGATGGCCCGGGAGTTGCACGACATCCTGGCGCACAGCCTGTCGCTGATCAACATCCAGGCCGGGGTCGCGCTCGCGCTGCTCGACCGGCGGCCGGAGGAGGCGCGCGGGGCGTTGGTCACCATCAAGTCGACCAGCAAGGAGGCGCTCGGCGAGGTCCGCCAGGTGCTCGCGACGCTGCGCGGGCCCGGCGCGCCGCCGCGCGGGCCGGCCCCGGGGCTGGACCGGCTGGACGAACTCACCGAGCAGGCGGACCGGGTGGGCCTGGAGGCGGAGGTGCAGGAGCGCGGCGAGCGGCGCGCGCTGTCCGCCGCCGTCGACCTCACCGCCTTCCGGATCGTCCAGGAGGCGCTCACCAACGTGGTCCGGCACTCGGCGGCCCGGCAGGCGGTCGTGGTGCTGGACTGGACGGACCGGGCCGTGCTGGTGGTCCGGGTGGAGGACCCGGGGCCCGCGGTGCCCGGTGACGCGGGCGGGTCGGGCAGCGGGCTGGTCGGGATGCGGGAACGCGCGGCGGCGTTCGGTGGCACCATCACGGCGGGGCCGCTGCCCGACGGCGGCTTCCGGGTCCGGGCGGAGCTGCCGACACCGAAGGCGGAGAGCGATTGATTCGGGTACTGCTGGCGGATGACCAACTGCTGGTCAGGGCGGGCTTCCGGGCCCTGCTGGACCTCCAGGACGACCTCACGGTGGTCGGCGAGGCGGACGACGGCGAGGCCGCGGTCCGGCTCGCCCGCGAACTCGTGCCGGACGTCGTGCTGATGGACGTCCGGATGCCGCGGATGGACGGGCTGGAGGCGACCAGGAGGATCGCCGAGGATCCGGCGCTGTCCTCCGTGCGGGTGGTCGTGCTGACCACCTTCGAGCTGGACGAGTACGTCTTCGAGGCGCTGCGCTCCGGGGCGGCGGGCTTCCTGGTCAAGGACACCGAGCCGGCCGACCTGCTGCGGGCGGTCCGGGTCGCCGTCGCGGGGGACGCGCTGCTCTCGCCGGGGGTCACCCGGCGGCTGATCGGCGAGTTCGCCGCCCGGTCGAAGCGGCCCGAGACCGTGCCGCAGGGGCTCTCGGACATCTCGACGCTGACCGAGCGGGAGCGCGAGGTGCTGGCGCTGGTCGGGATGGGGCTGTCCAACGAGGAGATCGCCCGGCGGCTGGTGGTCAGCCCGCTGACGGCGAAGACGCACGTCAGCCGGGCGATGGTGAAGCTCGGGGTGCGGGACCGGGCGCAACTGGTGGTGCTGGCCTACGAGTCGGGGCTGGTGCGGCCGGGCTGGCTGGGCTGAGCGCGGAGGCGGTCGGGGCGCGGGCTGCTCCCGGGCCGGAGCGTCGCGGGTGGTTCGTACTCTCCCGGGAGTATCCCAACTGCCGCTGCTGGTAGGACGCGCGATGAGGCTCTTCGGCGGGACGCTTCAGGTGCCTCGGGAACCGCCCGAGGCGCTGGAAGCCCACCACCGAGGAGTTGAACCACCATGTACACCCAGCTGGCCGACTGGCACGGCCCGGGCCCGTGGATCCTGCTGATCCCCCTGGTCTGGATCGCCGTGGTGGTCCTGGTGATCGCGGTCCTGCGCCGCACGGTCTGGCGGCGGCACGGTTGCGGGTACGGCGCCAGGGCCGGGTTCGGGCCCGGATCGGGAGCCGGGGCCGTCGCGGAGCATCCGCTGGCCGTCCTGGGCCGCCGCTACGCCGAGGGCGACATCGACGCCGAGGAGTACCGCGCCAAGCGGGCCGTGCTCAGCGAACCGCCGCGGGGCGACCCTGGAGGAGGTGGCGCCAAGTGACCGCCCCGGGCGTCGTACGGGGCGCCGCCGCCCGGGTGGCCGACGACCGGGTCGCCGACGCCGTGGAGGTCCACGGTGTCGGCGGCGCCGGGGGCCGGCGACCCGGCCGCATGACGGTGGGCCGGAGGCTCAGCCCGCCTGCTGCGGGAAGACCTCCCGCAGCAGCGGGTCCGGCAGTCCGCGCTTGCGCCACTCGCGCGGGTAGCCGAGCGAGACCTCCGTGAACGGGACGCCGTCGTAGGTGGTCCGGCGCGGGATGTGGAGGTGGCCGTAGATCATCGCCGCGGTGTTGAACCGGGTGTGCCAGTCGGCGGTCAGCTCGGTCCCGCACCACTGGGCGAACTCGGGGTACCAGAGGATCTCGGTGGGCTGGCGGACCAACGGGTAGTGGTTGACCAGGACGAGCGGGATGTCCGGGTCGCAGGCCGCCAGCCGCTTCTCGGTCAGCCGGACGCGCTCGCGGCACCAGGAGTCGCGGTCCGGGAACGGGTCCGGGTAGAGCATCCGCTCGTCCGCGCAGACGATGCCGCTCTCGTAGGCGGCCGCCAGGGAGGCCTCCTTGGTGGTCGTGCCCGGCGCGCGGAAGGTGTAGTCGTAGAGGAGGAAGAGCGGGGCGATGCGGACGGGGCCGCCGGGGCCCTCCCAGACCGGGTACGGGTCCTCGGGGGTCACCACGCCGAGCCGGCGGCAGCGTTCCACCAGGTGCTCGTAGCGGGCCACTCCGCGCAGCTGGACCGGGTCCTCGGGGTGGGTCCACAGCTCGTGGTTGCCGGGCACCCACACCACGCGGGCGAAGCGTTCGGCGAGCAGGCCGAGGGCCCATTCGATGCTGGTGGTGATCTCGGCGACGTCACCGGCGACGAGCAGCCAGTCCCCGGGGTGGGAGGGTTGGAGCTTCTCCACCAGGTCGCGGTTCTCCTGGTAGGAGATGTGCAGATCGCTCACGGCGAGCAGCCGTCCACCCGTCGGGGTGGTCCGTTCCGGCTGTGCCTCGCTGCGGTTCTCCGTAGTCACTCCTGCCCCCTGAGGTCGCCCGGCCAATGGGGCCCACCCTACGTGGCGGGCGGGGGGAGTGGGGCGGGTTGACGGGATCAGTCGTTCGAACCGTCGGTTCAGGAGCCGAGGTCAGCCCGGCGATTCACCGGTGGTTCACCGGCGGGTCAGGGCCGGGACGGTGGATCGGGAGCCGAGCGGAAGGCGGGCTGAGGACAGGAGGCGGGATCAGGGGCCGCGAGCAGAAGGGGAGTTGGGGTCGAGCCGGTTCAGGAGCTGATGTCGATGAGCACCCCGTGGGAGGTGGCGGTGGTGACGGCGAGGATCGCCAGCGAGGCGATGCCGAAGGTCAGGCCGAGGACGGCGCGGCCGCGCCGGTTGGTGCCGCGGACCAGGGCCAGGGTGGCCAGGGTGATGGCGATCGGCCCGAGGACGATGTTGAACAGCAGCAGGCCGGGCAGGCCGAGGAGGAAGGAGGCGACAGCGAGGCCGTCGGCCTCGGCGGTGCCCTGACGGCCGGTCGCCTGACGGGCAGTCTGCTGGGCCTGGCGCTCCGGGCGGTCAATGTTCTGGCGGCCGATGGCGAGGCGGCCGGTGGCGATGCGGTCGGTGACGGTGCTCATGGTGGTGCGGGTCCTCTCTGAAGAGTGGCCGCGGGTGCGGTCCGCGGAGCGGCCGGGTCAGCGGTGCCGGAGGCGGGCGATGCCCTCGCGGGCGCCGAAGGCGAGCAACCAGGTGGTGATGCCGGCGGAAGCGGCGAGGAAGACCGGGAGCGAGGTGTGGGCGGCGGTGCCGATCAGGATGCCCATGGCGACCAGAGCGGAGAGCAGGATCACGGCTGACTCCTTCGGCTGCGGCTGGGACTGCGCCGATTTCGGTTGACAAGTGTTCACTGACTTCGGTCCCACTCTACGCTCGGCTGGCCAAGTTCGGCAAACGAATGTTTACTGAATGGCGTGAGTCACACCGTTGGGGCCAGACAGGCCCAGAAGCAGCAGAGTCGGCGGGCCTTGCTGGACGCCGGGCTGCACCTGTTGGCCGATCAGAACCTGGCGAGCCTGGGCGTCCGCGAGGTCACCCGCGAGGCGGGGCTCTCCCCGGCCGCCTTCTATCGGCACTTCCCGGACCTCGCCGCCCTCGGGGTGGCGCTGGTCGAGGAGTCGCTGGCCAGCCTGCACGTCATGATCCGTTCGGTGCTCGCCGAGGCCGGCGACGCCGAGGAGCTGATCGACCGCGCGGTGGACGTGATCGAGCGGCACGTCCGCGAACACCGGCCGCACGTCCGCTTCCTGGCGCGCGAGCGGCACGGCGGGGTGCGGCGGGTGCGCGAGGCGATCGACGCCGAACTCGGCCGCTTCGCCGCCGAGGTGGGAGCCGCCCTGGCGCTGCAGCCGCAGTCGCGGGGGTGGAGCGAGCAGGACCTGCGGATGCTCGCCGAGCTGTACGTCGACCACATGGTCTCCACGGCCGCCGCCTTCCTGGAGGCGCTGGAGACGGACCCGGCCCGGGAGCGGCGGATCGCCGCCACCGCGCGCCTCCAACTGCGCCTGATCAGTCTCGGTCGGGAGCACTGGCAGGCGGGTTGACCGTCCGGGGGTTGGCCGGGTGGCGACGATAACCGGTCATTGCGGCTTGGGCGGTTCTTGGTGTTGCTTTGACTCTTGACAGTGGGTCATGTCCGCGACAGCTTTGGTGCACCCCCACCAGTGGATCCCCCCACACCGAGAGGTCTCTCATGAAGAAGCCGCTCAAGCCGCTCATAGGCACGGTCGCCGCGTTCCTGGTCGCCGGGGCCACCGCCCTCGGCGGAGCCGCTCCGGCCCAGGCCGCGGCCTCCGCCGACAAGTCCGCAGCCAAGCCCGTCACCGCCGTCAACTTCGCCGGGACGGTCGCCCTCAGCAACTGCTCCGGCTCGCTGGTGCGGATGCCCGGCTCGACCGCGAACGACCCGGCCCTCATACTCTCCAACGGCCACTGCCTGGAGACCGGCATGCCCGGTCCGGGCGAGGTGGTCCTCAACCGGTCCTCCAGCCGGACCTTCACCCTGCTCAACGGGAGCGGCAGCGGTGTCGCCACGCTGCGCGCGAACAAGATCGTCTACGGCGCGATGACCGACACCGACGTGTCGATCTACCAGCTGAACACCACCTACGCCTCGATCCAGTCCCGGTACGGCATAGCCCCGTTGACGATCGCCGCCATCCACCCGGTCCAGGGCACCTCGATCAAGGTCGTCTCCGGCTACTGGAAGAAGATCTACTCCTGCTCGGTGGACGGCTTCGCCTACCGGCTGAAGGAAGCCGACTGGACCTTCAAGGACTCGGTCCGCTACACCTCCACCTGCAACGTGATCGGCGGCACCTCCGGCTCGCCGGTGGTCGACGCCTCGACCGGCCAGGTGGTCGCCGTCAACAACACGATCAACGAGAGCGGCGAGACCTGCACCCTGGACAACCCCTGTGAGGTGGACCAGAACGGCGCGGTGACGGTCCGTCCGGGCATCGGCTACGCCCAGGAGACCTACGGGATCCCGGCCTGCTTCGCCGCCGGCAACCGCTTCGACCTCACCCTCGCCGGCTGCACCCTGCCCCGCCCGTAAGCCACCAGGGCAACCGCGCTGACCAGCACTTTTCCCCCGATGGGCCATCCGCGAACGGCGGGTGGCCCATTCGGCCGTCCGTCGGTCGGCCACCGCTCCACCCCGCTCCACCCGGCCGTCCACCAGTCGGCCACCGCTCCACCCCGCCCCACCAGTTCCACCGCGCTCCACCCGCACCATCCGCTCCACCCGCGCCGCGCGGCCGTACCGGCGGGCGGCGATCATGTCAGCTGAACAGATGGAGAGTTGATGACCACCACCGTGAGAAGGCTGCTGGCTTCCGCCCTGCTGATACCGCTGCTCGCGCTCGGCGGCCTGGCGAGCCCGGCGTCCGCCGCCGACGGCCAGGGCGCGCAGGGTGCCCAGGGGGCGCAGGGTGACCAGGGCAAGGGGTCCCGCCACGGCCGGAGCCCCGCCGACGACCCGACCGCCGACATCAAGGACCGCCTGGCGGCGATCCCCGGCGTGACGATCACCGAGGAGAAGCCGACCACCACCGGTCACCGCTACTTCGTCGCCACGTACACCCAGCCGATCGACCACTTCCGGCCCTGGCTGGGCACCTTCCAGCAGCGCTTCAGCCTGCTGCACCGCGGCTACGACCGCCCGACCGTCTTCTACACCAACGGCTACACGCTGGGCACCAACCCGTCCCGCACCGAGCCGACCCGGCTGGTGGACGGCAACCAGGTGTCCATCGAGTACCGGTTCTTCACCCCCTCCCGCCCGGAGCCGGCGGACTGGTCGAAGGCCGGCATCCGCCAGGGCGCCGCGGACTCGCACCGGCTGGTGACCGCGCTCAAGCGGATCTATCAGGAGGAGTGGCTGTCCACCGGCGCCAGCAAGGGCGGCATGTCCTCCACCTACTTCCGCCGCTTCTACCCTGACGACGTGGCCGGCACGATCGCCTACGTCGCGCCGAACAACACGAACGTCAACGACTACCAGGCGTACAGCGACTTCTTCCGGACCGTCGGCACCCCCGAGTGCCGGGCGAGGCTGAACGCGGCCCAGCGCGAGCTGCTGGTGCGCCGTGACCGCCTGGTGCCCCGCTACGTCGCCGACAACAAGGCGTCCGGCTCCACCTTCAACACCCTCGGCTCCCCGGACCGCGCGTACGAGGCCGGGGTGCTGGACGTGGTCTGGGGCTTCTGGCAGTACAGCCTGGAGGCCGACTGCGCCAAGGTCCCGGTCGCCGCGACCGCGACCGACGACGAGCTGTACGCCTGGTTCGACTCGCAGTCCGGCATCACCGGCAACAGCGACCAGTCGCTGGCGAAGTACACCGCGTACTACTACCAGGCCGCGACCGAGCTGGGTGCGCCGTTCTTCGACGTCTCGCACCTGAAGGACGTGCTGCACTACGACTACAAGGAGCTCTACTCGGTCCGCAGCTACGTGCCGAAGGAGATCCCGACCGTCTTCAACCCGAACGCGATGCCCGACATCGACCGCTGGGTGAAGCGCGAGGGTGAGCGGATCATGTACGTCTACGGCGGCAACGACCCGTGGGGTGCCAAGCCGTTCCACCTCGGCCGGGGCAGCGAGGACAGCTACGTCTACACCGTGCCCGGCGGCAACCACGGCTCGAAGATCGAGCAACTGCCCGCCGCGCAGTCGGCGGAGGCCACCGCCAAGGTGCTGGAGTGGGCCGGTCTGGGCGACGCGAACGCCGCCCGCTCGCTCGCCAAGACGCCGCAGCCGGGTTCGGACTTCGGCCCGCTGGACGTCGAGGGCCAGCGGCTGGAGCAGGAGCGCCGCCCGCTGTAGCGCTCGCGCTCGCGCTAGGCAGCGCACCACCACGCATGAGGAGGAGGCCGTCCCGGAACCCGGGGCGGCCTCCTCGCGTCGTCCCGCGCCCCCGCGCCCGCATGTCCCCCGCGCCCGCACGTCCCCCGCGCCCCGCCGGCGGGAAGGTCGGGCCGCCCCAGCCCCTCCCCGAAGTAGTGAATCGGTGCTTCAATGCTTGCATGGCCTACCGACGCACGCCCGCCGTACAAGCCCGCCTGGACGCCCAGCGCGAAGCGGTGCTCCAGTCGGCGGTCGGCCTGCTCGCCGAGCGCGGCTACGGCGGCTGCACGATGGCCGCCGTGGCGGACCGCGCCGGGATCGCCACCGGCAGCCTCTACCAGCACTTCAGTGGCAAGGCCGAGCTGTCGGTGCAGCTGTTCCGCCGGGTGGTCACGCACGAGATCGACGCGGTCAACGCCGCCGTCGCCCGCCAGGACACGCCGAGGCGGCGGATCGCCGCCGTGGTCGAGACCTTCGCCGCTCGCGCCCTGCGCGCGCCCCGGCTGGCGTACGCGCTGCTGGTCGAGCCGGCCGACGCGGTCGTGGACGAGGAGCGACTGGTGTTCCGGCGGGCGTTCCGGGACGTGATCGCCACCGAGATCGCCGCCGCCGTGGCGAGCGGCGAACTCCCCGAGCAGGACCCGGTGCTGACCGCCGCCGCCCTGGTCGGCGCGGTCGGCGAGGCCCTGGCCGGCCCGCTCGCCGCCGCACCCGGAACAGCCGTACCCGGAACAGCCGCGTCCGGGGCAGCTGTCACACCCGGAGCGGCCGGGACCGGAGCGGCCGGGACCGGAGCCGCCGAGCCCGAACAGAGCGACAAGACCGCGGTGGTCCCCGCCCTGGTCTCCTTCACCCTGCGTGCCCTGGGAGGACGCGATGACAGCGACGCATGAGGTCACCAACCAGGTGCCCCTGCCGTACGGACACGACACCGCCGCCGACCCCACCCTGCTCGCCGCCCTCCAGCGGGCCGACGCCGGCTGGGCCGAGCCCGAGCTGCGCGAGCTGGGCCGGCTGGCTGGCTCCGAGCAGGCCGCCGAGTGGGCCCGGCTGGCCAACGAGAACCCGCCGGTGCTGCGCACCCACGACCGCTTCGGCCACCGGATCGACGAGGTCGAGTTCCACCCGGCCTGGCACGAGCTGATGCGCACCGCCGTCGGGTACGGCCTGCACGCCGCCCCCTGGCGCGACGAGCGCCCCGGCGCCCACTCCGCCCGCGCCGCCCGATTCTTCGTCTGGGGCCAGGTCGAGGCCGGCCACACCTGCCCGATCTCGATGACCTACGCCGCCGTCCCGGCCCTGCGCGCCAACCCGGCCCTGGCCGCCGAGTTGGAGCCGCTGCTGGCCGCCCGGGAGTACGACTACGGGCTGCGCGAGCCGCGTACCAAGCGCGGGCTGATCGCCGGCATGTCGATGACCGAGAAGCAGGGTGGCTCGGACGTCCGCACCAACACCACCACCGCCACCCCGCACGCCGACGGCACCTACCGGCTCACCGGCCACAAGTGGTTCACCTCGGCGCCGATGTCCGACCTCTTCCTGACCCTCGCCCAGGCCCCGGGCGGCCTCAGCTGCTTCGCGCTGCCGCGCGTCCTGCCGGACGGCGGCCGCAACCGCCTGCAGCTGATGCGGCTCAAGGACAAGCTCGGCAACAAGTCCAACGCCTCCGCCGAGCTGGAGTACGACGGCGCGGTCGGCTGGCTGGTCGGCGAGGAGGGCCGGGGCGTCCCGACCATCATCGAGATGGTCAACATGACCCGGCTCGACTGCACCGTCGGCGCGGCCTCCGGCATGCGCTACGGCGCCACCCGGGCGGTGCACCACGCCCTGCACCGGCGGGCGTTCGGCAAGGCGCTGGTCGACCAGCCGCTGATGCGCAACGTGCTCGCCGACCTGGTGGTGGAGTCCGAGGCGGCCACGATCGTCGCGATGCGGCTCGCCCGGGCCACCGACCGCGCCCTGGCCGGCGACGAAACCGACGCGCTGGTCCGGCGGTTGGGCCTCGCGGTGGCCAAGTACTGGGTGTGCAAGCGCGGTCCGGCGCACGCCGCCGAGGCGCTGGAGTGCCTGGGCGGCAACGGCTACGTGGAGGAGTCCGGGATGCCCCGGCTCTACCGGGAGGCGCCGCTGGTGTCGATCTGGGAGGGCTCCGGCAACGTCGCCGCCCTGGACGCGCTGCGTGCCATGGCCAAGCGCCCGGAGACCGTCGAGGCCTTCCTCGGCGAACTCGACGCCGCCGCCGGCGCGGACCGCCGGCTGGACGCGGCCGTCGCCGCGCTGCGCAAGGAGCTGACCGACCCGGGGGACCTGGAGTACCGCACCCGTCGGCTGGTCGAGTCGATGGCGCTGGCCCTCCAGGGCTCGCTGCTGGTCCGGTACGGCAGCCCGGCGGTCGCCGACGCGTTCTGCGCGAGCCGGCTCGGCGGCGACCACGGCGCGGCCTTCGGCACCCTGCCGTCCGGCGTCGACACCGGGGCGATCATCGACCGCGCCCGCCCGGTGATCGCGTGAGCGACCGGGAGGCGGACGGCGTCGGGGAGGCGGAGGGCGTCCGGGCGTTCTGGCAGGGCCTCGGCCTGCCGGGGCTGATCGACGTGCACACCCACTTCATGCCGAAGAACGTCCTCGACAAGGTGTGGGCGTACTTCGACGCGGCCGGCCCGCTGGTGAACCGCCCGTGGCCGATCACCTACCGCGAGGCCGAGGAGCAACGGGTCCGGCGGCTGCGGGACTTCGGCGTCCGGGCGTTCACGTCCATGCTCTACCCGCACAAGCCCGGCATGGCCGGCTGGCTGAACGGCTGGGCCGCCGACTTCGCCGCCCGCACCCCGGAGTGCCTGCACACCGCGACCTTCTTCCCCGAGCCCGGGGCGCCCGGCTACGTGGCCCGGGCGATCGAGGACGGCGCCCGGGTGTTCAAGGCGCACCTCCAGGTCGGCGGCTACGACCCGGCGGACCCGCTGCTGGACGGGGTCTGGGGGCTGCTCGCCGAGACCGGCACCCCGGTGGTCACCCACTGCGGGTCCGGGCCGGTGCCGGGCAAGTTCACCGGCCCCGGCCCGATCGGCGCGGTGCTGGAGCGGCACCCCGGCCTGGTCCTGGTGGTCGCCCACCTCGGGATGCCCGAGTACCGCGACTTCCTCGACCTGGCCGAGCGCCACCCGGCCGTCCGGCTGGACACCACCATCGCGTTCACCGACTTCGCCGAGGCCGACGTCCCGTTCCCGCGCGCGGAACTGCCGCGCCTGCGCGGGCTGCGGGAGCGCGTCCTGCTCGGCAGCGACTTCCCCAACATCCCCTACCGGTACGTCCACCAGCTGGAGGCGCTGGCCGGGCTGGGGCTGGGGGAGGAGTGGCTGCGGGCGGTCTGCCACGACAACGCGGCCGCCCTCTTCGGACTCGGACCGGGCCCCGAACCGCGACCCGAACCGCGACCCGAACCGCGACCGGAACCGCGACCCGAAGCGGGGCCCGAACCGGGGCCTGAACCGAGGGGCTGATCACCGCACCGTCCGCAGCACCTCCAGCGCCCGGGCGTGCAGCCCGGGCGCGGCGGCGAGGAAGCCGTCGGAGCCGGCCGTCCAGGCCGCCCCGGCGGCGTCCGTCACCGTGGCGCCCGCCTCGCGGGCGATCAGCGCGCCGGGCAGCAGGTTGCCCGCGTCCAGGCCGTACTCCCAGAACAGCGCCAGGTGCCCGGAGCCGACCTGGGCCACCTGGAGCGCGGTCGGGCCGAGGTTGCGCACCGCCAGGACCGCGCCCGCCATCGCGGACAGCGACTCGCCGGCCCGGCGCAGCGCCACCGGGTCGGCGGCCACCCGGGGCGGCTGGCTGGTGGCGGCGACGGTGACGGCCAACTCCCGTTCCAGGGGCGCGATCGGCCGCCCGTCCAGCTCGGCCCCGCCGCCGAGCACCGCCCGGTAGGTACGGCCGTCCTGCTCCGGGGCGTGCACCACGGCCAGCACCGCCGCGCCGTCCCGCACCAGCGTGGCGGTCACCGCCCAGTGCGGCTGCCCGAGCAGGTACTGCACCGCGCCGTCGGTCGCGTCGCACAGCCACCACTCGCCCTCGGTGGGCACTGGGCCGTCCAGTTCCTCGGACACCCAGCCGGCCCGGGGGCGCAGCGCCGTCAGCCGCTCCCGCAGGGCGGCGGCCGCCGGGCCGTCCAGCTCGGCGAAGCGGGCCGCCGCCTCTTCGACGGTCCGCGCCGTGACCGGCTCGGCGGACCGGCGTGCCACCAGCCCCGCACCGACCTCGCGCACCGCGGCCTCCACGTCCTTCGCCAGCCTCCACAGCCCGTCCGTCACGGTGACTCCTCCTCGCTCCGGGCCGGTGTCCGCTCCGGCCGCCCGGGACAAGGAGTACCGTCGGGGCTGCCGAAGAGGACGCAGCAGCCGCCGGAAGTGGCGGGGATCGGACACCATGGACCTCTCCACCGCCGATCCGGACAGCGTGCTGGACACCCTCGACCGCCGCCTGGTGTGCGCCCTCCAGGTGGACGGACGGGCCGAGCCCGGCCGGATCGCCGAGGTGCTGGGCGTCTCCGCCCGGACGGTCACCCGCCGGCTGGGCCGGATGCGGCAGGCCGGGGTGCTGCGGGTGGTCCGGCTGCCGGACGTCGAGGACGCCGCCGTGGGCGCGCTGCTGCTGCGGGTCCGGGTGCTGAGCGGCCGGGTGGACGCCATCGCGCGGGCCCTCGCCGACCGCCCCGACGTGCCGTTCGTCGACGTGATGCTCGGCGGCCACGAGGTCGGGGCCGTGGTGCTCACCGACGCCGACTCCCGCGACCGGCTGCTGTACGGGCAGCTGCCCGCGACCGGCGCCGTCACCGAGACCACCACCCACGCGGTGCTGCACGCCTTCGCGGACGCCGGGCAGTGGCGGGCCGGGTACCTGACCGGGGAGGAGGCCGCCGCGCTCGCCCGGCCCGCCGTCCCGCGCCCCGCCGAGCCCCCGCCGCTGGACGATCTCGACCGCGCGCTGCTGGAGCGGCTCGGCGAGGACGCCCGGCAGTCCCACGCCGTACTGGCCGCGGCGGTGGGTGCGCCCGAGTCCACGGTGCGCCGCCGGCTGCACCGGCTGGACGGGGCCGGGCTGCTGCGCACCCACGCCACCGTGGACCCGCGGCTGCTCGGCCTGGCCGTGGACGCCAACCTCTGGCTGGACGTGCCGCCCGGCCGGATCGCCGAGGTCGGCACGGTGCTGGCCCGCCACCCGCGGGTGCACGGGGTGTTCGCCACCAGCGGCCCGGCCAACCTGCTGGCCACGGTGTTCTGCCCGGACCACGGCGAGCTGTACCGCTTCCTCACCGACACCCTCGGCCCGCTCGGCGTCACCCGGGCGGAGACCACCATCACCGCCCGCGCGGTGAAGCGGGCGGGCGTCCTGCTCCGGCAGCCGCCCGGGCGGCCCTAGCCCGGGTGCCCGTGGCCCGGCGGCCGTAGCCCGCGTTGCCCGTGGTCCGGCGGTTGTAGCCCGACGCCCGTGCCCGTGCGGGCGCCCGCCCTTACCTGCGGGGTAATCGACGCCCGCCGCCGGGCCGGGCAGGGTGGGGGCACCCGGTGCGGCCGCCACGGTCCCGGGGCCCACCCCCGACAGGAGGCGATCCGCCATGTCCGCCCACGCGAACACCCTCAGCCCCGCCCGGCCCGGTTCCTTCTTCTCACCGTGGACGGTGCGCGGCGCCCTGACCCTGGACGCCCTGGTGACCGGCGGCAACGGCCTGGCCTACCTGGCCTTCTCCGGTCCGCTCGGCGAGCTGCTCGGCGCGGGCCGCACCACCCTGGTCGAGGTCGGGCTGCTCCTCCTCGGGTACGCCCTCGCGGTCGGCGCGCTGGCCGCCCGGCGGCAGCCGCCGGGGCCGGGGGTGCGGGCGGTGATCGGCGTCAACCTGGCCTGGGTGGTGCTCAGCCTGGTCGCGATGGAGGCGTGGCTGGAGCCGACCACCGCCGGGTTCGTCTGGATCCCGGTGCAGGCCGCGGCGGTGGCCCTGTTCGCCGTCCTCCAGTTCACCGCCCTGCGGCGCCGGGCCCGGCAGCAGGGCTAAGGCGTGTCGGGCACGACCTGACGCTCGGGGCCGACCACGGACTGCAGGAACCGCACCGTCTCCGCGTCGGCCGGCAGGAAGGTCTCCATGGCCAGCTCGGAGACGGTGACGTCCAGCGGCGTGTTGAAGGTCGCGATGGTGGAGAGGAAGGAGAGCACCCGCTCCTCGTACCGGATCCGCAGCGGCAGCGCGAACGGGGACCCGTACGCGGCCGGCCCGTCCGCCCGGCCGTCGGCCGGCTCGTCCGCCGGGTCGCCGGCCGGTTCGGGGTAGCCGCGGACCTCCTCGTACAGCCGGCGCAGCGGCTCGGCGCGGACCAGCTCCAGCTGCCGCTCCATCCGCTCCAGCAGGTGCCGCCGCCACTGCCGCAGGTTGACGATGCGCGGCGCGAGCCCGTCCGGGTGCAGGGTGATCCGGATCGCGTTGAACGGCGGCTCCAGCAGGTGCGGGGCGACGCCGTCCAGGAGCAGTCCGAGCGAGCGGTTGGCCGCCAGCACCCGGAAGGACCCGTCGACCACGACCGCCGGGTACGGGTCGTGGGCGGCCAGCAGCCGCTCCAGCCCGCCGCGCAGCGCGGCCATCGACGGGTCGTCCAGCGGTGTCTCGGGGTAGTGCGGGGCGTACCCGGCCGCCAGCAGCAGGGCGTTGCGCTCGCGCACCGGGACGTCCAGCTCCTCGGCCAGCCGCAGCACCAGCTCCCGGCTGGGGCGGGAGCGGCCGTTCTCGACGAAGCTGAGGTGGCGGGCCGAGGAGTCCGCCCGCAGCGCCAGTTGCAGCTGGCTGAGCTGCCGTCGTACCCGCCAGCCGCGCAGCAGCGGACCGACGCCGGTTCCCGTCGGGCTGCCCATGCCCGCCATGATCGTCATGGCCCAGGACGGTACTCGAACCACCCCGGTCGGTGGGAGGGGGCGCGGGGGACCAGGCGACAAGGAGCCCGGGGCCCGGGGGATCAGGGGCTCAGACGCCGGTGCTCGACCCCGGGCGGATGACCATGAGCACCACGACCACGGCCCACAGCAGGTTGAACACCCCGGCGGTCATCGGCAGCAGCTTCAGGCCGCCGACGGCCTTGGCGTGCCGCTCGTCCGACGGGTCGAGTTCGAGCGCGTCCACGGCGGCCTGCTGGCCGGGCAGCACGAAGAGCAGGAGGGAGAGCGCGGCGATCGCGGTCAGCACCATCGAGACGATCACCCAGGACTGCCCGAGCACGTCCATCACCTGGGCCAGGCCGATGCCCAGCACCGGCACCGCGACCCCGAGCAGCGCGTAGACCTGGGTGATCCGGTGCAGCACCCGCAGCACGCCGGCGTCGGAGGCCCGGTCCGGTCCGCCCGCCAGCGCGGCCTTCGCCCGGCGCGGGAACATGCTGACGGCCACCGCGACCGGGCCTATGAACAGGACCGACACGAGGACGTGCAGGCTCAGCAGGAACTTGGCCATGGCGGGGCACCCTCTTGAATTCCGGTGGGCAGCTGGTCGGCTGGGGGCGGGGCGCACGCGATCGGCGGGCCCACGACCAGGCACGCTAACACCGCTTATTCACCGGCCCACCGCGCGGGTGGGCGCCGGAGCCCGCCCCGGCGTCCAGCCTCCCTTCGCTCAGCCGGCCGCCGTGAGCTCCACGATCCGGGGCGGGGCGGTGCTGACGGCCGCGACGGCGGCGGCGTGCTCCGGGTCGGTCCAGTCGAGCAGGTGCAGGTCCTCGTACCGGCTGCGCAGCGGGGCGCCCGGCGGGACGGTCAGCGGCAGGGCGGAGAGGTCGACCCGGCCGAGGGTGTCCAGGGTGGCCCGCCCGATCTTGATCAGCGACTCCTTGCGCACCCAGAGCCGCAGGAACGCCCGCTCCGGCTCCGGGTCGGCCTCGACCAGGGCGAGCTCGGCCGGGGCGAGCACCCGGCGGGCGACCGAGCGCAGCGAGCCGCCCCGGGTGGACAGCTCGACGTCGACCCCGACCGGCTGGAACCCGGCGCCGGCCGCGACCACGCCCCGGGTGTGCGACAGGCTCACGTGCACCCCGGGGTGGTCCGGCAGGTAGGGCTTGCCGTGGTCGGCGAGCCCGCAGTCCGGGCACTGCTGGGCGAGGACGAGGCCGGCCACCGGCACGCCGAGCAGCCGGGCGGCGCAGAGCCGGACCAGGACGTGGCCGGCGGTGAAGTCGGTCCGCCCGGACTCGTGCCGGAAGCGCGCGGCGCGCTCCCGCTCCATGGCGGTCAGCAGGTGCTCGCCCGCCTCGGGGTGCCGCAGTACGGCGTCGGCGGACGCGACGGCGACGAGCGGCGCGCTCTGTTCCTGGGCCTCGGTGGTCATGCCTCCAACCTAGGGCCTTGCCGTCCGTCGGCGCCCGCCCGAGGAAGCGCTGCTCCGTACGGATGAATTTCGGATCCGATCTGAGGGTCTGTAAAGTGCGGATGGTCCGTTTTGGGGTTGGATGTCCCGGATCTGTGAGATCGCCAGCAGATGGCACGGAACATGGCAGGTCGTCCCGGCCTGTCCTTTTCTCATGCACGGAGGAATTGTCGATGGGTCAGGCCACCGGTTCGCCGGATCACAGAACGACCGCCGTGAGAACACCGGCCACACGGCGGCGCCGGGCCGTCCGGGTGGCGGTGGCGACCGCCCTCACCGCGCTGCCGCTGGCCGCGGTGCTGACGGTCGGTTCCGCCGCTCCGCTGGCCCCGCCGCTGGGCGCCTGCTCGGGGCCCGACTGCCCCGCCACCTGGCCGCCGCCCAACAACGGCGACTTCCCCGGCCGCGACGCCACCATCAACGTCTTCACCGGCGGCGACTACACGGTGACCGGCCGCGCCGCGGAGGCCGAGGGCAAGATCGTCACGCTGGGGAACCTGACCGTCGACAAGAACGGCGGCGGCATCTACAACATGGGCGTCGTCGGCGTCGGCTCGCGCGTGGTGCCGCCGAACGGCAGCGACTTCGTGACCACCGGCGGCAACGTCGACGTGCTGACCGGCAACGCGATCCTGATCGGCGGCAGCGACTCGCACGGCCCGGCCTTCGGCAACCTGCGCCACGCGGGCTCCGTCACCGGCACCGTGAACATCGACCCCACCGGCGAGTCGATCCAGGACCCGAACGCGGCCGCGCCCTACCAGTCGGTGCTGACCCAGATCGAGGAGGTCTCCGACTGCGTCGGCCGGGCCACCGCGACCGGCACCGTCGACATCTCCCCGAGCCAGGCGACCTTCACCGGCGACGGGACCAGCATGAAGCAGGTCTTCAACGTCACCCAGAACCTCGCCTCGCCGTCCGGCGGGCAGATCGGCCTGGTCTTCAACAACATCCCGGCCGGCGCCACCGTCGTGGTGAACATGCTCGGGGACAGTCCGATCATCAACACCTACACCGGCACCGGCCTGGCCGGGGACCAGACCACCGACATGCGCTCGAAGCTGATGTACAACTTCCCGACCGCGACCTCGGCGCAGATCCTCGGCAGCGCCCAGTTCCAGGGCTCGGTCATGGCCGGCAACCCGGGCGGCACCACGACCATCGCCCAGCCGGGCATGAACGGCCGGGTGTACCTGGCGGGCAACCTGGTCCACACCGGTACCGGCGGCTACGAGATCCACAGCTACCCGTTCGACGGCGACCTGCCGGACTGCGCCGTGACGCCCAGCCCGTCGCCGACCTCGCCGACGCCGTCCCCCTCGCCGACCTCGCCGAGTCCGACGTCTCCGTCCCCGACCTCGCCGTCTCCCACGTCCCCGTCGCCGACGTCCCCGTCCCCGACCTCGCCGAGCCCGACGTCCCCCGCGCCGACCTCTCCGGTGCCGACCTCGCCGTCGGCCAGTGCGACGACGTCGAGCGCCGGGCCGGGCCCGACCAGCCACCACCCGACCAAGGCGCCGACCAGCCAGCACCCCGGTGGCGGTGAGCTGCCCTCCACCGGTGCGGGCAACGCCCCGGTGGTCTTCGGCCTGGCGGGCGTCGGCCTGCTCGGCCTCGGCGGTCTGGCCGTACTGGCCGCCCGCCGCCGCGGCCGCCACAGCTGACGAACTGACGAACTGACCAGCCGGACAGCGGCGCAGGCCGCCCGAGTCGACCCCGACCGGGCGGCCTGCGCCGTTCCCGTCCCCGGCGCCGCAGGCGTTCCCCCGGTCCGCCCGCCTACTGCTCGGCCGGGTAGCGGGCGAGGCCCGAGGCGAGCAGGCCGAAGGCGTGCCGCACTGCCGCCTCGACCCGGGTCCGTACCGCCTCGGCCGGCTCCCCGGCCACCATGGCCCGCCGGATCTCGCCGAGCACCGCCCGGTGGGCCCCCGCGACGGCTCCGGCCACGACCCGGGGGAGCGGGTCCTCCGGTGCGGCGCCCGACTCCTCGGCCAGGGCGGCCGCCAGCGCCGCCTCGGCCCGTTCGCCGAGCTCCAGCAGTCGGGCCCGCAGGGCGGCGCTGTCCTCGACGATCCGCCAGAACGCCGCGATCCCCGGGTTCAGCCCGACCGTCGGCTCGCCGCTCGCGAAGGCCGCCAGCAGGTCGGCCCGGACGGCGTCCACGGCTGAGCTGCCCGGGGGGCGGTGCCGGACCACCTCGGCCAGGTGCGCGACCACCTCCTCCTGGCGGTCGAAGAACAGGTCCTCCTTGGTCGGGAAGTAGTTGAAGACCGTGTTCGGCGAGACCCCGGCGGCCCGGGCCACCTCGACCACCGTGACCCGGTCGAAGCCGCGCTCGGCGAACAGGCCCATGGCGGTGTCGGAGAGCAGCTCCCGGGTCTGCTGCTTCTTGAGTTCGCGAAGTCCCATGGCCGGATCCTATCCGCCAATCATGGTGTCACTGAAAACTTGCAGTGACACCAAAAATATCCGCTACGGTGGCGGCATGACCTTCACCTTCGGCATCTATCCCGGCGGGCTGGCGGGCGACGACACCGGTGTGATCACCCCCACCCGCCCCGACGACCCGGCCCGGATCACCGCCGCCCTGCGCGAACTCCAGGGCGGTGCAGGGGAGTTCCTGGTCCGCGCCTACCGCTCGTACCCGGGCGGCGAGCACACCCCCGAGCGGCCCGAACGGTACGCCGTCGAGGGCCGCCGGCTCGACCTGGTGGTCCAGTACCGGGAGCGGAGCGGGGAGTTGGCGGGCTGGCTGGACTTCGTCCGGCGGACGGTCCGGACCGAGGGGCACCGCCTCGCCCTGCTCCAGATCTGCGAGGAGCCCAACCTGGACCTCCCGCCCGTGGACGGCAGCATCCCGAACGTCCGCCGGGCGCTGGTCGAGGGCGTGGTCGCGGCCAAGGAGGAGGCGCTGGCCCACGGATTCGACCGGCTGGCCGTCGGCTTCAACGCGGTGCCCTCCTTCGACCCCGCGGACACCTTCTGGGCCGAGCTCGGGACGCTCGCCGACGAGCGCTTCCACCGCGCCCTGGACTACGTCGGCCTGGACTTCTTCCCGGACGTCTTCCGTCCCGTCCCGCCGTCCCAACTCGCCGACGCGGTACGGGCGGTGCTCACCGGCTTCCGCCGGGACGCGCTGCCCCGGGCCGGGATCGGGCCGGACGTCCCGCTGCGGATCTGCGAGAACGGCTGGCCCACCGGCCCCGGGCGGAGCGAGGCGCGGCAGGCCGAGGTGGTGGCGGAGGTGGTCCGGACGGTCGCCGGGCTCGCCGCCGAACTCCACGTCACCGGTTACGCGTTCTTCGCGCTGCGCGACGCGGACAGCGCGGGTGCCGGACTGTTCCCGCGCTTCGGCCTGCTGCGCGACGACTACACGCCCAAGCCGGCCTTCGCGGTCTACCGCGGGCTGGTCCATGAGCTGACGAACTGACGTTCCGGCGAGGCTAGTTCGCCTCGAAGAAGCGCTCCACCGTGCGACGTCGCGCGGCGACGGCGTGCACCGGTTCGCCGATCACCCGGCCGGCCAGGGCGACGGCCAGCTCGCCGACGTCCTGCCGCAGCACGCGGGCCGCCTCGGCCCGGTCGGCGGCGATCCGGGCGCGGCCGGTGGTGAGCAGTTCGTCCCGGGCGCGGATGCCCTCCGCGCGGGCCGCGACCATCGCCGCCGCGCCGCGCTCGGCGTACTCCTCCCGGATCCTGGCCGCCTCGTGCCGTGCCTCGGCCAGCTCCAGCAGCCGGGCCTCCCGGGTGGCTTCGGCCTCGGCGAGCAGGGCCTCGGCGCGTTCGGCGCGGCCCTCGGTGGCCTCCCAGCGTTCGGACTGCACCCGTTCGATCCGCGGGAGCAGACGGCGGCCGAGCGCCCACATCAGCAGGAAGAGCAGTGCCAGGCCCAGCAGCAGCGGGGCCGGTTCGGGCTTGAGCGGGCCGAGTTCGAGGTTCACGCACGCCTCCCCAGGGTGTGACGTTCCGTCAGCCTTGAGCATCCCCAAGGACGACGGAGGTCGAACTCGGCCCGGGCATGAGCTGCGTCACGGCGGCCCCCGGGTCGTGCCGCCGCTCCGGGGGGCCGGCCCTCCCGGCCGGCTACGTCACCTCGCCCCGGCGGGAGAAGCGCTCCGCCCGCCACTCGCCGCTCTCCAGCACCTCGGCCAACTGCCGGGCCGCGTCCCAGACCTCGGTGTACGACAGGTAGAGCGGCGTGAAGCCGAAGCGCATCAGGTCCGGCGCGCGGAAGTCGCCGATCACCCCGCGCTCGATCAGCGCCTGCACCACCGGGTAGCCGTCGGCGTGCCGCAGCGCGACCTGGCTGCCGCGCCGGGCGTGCTCGCGCGGGGTCGCCACCTCGACGCCGTCCAGGCCCTCGGTCAGCGAGACGAACAGGTCGGTCAGCGCCAGGCTCTTCGTCCGCACCTCCGCCAGGTCGACCCGCTCCCAGATGTCCAGCGAGGCGCCGAGGGCGGCCTGGCCGAGCAGCGAGGGCGAGCTAGTCAGGAACCGGCCGATGCCCGGCTTCGGCTCGTACCCGGGCTCGAAGGCGAACGGCCGGGCGTGGCCGAACCAGCCGCTGAGCGGTTGGAGCGGGCCGGCCGCCAGGTGCCGCTCGGCGACGTACAGGAAGGCCGGCGAGCCGGGGCCGCCGTTCAGGTACTTGTAGGTGCAGCCGATCGCGAAGTCGGCGCCGGCGGCGTCGAGTCCGACCGGCAGCGCGCCCACGGAGTGGCACACGTCCCAGATCATCAGGGCGCCCGCGGCGTGCACCCGGGCGGTGATCCCGGGCATGTCCAGCAGCTCGCCGGTGCGGTAGTCGACGTGCGAGAGGACGACCGCGGCGACGTCCCCGTCCAGGTGCCGGTCCAGCTCCTCGGGGCGGATCAGCGCGCTGCGCGCGCCCTCGACCAGGCCGGTCACGCCCTCGGCGATGTACAGGTCGGTCGGGAAGGCCTCGGCGTCGCCGAGCACCGTGCGCCGGCCCGGGCGCAGCCGCAGCGCGGCCGACAGCACCTTGAACAGGTTGACCGAGGTGGTGTCGCAGACGACCACCTCCGCCGGAGCGGCGCCGACCAGCGGCGCGATCCGCCGCCCCAGCCGGTACGGCTGCTCGAACCAGCCGGCGTCGTTCCAGCTGCGGATCAGCTCCCGGCCCCACTCCTCCTCGACCACCCGGCGCACCCGCTCGGGCGTGCGCACCGGCAGCGCGCCCAGCGAGTTGCCGTCCAGGTAGACCACCCCGTCCGGCAGGGCGAACTCCTTGCGGAACGCCGCCAGCGGGTCGGCGGCGTCCAGCGCCGCGCAGTCCTCGCGCGTGGTCATTGCCCGTCCCTCCCTTGTCATACTCTGCCCGTCCCGTTCCGTACCCGTTGTGCCCGTCACAGCCCGTCCCGGATCGTCCACAGCTCCGGGAAGACGTCCTGCTCGGCCGACTTGCGCAGCCAGGTCAGCCCGCTGGAGCCGCCCGAGCCGGGCTTGCCGCCCATGGTCCGCTTGACCGCCGAGAGGTGGCGCTGGCGCCACCGGGTGACCCGCTCGGCCACGTCCAGCAGGGCCTCGCCGAGCGGCCGGAGCGCGGCGAGCTCCGGCTCGGTGTACACCCGCCGCCAGGCCGCCTCGACCTCCGCGGACGGCTGGTAGCGCTGCTCGGAGGGGGCCGGGTGCGGGGCCAGGCCGCGGCGCGCCAGCAGCGCCAGCGCCTCGTCGTACAGGCCGGGGGAGCGCAGCGCCTCGGTCAGCTCGGCCCGGGTGTCGGGCATCCCGTCGTACATCGCCAGCAGCGCGGCGTTCTTGTTGCCGAGCAGGAACTCCAGCCGCAGGAAGGCGGCGGACTGGAAGCCGGAGGCCTCGCCGAACAGCGAGCGGAAGGAGTTGAACTCGTGCGGGGTCATGGTGGCCAGCAGGTCCCAGGACTCCACCAGCACGTCCTGGACGTGGGTGCCCCGGCGCAGCGCGGCCAGGGCGGCGGCCAGGTCGTCCTCGCGCAGCGCCTGCCGGGCGAGCGTCCACTCGTGCCGCAGCAGGTCGAACAGCAGCTCCATCACCTGGGTGGTGACGATGAACGACAGCTCGGCCGGCTCCTTGCTGCGCGGGTGCTGCAGGCCGTGCAGCTCCTCCAGGCGTACGTACTCGGCGTACGGGGTGCCCCGGCCGGGCGCTCCGCCCCGGCCGAACGACAGGTTGGGCGTCTCCACCGTGTCGTGCCCCATCCCGATCCCTCCAGATCCTCCGGGCCGCGTCACCCGGTCCGGTGGACCGGCCGGACTGCCGGGTTCCACCGGGTGCCCATTGTGCGGCGGCGGTGCCCCCCGCTTGAATGGTCGACGGGCATCACAACCGCCTTCGGAGCTGTCGTTCGCGAGGCGTTCCGCCGATTCGCTTTACGAATGGAAATCCCTTGATCCCGACCACCCGGGAGGCCGCCTTGGACGCCGTCGACCGCCGTCTGCTCGCCGAGCTCCAGGCCGACGCCCGGCTCTCGTACAACGAACTCTCCCGCCGGGTGAGCCTGTCCGCACCCGCGGTGGCCGAACGGGTCCGCCGGCTGGAGTCCGAGGGGGTGATCAGCGGCTACCACGCCCACGTGGACCTCACCCGGGCCGGGCTGCCGATCACCGCGCTGGTCCAGATCCAGTGCTACGGCCCGCGCTGCGTGCTGCGCGACCCGGAGGTGCCGACCTGGCCGGAGGTGGTCCAGCTGCACCGGGTCACCGGCGGGGCGTGCTGCGTGCTGCTGGTCGCGGTGTCGACGATGGCCGAGTTCGAGGCGGTGTGCGACCGGCTCGGCGGCTACGGCCAGCCGTCCAGCTCGATGATCCTCTCCAGCCCGGTGCCCTGGCGGCCGGTGGTGCCGCACTGAGCGCCGCCGGGTCGCGGTCGGGCCGCGGCACCGCGGCCGGCTGGCCCTGACGCGGACGTCAAGGGGTAGGTTGCCCGGCATGCCGAACGAGCGCCACATCCTGCTGCTGCCCGGGAGCCTGCGGGCCGGTTCCACCAACGAGACCGTGCTGCGCACCGCGGCCGCGGTGGCGGCCGCCACCCCGGGCCTGCGGGCCGCCTACTACGAGGGCCTGGCCGGGCTGCCGCACTTCAACCCGGACCACGACACCGACCCGCTGCCGGAGCCGGTGGCCGGGCTGCGGGCCGCGATCGGGGCGGCCGACGCGCTGCTGGTCTGCACCCCCGAGTACGCCGGGACGCTGCCGGGCGCGTTCAAGAACCTGCTGGACTGGACGGTCGGCGGGGTCGAGATCTCGGACAAGCCCACCGGCTGGATCAACGCCGCCGGCCCGGGCCGCGGCCTGGGGGCCGAGGCCACCCTGCGCACCGTCCTCGGCTACACCGGTGCGGCGGTGCTGGACGAGGCCTGCGTCCGGCTGCCGCTGGAGCGCGGCGCGGTGGGCCCGGACGGGCTGGTCGCCGACCCGCTGGTGCGCGAGCGGATCGGTGGGGTGCTGGCCCGGCTCGCGGCGGGCTGAGCCGGGGCTCAGCCGGGGGAGGGGGCTGAGGGTCTGGCCGGGTTCAGTGCCCCGTCGGCAGGTGCACCCCGAGCCCGGCCAGGCCCTCCAGGAACAGCTCGACGCCGACCGCCGCAAGCAGCAGCCCGAGCAGCCGGGACAGCACCTCCAGCGAGGTGCGGTGGGTGCGCCGCATCAGCGGGGCGAGCACCGCCACGCAGAGGTAGTTGATCACCGCGACGGCCACGTACGCCCCGGAGACGGCGGCCTTCCAGCCCCAGTTGTCCTGGTTGAGCGAGGCGACCAGGACGGCCGTGATGGCGAGCGGGCTGGCGATGTACGGCAGCAGCAGTTCGCGGATTCCGTCCACCAGCGGGTTCGCGAGGTGCTCGTCCTCCTCGCCGTCCGAGCCGAGGTGGACGCCGAAGACCAGCGCGACGGCGTAGACGAAGAAGATCGCCCCGCCCGCGAGCTGCAGCGACTGGTCGCTGATGTGGAACAGGGTGGTCAGCTCGTCGGCCCCGAAGCCGAGCACCAGGCCGATCACCGCCGAGATGGCCGTGCTCAGCGCCGCCAGCCGCCGCAGCTCCAGGTTGCTCCTGGTCCCGGCCAGCCGGGCGAAGGCCAGCAGGGTCTTCGGCGGACCGACCACGGCGAAGAAGGTGATGAAGGCGCTGCCCAGGTTGAAGACGAACATGGGCCCAGCATGACCGCGCGGCCCCGGGCGGCCGGGGCGCCACGCCCCGCGGCCGGGCGTGGCGTGAATCTCCCCGGCGGCCGTTCCATTCCTGGTCAGGGGCGAATTCGCCCGGATGGCGGTCCCGGCTCGAAGGGACGGGCGCTCTCGGTTGCTATGGAGGCAGGACTGCCAGCGAGCGGGACCAGCCCGCCGCGGAAGCGAGGATGCGACATGTGCCTGAACCGTAAGGACCTGGGCCTGCTGGCCCTGCGCGGCGCGGTCGGCGGGGTGCTGATCGCGCACGGCACCCAGAAGCTGTTCGGCTGGTTCGGGGGCGGCGGCCTGGAGGGCACCACCCAGGCCATGGAGCACATGGGCTTCCACCCGGCCCGGGAGAGCGCGCTCGCGGCCGGCCTCGGCGAGGCGGGCGGCGGGGCGCTGCTGGTGGCCGGGCTGGCCACCCCGGCGGCCGGCGCGGTGGTGGCCGGGACGATGGCGGGAGCGGTGTCGGTGCACGCCCCGGCCGGCTTCTTCGCGATGTCCGGCGGCTACGAGTACCCGGCCTTCCTCGGCGCGACCGGGCTGGCGATCGGCCTGGCCGGTGCCGGCCGGTACTCGCTGGACCACCTGACCGGCCACGTCTTCGACCGGCCGTGGGTCGGGCTGGTGGCCTTCGTGGCGAGCGCCGCCGGGGCGTACGGCGCGGTCGCCCGGCGCCGGCACCAGGTGCGGCTGCGCGAGGAGCGGGCCGCGGTGGAGGCGGACGAGCAGGAGGGCTCGGGGCTCTCGTAGGGCCCCTCGCGGAGGCGGGTCCCGCAGGCCGGTTCACCCGGAGGCAGCAGCCCTGCTGGCGGAGGCCCGCCCGCCCTCGGAGGGTGGGCCGGGAGGTGTGCCGGGCAGCCCGGCGCCGACCGGAAACGAGGGACCGCATGGACCGCCAGCCGCTCACCCGCGCGAGGGCCTGTACCCCGCCGAGGGCCACCGCCCAGGACCTGGACGCACCGCCGCTGCGCCGCCAACGGCGGGCGGTGGCAGGGGTGTTGGTCGCCGCGGTGGTCGGAGCGGCGGTGCTCGCGGGCTGCTCCTCCGGCCAGAGTGCGAGCAGTGTGGCCTCCGGGGCGGCGGCCGCGGTGGAGCGGGGTGCGAGCGCCGCCGCCTCCGCCGCCTCGGCGCTGGCCTCGGTGGCCGGCGGGGCGGGTGCGGCGATCGCCTCGGCGGAGGCGCAGGCCTCGGCGGCGGTGTCGGCGGCCTCCTCGGCCGTCGCCGGGATCAAGGGCGGGCTGGACGCCAAGGGGGACGTCGCGGTCGGGGCGGTGAGCACCGGTTCGGACGGCAAGCCGCAGGTGTCGCTGACCGTCACCAACCACGGGCAGCAGTCGTACCGGTACGTGATCCAGCTGGACTTCACCGACGAGTCCGGCAAGGTGCTGGACGCGACCGCGGTGACCGTCCAGGACGTGGCCGCCGGGCAGAGCGCCCAGGCCACCGGGCACGCCAACCGGGACCTGTCCGGCACGGTCAAGGCCGAGGTGGCCAACGCCGTCCGCTATTGAGTCTGGACCCGGCCGCCCAGCTCAGCGCGGGTGCGGAACCTTAAGCGGGGCTCAAGGCCCAACAGCACCCCTTGACGGGCGAGTTGGTCTAGTCCATTTTTATTGCCCAGGTGCAGGGAGCCCCTGAACCGGCGTCGGCGGCCTCGTGCTGCCGGCGCCGGTTCGGCACATCCCGGTAGTCCGTCATGGTCTGATCCGCTCGATTCCCCACCCATGCCTGTCATGTCCCGGTCGTCCGGCCCCACCCCGGACGCGCGCCCCCGGGACGGCGGGTACCCCCACAACCAGGAGTCACGCACCCATGCTGCGCTCACGCATTGAAAGGGCCGGGACCCCGGCTCCGCAGGGCGGCCGCCGACGCCGTCCCAAGAGCCTGGCCGCCATCGCGGCCGGCACCACCGCCTCCCTGCTGCTCGGCGCCGGTCTCGCGCTGACCGGCGGTGCCGCGGCCAACGCCGCCACCACCAACTCCACCGGCGCGCCCGCCACCAGCGGCGGCATCAAGGTCGCCTACTACGACCAGTGGTCGGTCTACGCGAACGCGTACTACCCCAAGACGATCCAGGACACCGGCGTCGCCGGGAAGCTGGACTACCTGATCTACGACTTCGCCAACATCCACCCGACCGACCTGGGGTGTTTCGAGGCCACCAAGGCCGCGGACACGAACGACAACAACCCCAACGCGGGTGACGGCGCCGCCGACGCGTTCGCCGACTACCAGAAGAGCTTCGGCGCGGACATCTCGGTCGACGGCGTCGGCGACGTCTGGAACCAGCCGATCGCGGGCAACTTCAACCAGCTGAAGAAGCTGAAGGCGAAGAACCCGAACCTCAAGGTCCTGCTCTCGCTGGGCGGTTGGACCTACTCCAAGTACTTCTCGCCGGCCTCCGCCACGGACGCCTCGCGCAAGCACCTGGTGTCGTCCTGCATCGACATGTTCATCAAGGGCAACCTGCCCGCCGACGCCGGCTTCGGCGGCCCGGGCTCGGCGGCCGGCGTCTTCGACGGCATCGACATCGACTGGGAGTACCCGGGCGGCGGCGGCCACACCGGCAACATCTCCAGCCCTGCGGACAAGCAGAACTTCACCGCGCTGCTGAAGGAGTTCCGCACCCAGCTGGACGCGCAGGGCGCGGCCGACAAGAAGACCTACGCCCTGGCGGCGGCGGTCGGCGCCGGCCAGGACAAGATCATGAACGTCGAGACCGACAAGATCGCTCAGTACCTGACCTTCCTCGACGTCATGACCTACGACATGCACGGCGGCTGGGACGCCCAGGGGCCGACCAACCACCAGGCCGCGCTCTACTCGACCCCGGACGACCCGTCGACCCCGGCCAAGCCGGGCAACGGCAAGTACTCCATCGACAACGCCATCAAGGCGTGGACGGTCGGCGACAAGGAGTACGGCATCCCCGGCGGCTTCCCCGCCAACAAGATCAACATGGGTGTGCCGTTCTACTACCGCGGCTGGACCGGCGTGAAGGACAACGGCAAGCACGGCCTGTACCAGCCCGCCACCCAGCCGGCGGCCGGCGCGGCGATGTCCGGCAACGTCCCCGGCATCCAGATGTTCAAGGAGCTCGCGGGCTTCGTCGACAACCCGTCCAAGACCTTCTGGGACGACGCGGCCCAGGCCACGTACTTCTACGACGGCAACACCTTCTGGAGCGGTGAGGACGCCAAGTCGATCCAGGCCAAGCTCGACTACGCGCACTGCAACGGCCTCGGCGGCGCCTTCGCCTTCTCGCTGTACGACCTGGGCACCAAGACCGCCCTGTTCGACAAGATGGTGAGCGCCACCAACGGCTCCGCGTCCGCCTGCCCGGCCCCGCCGACCGGCACGCCGACCCCGACCTCGACCGGCACCCCCACCGGCACGCCGACCGGCACCCCGACCGGGACCCCCACGGGCACGCCGACCGGGACCCCGACCGGCACCCCGACCACGCCGGCCTCCTGCCCGGCCGCCCCGAGCTGGGACGCGAACACCACCTACGCGGCCGGCGGCACCAAGGTCTCGTGGAAGGGCCACTACTACACCAACAAGTGGTGGACCAAGGGCGACGACCCGAGCCAGAGCGGCCAGTGGGGCGTCTGGACCGACAACGGCCCCTGCTGAGACCCGCACCACCGACTGACCGAGGGGCCTGACGGACCCTCGCACCGAACGCGGGCGGCCCCGGACGAGGAATGACCTCGTCCGGGGCCGCCCGCTGTGTCGGGCCGCTCAGATCTTGGCGTAGGTGACCGTGATCGTGGTCGACGAGCTGGTGATCAGCAGGTTGCTCTCGCCCTTCTCGGCGAGGACCGAACCGTCGCCCACCGGGGACACCTCGAAGCCGGCGGCCTTGAGCGCCGCCTGGTACGCGGCGAGGTCGCCGTCGGCGGCCTCGCAGGTGATGAGGTAGCCGCCGGTCGCGCCGTTGACCGTGGTGATCTTCCCGGTGGGGAGCGGGATGTCGGCGGGAAGGTCGGCGGGCCTGGTCTTGCCGTTCTGGACCGCGGTGGCGGGCGCGGTCCCGCCCGCCGCCGGAGCGGACGGAGCGGCGGTCGGGGCACCGGTCGCCGGGGCGGAGGGCGCGGACACCGGGGCGGAGGAGGCGGCGGCCGGGGTCGTCGGAGCGGCCGCCGCGGGGGTGCTCGCGGCGGTGCTCGGGGCGGCGGTGGGCGAACCGTCGCTGTTGCAGGCGGTGAGCCCCAGTCCGGCCGCGACGACGGCGGCGAGCAGGGCGGAGGTGCGCTTGATCTGCATGGTGGAGCCCAATCGGTAACGGAGCATCAGGATCGTTCCAGAGCCAGGCAGATTCTCATATCGAAGGGTTGGAAGCTAACGACTATCCGGCGGGCCGGGATCCTCCGCGTTCCCGGCCCCGGGCTCCTTTGTGTTCCCAGTGCCGGGCTACGCCTGGCCGGGGGTGCGGCCGGGGGCGTCCGGCCGGCTCTCCTCGATCCGCCGCAGCATCCGGCCCAGCATCGCGGAGAGCGCGGCGCGGTCCTCGCCCGCGACGTCCTGGAGCAGCTCCTCCTCGAACACCGCCGCCATCCGCATCGACTCCAGCCACTTGTCCCGACCGGTCTCGGTCAGCTCGATGATCACCCGCACCCGGTTGTTCTCGTCCCGCTCCCGGGTGACCAGGCCGTCGGCCACCATCCGGTCGATCCGGTGCGTCATCGCCGCTGGGGTGAGCCCGAGCCGCTTGGCCAGCTCGCCCGGCCCCAGCTGGTACGGGCTGCCGGCGACCACCAGGGCCTTGAGCACCTCCCACTCGGCGGAGGTGATTCCGAGCACAGTCAGCTGGCGGTCGTACGCCACGCCCATCCGCCGGGAGACCCGGTTGAGGGTCTGCACGATGGTCTCCACCTGGGGGTCGACCGTGGGGAACTCCCGCTGGTAGAGGGCCACTTGCTCGGCGATGCCGAACTCCAGGGGGGTGGCCGGGGCGGGCTTGTCAGCGGCCGGCCGCGGCTTGTCCGTAGTCATGCGGACCAGTGTCGCACGAGCGTGCACTCCTTAAGCCTTTGACTCCGCACTCTTCTGGTGCTAAGACTTTATCTCGTCAAACTTTAGCTCTGAAATCTTCTGGACTTAAGAGTATCCAGTTGAAACCAGGAAGGGATGTGCACGGTGACCGGCACGGTGAAGCAGCAGAGGCAGCGGCGTGGAGCGGGCGGCCCGCTGCGCCGCGTCCAGATCGGCAACGCGCTCAGTGCGTTCGGCAGCGGGTTCACGATGCCGTACATGTTCGTGTACGTGGACCAGGTGCGCGGGCTGGGATCGATGGTCGCCTGGATGGTGTTCACCCTCTTCGCGCTGGCGGCCCTCGCCGTCCTCCCGTTCATCGGCCGCGGCATCGACAAGTACGGCCCCCGCCCGGTGCTGCTGGCCGGTACGGCGCTCGCCGCCACCGGCGCGTTCGCCTTCGGCCACGCCACCGGCACCCCGGCCCTGCTGGTCTCCGCCTTCCTGTTCGGCGCGGGTGTCACCACCTGCCAGCCGGCGCTCGCCACCATGATCGTCCGCTGCTCCACGGCCGCCACCCGCTCGCGTGCCTTCGCGCTCCAGTTCACCCTGGTCAACCTGGGCATGGGCATCGGTGCGCTGGTCGGCGGGCAGATCGTGAACGTGTCCGACCCGGCCAGCCTCACCCGGCTGTTCACCATCGAGGCGGCGACGTTCCTCGGCCTCGCCCTGGTCACCGGCACCGCTCGGATATCCAAGGTCCAGCTGACCGCCGTCCACGAGAAGGCCGACGGCCCGACCGGCCTGCGCGCGCTGGTCGCCGACAAGGCGATGCTGCGGCTCTGCCTGCTCGCCGGGCTGATCTTCTTCACCTGCTACGGTCAGTTCGAGTCCGGTGTCGCGGCCTTCGCGACCTCCACCGTCGGCACCGCGCCCTCCACCCTGGGCTTCGCGATCGGCGCCAACGCGCTGACCATCGTGGTGCTGCAGATGTTCATGGTGCGGATCACCGCGCGCCGCCGCCGCACCACCGCGATGGCCGCGGCCGGCGTGGTCTGGCTCGGTGCCTGGGCGATGGCCCTGGTGGCCGGCCTGATCCGGACGGAGACCATGGCCGCCACGGTCGCCATCGTCTCGATCTACGCCCTCTTCGGCGTCGGCGAGTCGCTGCTCGCGCCCACCATGGGCCCGATCGTCGCGGACCTCGCCCCGGCCCGGCTGCTCGGCACCTACAACGCCGGGTACTCCCTGGTGAAGCAGATCGCGATCGCGGTCGGCCCCGCCGTCGGCGTGCTGCTGGTCGGCTCCGGCGCCTGGCCGCTCTACCTGGCGGCCATGGCGGGCTCCACGGTGCTGATCGTCGTCCTGGCGCTGAGGCTGCGCCCGTACCTCACGCCGGAGCAGGACAACGCGGCCCCGGCCGTGGTCCACGCCGTCCCGGTCCGGGAACTGCAGACCGCCGCGTAGCGGAACGGCCCGCACGGGTGTTCGTCACGGGCGCCGACCAGGTCACCTGGTCGGCGCCCGTCGCGCTTGGCTTCGCGGGCACCGCCACATAGTGTCAGTGGCTGTTGACCGCCCGGCCCCGGCGGGCGCGGCGCGACCCGGGCGGAGCCAGGCCCCGGGCAGAGCAGACAGGCGAAATCGGCGAGGCTATGACGCAAGCGGCGCTCACGCACCCACCGGCGGCCCCGACCTCCGCCGCCCCGGCCCCGGCCCCGCGCGGGGGCCTGGTCCGCTGGGCGGCCGACCGCTCCGGCTGGCTCGGACCGATCGCCGTCGCGCTCTTCGCCGGCCTGCTGCGGTTCTGGAACCTCGGCCACCCCAACGCCTTCGTCTTCGACGAGACGTACTACCCCAAGGACGCCTGGTCGCTGCTCCAGCAGGGCTACGAGGGCACCTGGCCGGACCACGCCAACGCCGACATCCTCTCCGTCCCGCAGTCGATCCCGCTGGGCTCCGCGCCCGAGTTCGTCGCGCACCCGCCGCTCGGCAAGTGGGTGATGGCGACCGGCGAGCAGCTGTTCGGGCTCAACCCCTTCGGCTGGCGGTTCATGACCGCCCTGCTCGGCACCCTCGCCGTGCTGATGCTCGCCCGGATCGGCCGCCGCCTCTTCGGCTCCACCCTGGTCGGCTGCACCGCCGCGCTGCTGATGGCGGTGGACGGCCTCCAGCTGGTGATGAGCCGGGTCGGCCTGCTCGACGGCATCCAGATGTTCTTCGTGCTCGCGTCCTTCGGCAGCCTGCTGGTCGACCGCGACCACGTCCGCGCCAGGCTCGCCGGGGTGGCCGACGCCGACGCCGTCCGGCTCGGCTGGCGCCCCTGGCGGATCGCCGCCGGGGTGTTCGTCGGCGCCGCCTGCGCGGTCAAGTGGAACGGCGCCCCGATCCTCGCCGCCTTCGGCATCCTGACCGTCCTGTGGGACCAGTCCGGCCGCCGCGGGGCCGGCGCCCGCCGCCCTTGGCGCTCCATGCTGCGCCTGGACGCCGTCCCCGCCTTCCTCGCCATGGTCGGCTCCGCCGTGGTGGTGTACGTCGGAGCCTGGAGCGGCTGGCTGGCCACCGGAGGCAGCGGCGCCAACGGCGGGGGCGGCTACGACCGGCACTGGGCCGACGGGCGCGCCGGGCTCTCCCCGGACAGCGTCCTCGGCATCCCGCTGCCGCAGGTCCCGATGGGCTGGGTGCCCGCGCCGCTGCGCAGCCTGTGGCACTACCACGCGCAGATGTACGACTTCAACACCGGCCTGAGCACCCCGCACACCTACCAGTCCAACCCCTTCGCCTGGCTGGTCGACGGCCGTCCGGTCTCGATGTACTGGGAGCAGATCCCGTACGGGCAGCACGGCTGCACCTCCTCGGGCGGCTGCGCGGCGCAGATCCTGGGCCTCGGGACGCCGTTCCTGTGGTGGGCGGCCTGCTTCGCGCTGGTCTACCTGCTGTGGCGCTGGTTCTTCCGGCGGGACTGGCGCTCGGGCGCGGTGCTGTGCGCGGTCGCCGCGATCTACCTGCCCTGGTTCCGCTACCAGGAGCGGACGATCTTCTCCTTCTACATGGTCGTGCTGGTGCCGTTCCTCTGCCTGGCCGTCGCCCAGATGCTCGGGGCGATCCTCGGCCCGGCCGGGTGCAGCCCCGAGCGCCGCCGGATCGGGGCGATCGGGGCCGGGGCGGTCGTGCTCGCGATCGTCGGCTGCTTCGCCTTCTTCTACCCGCTGTACACGGCGGAGGTGATCCCGATGTCGTCCTGGCAGGACCGGATGTGGTTCACCAGCTGGATCTGATGCCGGTGCCGGTTCCGCTGGCGGCGTCGGGCGGCCAGCTGCTGCCGGTCACCCCGGTGCTCGGGGTGGTCACCGCCGTGCTGCTGCTGGCCGCCGTCGCGGTGGCCGGGCGGGGCCTGCTCGGCCACGGGCACGCCGTCCTGCGGGCCGGGCTGCGCGCGGTGGTGCAGCTGGCGGCCGTCGCCGCGGTGATCAGCTGGGTGGTCGGTTCGCTCTGGTGGTCGGCGCTGTTCGTGCTGGTGATGTTCTCGGTCGCGGTGCGCACCGCCGGTCGGCGGATGACCCCGGGCCCGGGCTGGGTCTGGGCGGCCGCCCCGATCGGTGCCGGGGTGCTGCCGGTGCTCGCCCTGCTGCTGGGCGTCGGACTGCTGCCGGCCGAGGGCCTGTCCGTCATCCCGGTCGCGGGCATCCTGATCGGCGGCGCGCTCAGCGCGACCTCGCTGGCCGGGCGGCGGGCCCTGGACGAGCTGCGGCTGCGGCGCGGCGAGGTGGAGGCCGCGCTGGCGCTCGGCTTCGAGGAGCGCGACGCCCGGCTGGAGATCTGCCGGACGGCGGCGGCGACCTCGCTCGTCCCGGCGCTGGACCAGACCCGGACGGTCGGCCTGGTCACCCTGCCCGGGGCGTTCGTCGGGATGCTGCTGGGCGGGTCCTCGCCGGTCCAGGCGGGGGCGGTGCAGCTGTTCGTGCTGATCGGGTTGCTGGCGGTGGAATCGGTGGCGATCGTGGTGGTGCTGGAACTGGTCGGGCGCGGGCTGGTCGCGGTCGAGCCGGACGGGGGCGGCCGGTAGGCGGGGCGGTCCCCGTCGGCCCGTCGTAGGTCACCGTGGGTCGTCGTGGCCCTCGTCGGTCTTCCGAGAGGGGTCGGTTGACGCCGTCGGGTACGCTTGGGGCCGTTGAAGGGGAGTAGCCCTCCACCGGACCGTCGACATACTGGCCCCCAGGGGCCCGGCGCCCGGGGTACCGCTCGATGAACGGTGCCGGCGAGACCTTCGGCCGCAGTGCTGTGACCATGAACCAGTGCTGTCGGGCCGAAGCGTCCCCTGACGGAGCCGCGGCGGCCGGGCAGCCTCCGACCGAGGAAAACCCCTGATGAGTCTCACCGTTGCCGCGTTGACCTTCGGCATCATCTTCCTGGCCGAACTGCCGGACAAGACCGCGCTGGCCAGCCTGGTGCTCGGCACCAAGTACCGCGCGAGCTACGTCTTCGCGGGCATCGCCGCCGCCTTCGCCCTCCAGGTGGGCCTCGCGCTCGCCGCCGGGCACCTGCTCTCGCTGCTGCCGCACCGCTGGGTGGAGGGCGTCACCGGCCTGCTGTTCCTGGTCGGCGCGGCGATGCTGCTGTTCCACGGCGGCGAGGACGAGGACGAGCACGCGGCCAAGGAGCCGTCCTCGAACAGCTTCTGGAAGGTGGCCGGGGCCAGCTTCGTGGTGGTCGCGATCGCCGAGTTCGGCGACCTGACCCAGATCATGACCGCCAACCTGGCCGCCAAGTACGCCGACCCGCTGGCCGTCGGCCTCGGCTCCTGGCTGGCGCTGTGCGCGGTCGGCGGGATCGCCATCGTGGGCGGCCAGAAGCTGCTCAAGTACGTGCCGATGAAGCTGATCATCCGGGTGGCGGCGGCGATCATGGTGGTGCTGGCGGGCATCAGCATCTTCGGGGCGATCACCGGCTGATCCGTCCGTCGTCCGCCGTCCGCCGCGTGTCGCCTGTCGGCCTCAGCAGCTGTTGTGGGCGTCCAGGGCGGCACGGGTGTTGGGGCCGAAGACGCCCCGCTTGTCCCCCTTGACGGCCCACATCCACTGGACGTAGCCGACGGTGTTCACGGTGGTGTCGTCGTACACCCCGGTCACCGGCACGCTCGCCCAGCAGACGACGACGGCGAGCTTCTGCTGGAGGGCGGTCACGTCGGGCCCGCTCATCCCGGACTGCAGCACGCGCGGGGTCGGGGCGGTGGTGGGCGTCGGGGTCGGGGAGGGGGCCGGGGGAACGGTCGGCGTGGGGGCCGGGGCGGGGGGAGCGGCCGGGGCCTCGGTGGTCGGTGCGGCCGTCGGCGGCGGGGTGACCGTCTTCGTCGGGCTCGGCTTGCGGGTGGCGGTGGGCGTCGGGCTGGGCGCCTCGCTGGTCGGCGCCGCCGTGGTCGGAACGGGTGTCGCCAGGGTGGGCGGGTCGACCGGGGCGGGCGCCAGGGTGCTCGTCGGCAGCGGCTGCGCCTGCTTGGCCGGCGGTTCGGCGGAGGGCGTCACCGCGTACGCGACGCCGATGGTGAGCGCGACCAGGGCGGCGCCGATCCCGGCGAGCAGCCCTTTGCGCTGGGCGAGCGGGCGCCGCTCGGCCTGCTCGGCCGCCCGTCTGGCGGCCCGGCCGCCGCCCTCGGGCCCGGGCACGTCCGGGGCCCGGGCGACGTCCGGGCCCTGCCCGGCGCCGGGTGCCTGCCCGAAGGCGAAGAGGCCGATCTCGTTCCCGCCCGGCCCGGCGGGCGGGACCGGCGGCAGCACGGTGGTGGCGTACGCGTCCCCGTGGCCGCCGGGGTGGGCCTCGGGGTAGGCGCCGGGGTAGCCGTCGGCGGCGGGGCCGAACGGGTCCTGCCCGGGGCCGGCCGGGGCCTGTCCCGACCCGAAGGGGGCCTGCGCCGACCCGAAGGGGTCCTGTCCCGGGGCGACGGGCGGCAGCACCGTGGTGGCGTACGCGTCCGCGTCCGGTCCGAGCGGGGGAGCGGCCGGCTGCCCGGGGGCGGACTGCCCCGGGGGGACCGGTGGCAGCACCGTGGTCGCGAACGGGTCCACCACCGGCGCGTTCGGGTGACTCTCGTCGGCTACCTGGTCGGCGGTCTGCGGAACGTACGGGCGGACCAGCGGCGGGCCCTCGACGTGCGGCAGGACGGCGGTCTCGGTGAGGCTCGGGTCCGGGACGCAGCCGCACCCGGTGGAGCGTGCGGTGCCGCACGTCGGGCAGTGCTGGTCCGGCATCGGCCGGTCCTCCTCGGTTTCGCGTCGACTTCGCGGTCGGTCGGTCGTCGGTCAGTCGTCGTTCGTTCAGTCGGTCGATCGTCCGGTGCGCGTTCGGCGCGTGTTCCCGGCGGATCCGGGCGCACGATCGGGCCTGATTATGCAGGACCGTCCGAAGGGGGGACAGGGGCGTCCGTCCCCCGGCGGGGGTGTTGTGCCGGTTGGTGCGGGTTGGCTCCTCCGAGAACGCCCGGAGCGCGGCGGTTGTCCCCGGCGCTTACGCTCGGCTCAACCTGGTGGAACATACCGGGACGAAACCGACCAGCGCGGTGAGCTGGGAGTGATCATCCGCACGGCCCGGCCGACGGGCCCGGGACCCCATGGAGACGCCATGCCCACGGAGACGCCGTGATGCCCGGGGAGACGCCGTGACGCCCCGCGCGGACGCCGTGACGCCCGCGGGGACCCGATGACGGAGCCGCGCACCGCGTCCGGCCGGAGCCCGGCGGGTGAGCCCGGCCCGCCGGCGGTCACCGTCCCCAACCTCTGGGTGCCGATCGGCGCCCTGCTGCTGGCGATGCTGCTCGCGGCCCTCGACCAGACCATCGTCTCCACCGCGCTGCCGACCATCGTCAGCGACCTCGGCGGCCTCGACCACCTCTCCTGGGTGGTCACCGCCTACCTGCTGGCCTCCACCGCCGCGACCCCGCTGTGGGGCAAGCTCGGCGACATGTACGGCCGGAAGCGCTTCTTCCAGGCCTCCATCGTGATCTTCCTGCTCGGCTCGGTGCTGTGCGGGATCGCCCAGAACATGGGCGAGCTGATCGCCTTCCGCGCCCTCCAGGGCCTGGGCGGCGGCGGGCTGATGGTGCTCTCCCAGGCGATCGTCGGCGACCTCGTCGCGCCCCGGGACCGCGGCCGCTACCAGGGCCTCTTCGGCGCCGTCTTCGGCGTCACCAGCGTGCTCGGCCCGCTGCTCGGCGGGGTGTTCGTCGACCACCTCAGCTGGCGCTGGGTGTTCTACATCAACCTCCCGATCGGCATCGTCGCCCTGGTGGTGATCGCCGCGGTGCTGCACGGGATGGAGGTCCGGCGCGAGCACCGGATCGACTACCTGGGCACCGTCCTGATCGCCGCCGTCGCCACCTGCCTGGTGCTGATGACCTCGCTCGGCGGGACCACCTGGGCCTGGACGTCCTGGCAGGTCGTCGGCCTCGGCGTGCTCGGGCTGGTGCTGCTGCTCGCCTTCGTCCAGGTCGAGCGGACGGCCGTGGAGCCGGTGCTGCCGCTGCGGCTGTTCCGCTCGCGGACGTTCAGCCTGGTCGCGGTGATCTCCTTCGTGGTCGGCTTCGCGATGTTCGGCGCGCTGACCTACCTGCCGACCTTCCTCCAGGTGGTCCAGCAGGTCTCGCCCACCATGTCCGGCATCCACATGCTGCCGATGGTGCTCGGCATGCTGCTCACCTCGATCGGCTCCGGCCAGATCGTCGCCCGCACCGGCCACTACCGGATCTTCCCGATCGCCGGGACGGCCGTGACGACCATCGGGCTGCTGCTGCTCTCCCGGCTGGACGAGCACAGCAGCACCGCCGAGATGAGCTTCTACTTCCTGGTCTTCGGCCTCGGGCTGGGACTGGTGATGCAGGTGCTGGTGCTGATCGTGCAGAACTCGGTCGGCTACGAGGACCTCGGCGTGGCCACCGCGGGCGCCACCTTCTTCCGCTCCATCGGGGCCTCCTTCGGCGTCTCCATCTTCGGGACGGTCTTCGCGAGCGGACTGCGCAGCCGGCTCGCCGACGCCCTGGCGGGGGTGCCGCTGCCGCCCGGCTTCCGACCGGAGGTCATCACCTCCGACCCGCGGGTCATCCCCCGGCTGCCGGCCGCCGTCCAGCCGGGCGTCTACCACGCGTACGCCGAGTCGATCACCCGGGTGTTCCTGTACGCGGTGCCGGTCGCGGTGGTCGCCTTCGTGCTGTCGCTGTTCCTGCGCGAACAGAAGCTGCGCTCCACCGTCACCGCTCCGGACCTCAGCGAGTCCATCGGGTTCAACCCGGTCGAGCGCACCTCGCTGGACGAGATCGCCCGCGCCCTCTCGGTGCTGAACAGCCGCGAGGCCCGGCGCGACCTCTTCCGGCGGATCACCGAGACCGCCGGGCTGGACCTGCGGCCCGCCTCCAGCTGGCTGCTCCTCCAGATGCACCAGCACGGCTCGGTCGAGCCGGCCGAACTGGCCGAGCGGCGGATCGTCCCGGTCTCGGTGATCGAGGAGGCCGTCCGGGAGGTGGAGGGCCGGGGGCTGGCGGCGAGGGCCGGCGGGCTGCCGCTGCGGCTCACCGAACCGGGGGAGGAGGCGGCGCTGCGGCTGGTCGCCGCCCGGCGCACCCAGCTCGCCGAACTGCTGGGGGACTGGGACGAGCAGCGGTACGCCGAGCTCGCCGGGGTCCTGAACCGGCTCAGCTCCTCGCTCTGCGCGGACCGGCGCGACCGTCCGGACCCGTCGGGGCCGCAGGGGCCGTACCGTGGGGAGGGGCGGTCGTTCTGACCGTCCGTTCGTCCGTCTGCCCGTGGGGCGTGACCGGGGAAGGGGTGGTGCGGCGTGCCGCTCGAGATCGAGCGCAAGTTCCTGCTGGAGGCCTTCGAGCCGCCGGAGACGGCGGTGCGGCAGCACATCGAGCAGGGGTACATCGCGATCAAGGACGACGGGACGGAGGTGCGGCTGCGGCGGATCGGCGGCAGCTGCGTCCTCGGCGTCAAGCGCAAGGCGTCCGGCGCCGGTTCCCCGGTGCGGATCGAGGTGGAACGCGAGCTGGGGGAACAGGAGTTCACCGAACTCTGGCCGGCCACCGAGGGCGCGCGGCTGGTCAAGGAGCGCTACACCTTCGACGCGTCCGGCGTCACGGTCTACGCGGACGTCTACCAGGGGGAGTTGGCCGGACTGCGCACCGTCGAGGTCGAGTTCGGCTCGGAGGCCGAGGCGGCGGCGTTCTCGGCGCCGGAGTGGTTCGGCGCCGAGATCACCGGCGTGAAGGCGTACAAGAACCAGACCCTGGCGACCGGCGGTCTGCCCAACTCCTGAGACCGGTAACGGGGTTACGGTGCCCCGAACCAGCGCGGGGTGTCGAGGCGGAACGGGTCGCCGGGGGCGAGCCGGCGCAGGCCGTCCTCCAGCTGGCGCAGCTGCTCCTCGCCCAGGGCCGCCGACCACTCCTCGCGCAGCTCGTCGAAGATCCGGGCCGAGCGGAGCAGGCAGTCCACCCCGCGTGCGGTGAGCCGGACCAGCTTGCGCCGGGTGTCGGCCGGGTCGGCGGCCCGCTCGACGTAGCCGAGCTGCTCCAGGCCGTCGATGGTCTTGCCCGCGGCCTGCTTGGTGACGCCGAGGCGGCGGCCGAGCTCGGTGGCGGTGGTGCCGTGCGGTCCGATCGCCTGGAAGACGAAGCCGTGCATCGGGCGCAGGTCGGGGTGGCCTTCGCGGGCGATGCGCTCGTGCAGCTCGTCGATGATCGTCCGGAAGGCGAGCAGCAGGCGCAGCGGTAGCTCAAAGCCGGGCGGAGACGGTTCACTTGACACGATAGACAACCTCATTGACCATATAGACAACTTCATTGTCCATCTTAGGGGGTTCCCTCGCCATGCCCGTCATCCGCCGGACCGACGCCCGCCGCACCGAGACCCCGAACGCCGTCATGACCACCTACGCCTCGCCCACCCAGGGCGCCACCTCCCTCGCCGTCTGGCACGTCGACATGACCGCCGGCGCCCGGGGCCCGCTGCACGCCATGGACACCGAGCAGGTCTGGACACTCCTCACCGGCACCGCCCGGGTCGACCTGGCGGGGGAGGCCTTCACCCTCGCCGCTGGAGACACCGCCGCCCTCCCCGCCGACACCGTCCGGCAGATCGCCACCGACACCGGCTTCACCGCCGTCGTCGCCTCCCCGTCCCCCGCCCACGCCTACAACCCCGACGCCGTCACCCCGCCCGACGCCTGCGCCCTCGCCCCGTGCGACGACCAGCGCGTCCTCCCGCCGTGGATCGCCTGAGCCCGATGCGGACGGGTGTGGGGATGGGGGCGGGGACGGGGACGGGGGCGGCCGAGGACTCGCCCCGGCCGTCCCCGCTCGACAGCCGCCGCTACCGCTGGCCCTCGATGTCGTTCCCCTGGTCGTCCACGTTCTGCTGACCCTGCTGCTGGGCCTGTTGTTGGGCCTGCGAGGCCTTCTGCTGGGCCTCGTCCTGTTGCGGTTGCCCGCTTCCGATGCGCTGCTTGGCCTCTTCCTCGGCCTGCTGGGCCTTGTCCCGGAACTTGTCGCCGATACCCATGACCGTTCCCCTGTCCCTCGGGTTCTGGGCTCTACCTCCAGGCTTCCACCCGGGCCCGGTCCCTGCACGTCGACGCCCCACTACCCGCCGTGACCGCCGGTGCCTCCGAACGGTCCGGCCGTGAGGTGTAGCAGACTGCTCCCCGTAAGCAGTCACCGGAGCAGAAGGAGTGCGCCATGTCCGTCGTCAAGATCAACGTCCTGACGGTGCCGGCCGAGCAGCGCGAGGTGCTGGAGCAGCGCTTCGCCTCCCGGGCCGGCGCGGTGGAGAACTCGGACGGCTTCGAGTGGTTCGAGCTCCTCCGCCCCGTCGAGGGCACCGACCAGTACCTCGTCTACACCCGCTGGCGCAGCGAGGAGGACTTCAAGGCCTGGATGGAGGGCCCCATGAAGGCCGCCCACCAGAACGGCCCCGCCGGCGAGGCCCCCAAGCGCCCCGCCGCCTCCGGCTCCACCCTCTGGTCCTTCGAGGTCGTCCAGTCGGCGGGCCCCAAGGCCTGACGTCCGTACGGCAGTTGCGCGCCCCGGGGTTCAAGGAACCCCGGGGCGCGCTGCTGTGTGCGGGGGCGGGCGGTCAGGTGGGGAAGGGGGTGTGGTGGGTGGGCCAGAGGAGGCGGAGGTGGAGGGGTGGGGGGTTGAGGGGGAGGCGGGTGAGGGTGCCGGCGGTGAGGTGGGTGTGGACGGCGTGGGTGGGGAGGAGGGCGATGCCGAGGCCCTGTTCGGCGCAGGCGCGGGTGGTGGGGACGGTGCCGGTGTGGAGGCGTCGGACGTGGTGGCCGAGGAGGCGTTCGCCGGCGAGGTGGTAGGAGCAGGCGGGGGTGTCGACGAGGAGGCGGTGGCCGCGGAGGAGTTCGGGGGTGAGGGCGGTGGGGCGGGCGAGCGGGTGGGTGGGGGCGGCGACCAGGGTGAGGGGGACGGTCTGGAGGTCGAGGTGGTCGAGCGGGGCGGGCGGCAGGGGGAAGCCGAGGGCGCCGAGCGGGCCGGGGGCGTCGAGGACGAGGGCCGCTTCCAGGGCTCCGGCGGCGACGCCGTCGAGCAGGACGTCCCGGGTGGCGTCAGTGTGGAGGGAGATGTCCAGGTCGGGGCGGTGGTCGGTGAGGCGGGCCAGGACGGCCGGGAGGTGGGTGGCGGTGACGGCGGCCAGGACACCGAGGCGCAGGCGGGTCCGGGTGACGGCGACTTCGCGGCGGGCCTGGTCGGCCTGGTCGAGGAGTCGGCGGGACCAGGGCAGGAGGCGTTCCCCGGCCGGAGTGAGGGTCAGGTCGTGCCCGGCCCGGTCGAACAGGTCGGTGCCGAGGCTGTGTTCGAGGATGCGGACCTGTTCGGAGACGGAGGCCGGGGCGAGTCCGAGCGCCATGGCCGCGCCGGTGACGGTGCGGTGGGCGACGAGGGCCTCGAAGACGCGCAACTGACGTAGTTCCACTGGTTTCCCCGGTTCCCCCGAAGGTCCGTACGGTGCCTGTGCGAGTGCTGCGGGACAGGGTACGGGGGGTGTACCGGGGGCGGACGGGGATTCCGGTCGGTTCGGTGGTTTCGGCGGACCGCGTTCGGCCCGGGGTTCAGGCTCCCGCGGCGAGTCTGGGCAGCAGGGTGGCTCGGTCGGGGTCCGTCGCGGCGTCGGGGGGGAAGCCGGTCCAGGTGTTCAGCGATCGGCGGATGGCCTGGGCCGCGGTGAAGGACCGCTGCCGGTTGGCCGCTCCGACGGCGTCCCGCAGGTTCGCGGACTCCCGTGCGAGCCAGGCCCGGGCGTCCTGGGCGTGGCTGAAGGGGAGTGCCCTCGCCGGTGGCGCGGGCCGGGGCTGCGGCGTGCGGGCGGTCGAGGACGCGACCAGGTGGGCGGCGAGTGCGGAGGTGTGTCCGTACCAGGCGAGCAGGCGCCGGACGGACTGCTCCCGCTCGTGTTCCGGCTCCTCCGCCGCGGCGCGTTCGGCTGCGTAGAGGCGGACCAGGGCGGGGAAGCGGTACCGGTCGGGTTCGGGTGATTCGACCAGGTGCTCGTGGACGAGGGCCGCCAGGTCGGCCCGGAGCCGGTGGAGGGCCTTCGCGGTGTGGCCGGCGTCGGCCATCTCCGCGGCCGCGCGCAGGCTGAGATCCGGTCCGCAGTGGAGGCTCAGCAGGCGGAACAGCCGGGCGGAGCGCTCGGGCAGCCGGAGGTACGACCAGGACAGGGTGGTCCGGATGCCGACCGAGGGGTCGTCGGGGCTGTCGAAGAGGTCGAGCGGGTCGGTCTCGACCGCTTCCGCCAGGTGGGCCAGGACGGTTCCGGGGTGTCCCGCGAGGCGCTCCCCGATGATCCGGACGGCGAGGGGGAGTCCGGCGCACCGCTCGGCGAGTTCGACGAGCTCGACGAGGGCCTCCGGGGCGGCGGAGACGGATGCGGCGCCGATGATCGAGGTGAGCAGCCGGACGGCGTCGTGGTCGGGCAGCCGGCCGAGTCCGACCGGGCGGGCGCCGTCCTTGACCGTGAGTCCGGTCAGGTGGGCCCGGGCGGTCACCACGACCGCGCAGGACGGCGAGTTCGGCAGGAGGGGGCGTACCTGTTCGGCGGACCGGGCGTTGTCGAGGAGGATGAGGAGGCTCTTGCCGGCCACGGTCGACCGGTACAGCGCCGCCAGTTCGGCGCCGGACTCGGGCAGGGCGGACTGCTGGATGCCGAGTGCGCGCAGGAAGCTCCGCAGGACGGTGGCGGGCCGCAGCGGTTCGCTCGCGTCGCGCCCGTGCAGGTCCACGTAGAGCTGGCCGTCCGGGAACCGGTCGGCCACCCGGTGGGCCCAGTGCACCGCGAGCGCGGACTTCCCGGCACCCGCGGCGCCGAACAGCTGGACGACCTTGCCCCGGCCCATCCGCTGCCGTGGCGACAGCAGGAGTTCGTCGTCGCACTGTCGAAGCGCTTCCTGGCGGCCGGTGAAGTGAGCGATGTCCGGGGGGAGTTGAGCGGGTCGCGGCAGGGCGGTCGCGGGGTACGCGGGCTCTGGTCCGGTCGCGGCGGCCAAGTGCGGCAGGGCGGTCGGGTGCGACGGAGCCTGCGGGGCCGGGACCGGGGTCTGGGGCCGGGGGTGGCCGGGCAGGTCCGGCGGCAGGTCGTGCCCCGGTCGCCGGCGGGTCAGGGCGACGACCGTCGTGGCGTCCAGCCCCAGGGCTGCCGCAAGCTGCTCCAGCGACCTGCGGTAGGGCTGCCGACTGCGGCCCGTCTCGATGTCCCTGATGGTTCGTATGCTCAGGTCGGACCGGGTCGCCAGGTCCTCCTGGGTGAGTCCGGCGCGTAGGCGCCAATGCCGGATGAGTGCCCCAGTCTCACTGGACATCAAGAATCCCCCGTGATCGATACATGTCACACCTGGCCGACTTCCTCCAGGTCGGCCCCGCACCCCCGGCGGCCCCCCGTCGAGTGATCGAGCATTCGTTCGGATCTAAAGCTAGCTTACGAACTCACGGTGGCGGCCGTGAACGGGCACGTTCGCCGTCGTGGGGCCGCCGACAGTCCTTCTCAGGTTCGATGTTCCGCCGGTGAAGTTCCGGCAGGCTGCTCCGTGTACAGGAAGTGACGATCCGCAACGGGGCAACGAATGATAACCACAACAAACCTGACGAAGCGTTACGGGAATTCCGTCGCGCTCGACGGACTCTCGGTCGAGGTGAAACCCGGCCGGGTGACCGGGTTCCTGGGCCCGAACGGAGCCGGAAAGTCGACCACGCTGCGGCTGGTCCTCGGCCTCGACACGCCCACCGCCGGATCGGCGGTCATCGACGGCCGCCCCTACCGGGAGCTGCGCCGCCCGCTCCACCGGGTCGGTGCGCTGCTCGACGCCGGTGCCGTCCCCGGGGCCCTGAGCGGCTACCACCACCTGGCGGCGCTCGCCCGCAGCAACGGCATCGGCCGCGCGCGGGTGCACGCGGTCCTCGAAGAGGTCGGGCTGGCCTCGGCCGCCCGCAAACGGACGGCCGGCTACTCCCTGGGCATGAAGCAGCGCCTCGGCATCGCCGCCGCCCTGCTCGGTGACCCGCCCGTGCTCATCTTCGACGAGCCCGTCAACGGCCTGGACCCCGAAGGCATCCGTTGGATCAGGATGCTGTTCCGCCGGCTCGCCGCCGACGGGCGGACCGTTCTCGTCTCCAGTCACGTGATGAGCGAGATGGAGAACACCGCCGACCACCTGATCGTCATCGGCCGGGGCCGCCTGATCGCCGACACCGGGATGGCGGACTTCATCAGGCAGGGCTCCAGCGGGAGTTCCGTCACCGTCCGGACGCCGCAGGGCGCGGACCTCGAAGCGGCCCTCGCCGCGGCCGGCGCCCGCACCCGTGTCCTCGCGGACGGGGCGATCGAGGTGCTCGGACTGCCCGCCCCCCGGATCGGGGACCTCGCCCTCGCCCGGCAGATCGCGATCCACGAACTCACCCCGCGCTCGGCCAGCCTGGAGGAGGCCTTCATGGACCTCGCCTCGGCCGAGGCCGAGCACACCAGTCACCCGGCCGCCGGCGCAGAACAGGACAACTGAGACCATGACCACTGACAGTCCGGCGGTCCGCGAGCCCGCCGCAGGCCCGCTCGCCGCCACCGGCCCGCTCGCCGAAGGCCCGCTCGCCACCCGTGACAGCCGCTGGAAGCGCGCCGTCGACCTGCTCGCCGCCGAATGGATCAAGCTGAGCGGGGCCCGGTCGACCTGGCTGATCGTCGCCCTCGGGCTGCTGGGCTCCATCGGGAGCGCACTGCTGTACAACAACTCCACGGTGGGCAAGTGGGACGGCTGGGAGCCGGCCGAGCGCGCCGCCTTCGACCCGCTGGCCGCCTCCTTCAGCGGCTTCGCCCTGCTCCAACTCGCCCTGACGGCGGTCGGTGCCCTCACCATGGGCCGGGAGTACTCCAGCGGACTGATCCGGACGACCTTCACCGCCGCCCCGGCCCGCCGCGCCGTACTCGCGGCCAAGGCCGCGACGGTCGGCGCCCTCGCGGCGGGGGTCGGCCTCGCTGCCTCCCTGACGACGTTCACCGTCAGCCAGGCCATGTTCGCGGAGAAGCACTTCGGCCTCTCCCTCGGTTCACCGGGCGCCCTGCGCGCGATCCTCGCGAGCTCGCTGCACCTCGCCGGGGTCACCCTGGTCGGACTGGCCCTGGCCGCCCTGCTCCGGCACGGTGCGGGCGCCGTCACCGCGTGCTTCGGATTCCTCTTCCTGGCGCCGGTCTTCCTGCAGGGTGACCGCGGCTGGCTCCTGCGCGTCCACCAGTCCCTGATGGACAGCGCGGTCCGCCACCTCACCGTCGGTCACGTGGAGCGTCACGGCCCCTCCACCCCGGGGGCCTGGGCCGTCCTCGTGATCACCCCGCTCGTCCTGCTCTCGGTGGCGGCGGTGGTGATCGACCGCAGGGACGTCTGACCCGGCGCCGGCCCCCGGGCTCCAGACGCCGGTCCCCGGTCCCCGGCGCCGCTTCGGACCCGGGGACCCGGCCAGGACTTGGGGACCGGCAGACCGGCGGACCGGCACCTTTCGGTGGAAGTCTGCCGCCGAGTCTGCCGGACAGACCTCCTGGCCACACCACCACCGCTGCGAAAGACTTCGAGCGAACGGTCGGCAGGCGGAGAATCCGGGCTCTGAACCGTTTCTCCAGAGGACGGGTCATGTGCGGGGGGAATCACCCCGTGCATTTCCGTGGCATGCGTGCATGCATCCCGGACCGCCCGCGCCGGACGTTCACCGCACGTAATTCCTACCAACAGAAGGAGGGTTACCGATGTCGACATCGCTGAACCCGGCGGACATCACCGTCGTTCGTCCGATCGCCGCCAACATCGCCCTGCACGACCCGGACCGGGGCGCCAACGACGACGACGACTACAACGACATGGGTACGTGGGACTCGCACCCGTGGGGCGAGCACGACGACCGCGACTGATCCAGGTCCGGCCGGTCCGACCGTAGTTCGAAAATCCGTGAGGTGACTCGCCCGATGACGACTCTTGCGGATCAGGGAAAGGCTGCGCCCGGCGCGCAGCCTTTTTCTGATCTCTCCGATCTGATCCACCCCGTGCCCGTCGAGGAATTCCTGCGGGACTACTGGGAGAAGAAACCGCTGTTCATCCGGCGGGACGATCCGACGCACTACACGCAGCTGCCGACCCTCGACGAGGTGGACAGCATCCTGTCCACGTCCAGGGCGACCCTCGAGGGCATCCGGCTGGTGATCGACGGCAAGGAGACGCCGGTCTCCACACTGGGCGTGAGCTTCGGCTGGAACGGGATCGCGAACTCCCTGGAGGCGCTCTACGAGCGGTACCGCAACGGTTCGACGATCGTGCTCAACGCCCTCGAAGGCCGCTGGGAGCCGCTGGCGCGGCTGACCGCGCGGCTGGGCGTCGAGACGAACTGCCGGTTCCAGGCGAACCTCTACCTCACGCCCGCCGGCAACCAGGGGTTCACACCCCACTACGACACCCACGACGTCTTCATCGCCCAGGTGCACGGAACCAAGAGCTGGAAGCTGCACGGGGCCCCTTACCCGCTGCCGCTGCGCACCCAGCCCTTCGACCGCTCCGGGACCCTGCCCGACGGGCCGGTGGAGGAACTCGAGCTGCGCCCGGGCGACCTCCTCTACCTGCCGCGCGGCACCATCCACTCGGCCACCTCCAACGAGACCGCTTCGGCCCACGTGACGATCGGCGTCCACCCGGTCATCTGGTCCGAGATGATGGCCGATGCGGTCCGCCAGGTCTTCGAGGACGACGTCCGCTTCCGCGAGGGGCTCCCGCTCGCCTTCGCCGCGGGTGACGAGCTGCCACAGCAGGCGGAGAAGCGTTTCGCCGAACTGGTGGACGTGCTGCACGAGCGGCTGTCCGCCAAGGCCATGGTCGACAACTCGCTCAAGCGCGCCGCCTCCCTCAGCCTCCCGCAGCTGCGCCACCACCTCCTGGACCTGGAGCAGGCGGCCGAGGTCGACGCCGGTACCCGGGTGTCCCGCCGTCCGGGGACGCAGTGGAACCTGACGGTGGCCGAGGGCCAGGTGTGCCTGGACTTCAACAACAAGACCGTCCAGTTCCCCGCGCACGTGGCGGACGAGGTCCGGTACGTCGCCGAGCACGCCGGTGGCGGTCTGACCGCGGACGACGTCCGCGGGAACCTCGACCTGCCCGGCCGCCTGGTCCTGGTCCGGACCCTGCTGAGGGAAGGCTTCCTCACGCTGGCCTGAGCGCCGGCCTGAGCGCCGGTCTGAGCGCAGGCCCGAACGCAGGCCCGAACGCGGGTCTGAAAGTCGGCCTGAGCGACGGGCCGAGCGCAGGCCCCAACCGCCACCCCCTGGGGGCGGCGGAACGTCCGACGTCCGTCCCGTCCGGCTCCGGCCCCGGACGGGACACGTCACCACAGCCCGGGCTCGCCGGAAGAGCCCTGTGACGGCACCGAGGAGATCACCCCCGTTGGACGCGAACGAGACCCCCGAGGCGCCCGTCCCCGACGTGTCGCTGCGGCGGGTGGCCCGACTCTTCCGGCCCTACCGCGGCCGGATGCTGCTGGTCTGCACCCTGATCCTGGGCTCCTCCCTGGTGGCCCTCGCGCCGCCCTTCCTCCTGCGGCAGATCCTCGACACGGCGCTGCCGCAGGGCAGGACGGGCCTGCTCACCGCCCTGGCGGCCGCGATGCTCGGCCTGGTCCTGCTCTCCACCGCGGTCGGGGTCCTGCAGTCGTACCTGTCACTGACGGTCAGCCAGTCCGTGATGGACGACCTCCGCAACGCCGTCTACACCCACCTCCAGCGGATGTCGCTGGCCTTCTTCACGCGCACCCGCAACGGCGAGGTGCAGTCCCGGATCGCCAACGACATCGGCGGCATGGGGTCGAGTGTCACCAACATCGTCACCGGCGTCGTCGGCAATGTGACCACCCTGGTGGCCAGCCTGGTCGCCATGCTGCTGCTGGACTGGCGGCTGACGGTGGTGTCCCTGCTGATCCTCCCGCTGTGCGTCTGGATCAGCCGCAAGGTCGGGCAGGAACGCCGGGCGCTCGTCCTCGAACGGCAGCAGCAACTGGCCACGATGGCAACCCTCGTGGAGGAGTCGCTGTCGGTCAACGGCTTCCTCCTCGGCCGGGTGATGGGGCGCACCGCGACGCTGAACAACGAGTTCGCCGGACAGTCCCGGACGCTCGCGGACCTGACCGTCAGGTCCGCCCTGTCGGGGCGGTGGCGGCAGTCCGTCGTGCAGGTGATCATGGCGATCATGCCGATCGCCATCTACTGGAGCGCCGGCCTCACCGGCGACCAGGGGCGGCCCGCGCTGTCCGTCGGCACCCTGGTGGCCTTCACGACCCTCCAGCAGGGCCTGTTCGGACCGACCGTCTCACTCCTGCAGGTCGGCATCAACCTGCAGAGCTCCTTCGCCCTGTTCGAGCGGGTCTTCGAGTACCTCGACCTGCCGGTCGAGGTCGCCGAACCGCCGCGACCCGTCACGGCGGCGTCCGTCCGCGGCCACATCCGCTTCCAGGGCGTCGACTTCTCCTACGGCGACGAGCGGATCCTCCACGGCATCGACGTCGACCTGCCGCCCGGCGGCCGGCTCGCCGTGGTCGGCGCGACCGGCGCGGGGAAGACCACGCTCGGCTATCTCGTGCCCCGGCTCTACGACGTCACCGCCGGCAGCGTCACGATCGACGGGGTCGACGTCCGGGACTTCGGCTTCTCCGACCTCGCCGACCAGGTCTGTGTCGTCTCCCAGGACACCCACCTCTTCCACACGACCATCACCGACAACCTGCGCTTCGCCAAGGTCGGAGCCTCGGACGAGGAGATCGTGGCGGCCGCCAAGGCCGCCCAGATCCACGACCTCATCGTCAGCCTGCCCGAGGGCTACGACACCATCGTCGGAGAGCGCGGCTACCGCTTCTCCGGCGGCGAGAAGCAGCGGCTGGCCATCGCCCGGGCGATGCTGCGGAACCCGCCGGTCCTCATCCTCGACGAGGCCACGAGCGCCCTGGACACCCATACCGAACGCGCGGTCCAGGACGCCCTCGACACCTTGTCCGCGGGCCGGACGACCATCACCATCGCCCACCGCCTGTCGACCATCCGGGCCGCCGACGAGATCGTCGTCCTGGACCGCGGACGGATCGTCGAACGCGGCACCCACACCGAACTGTTGGCCCGGGACGGGCGGTACGCCCACCTGCTCCGGGTGGGCGACACGCTCGCCGCCGCCGGCGGTTAGCGCCCTTCTGGGGCCTCCGGCCGGACGGCGAGGGTGTGGGCCTCGTGGAGGGTGGCGGTCGCTTCGGCGTGGGCGCCGTGGACGAGTTGGGCCATGGCGAGGTCGGTGAGTGCCCGGACGAGGCGGTGGGTGTCGTCGGCGGGGCCGGTCGCGTGGAGGCGGCGTTCGATCCGGACGCTCCGCCGTAGCCGGGGGAGCGTGAGGTGGGCGTAGTAGGTGGGGTGGTCTCCGCGGACCGCCCGGCGCAGGTCGAGCCGCCGGGTGAGGGTGCCGAGGGCGGCGAGCAGGGCGCGGTCCTCCGGCAGGGGTAGGGGGTCGTCGGGGTGCTCGGACGGGTCGTCCTCGTCGGGCAGGTGGTCGGTGGGCTCGGGCCTGCCGGTGATGGCTTCGACGGCCCGCGCGAGGGTGGCCAGGCCGTCCTCGAAGGACTCGCGCAGGCTGAAGGACCAGTGGTGGAGGCTCAGGCCCAGCACCGGTTGGAGGGGTCGGCCCGGGTCGACGCCGAGTGCGAGCGGGTCCGGGGCGTCGGCCGCGGCCTGTTCGTCCCGTACGCCGGAGCGGGCGAACAGGGCGCTCCGCAGGCTCTCGTTGAAGCCGAAGTTGCCGGCGTCGCCGCGGGCGGGCAGGAGTTCGCAGGAGCGGGCGGCGTCCGCGAGCAGCCGGTGGGACTGTTCGGCGCGGCCCAGATCGGCGAACCACAGGGCGGCGCCGGCCGTCCGCAGGGCCGGGACGGGGCTGCGGGCCGGTTCCGTGCGGCCCTCGCGCAGCCGGGCGAGGGCCTCGTGTTCGACGGCCACGGCCTCCTCGGTGCGGTCCGCGAGGCGGAGCAGCACGGTGAGGTCGAGCAGCCGCCACGCCAGGTCGCTCCCGCCGGGCTCGGTCACCGCCCGGGAGCGGTCGGCCACCGTGCGGGCGGCGTCCACAGCCTCGTCGAACCGTCCTGCCTCGGCGAGGCCGTGGGCGAGGTCGGCGTGCAGGACGGCGGCCTGGCCGAGGCCTTCCACCGGCTGGTCCGCTTCGGCGCGCCGGGCCAGGTCGGCCGCCTCCCGCCGGGCGGCGAGGGCGGGGCCGTCGGCGTGCGCCAGGGAGAGTTGCAGGGCGAGGGAGGCCAGCGCGCGGGCGGCGGCGGACAGGTGTTCGGTGCCGCCGTCGGCGACCAGGGCGCGGTAGATGCGGGCGGACTCCTCCAGGAGCGAGACGGCGTCCTCGGGCCGGGGCTCGGGCCGGCCGTAGGCCCGGCCCCGCAGTGCCTCGGCCAGCGCGGGCAGGCCCGAGGCGGGGTCGGTGCGGGCCTGGACCCGGAGCCGGGCGACCGTCTCGTCGGTGACGGGTTCCCGCCCCGACCGGCGTGCTCGCGGTGCGGCGGGGTCGGACGGGGCTCCGTGCGCGGGTGTCACGCGTTTCCTTCCGGGGCGGGGGAGGGGGGTCTCCCGTCCGAACGTCCTTCCGGCGGGGAGGAGTTCCGGAGACCGCGTGCCCCTACTCGGCGAGCGCGCCGTCCAGGTACTCCCGCACCGGCGGGAACAGCGGGAACGGCACGTACTCGGCCAGCTCGGCGCGGGTCGCCCACACCACCCGGTCCAGCTCGTCGGAGTCCACCACGGTGGCGGTGCCGCCGACCACCTCGCAGGCCGTGTACGCCATCCGCCGCCCGTTCTGCGGATGCTCCCGCTCGCCGAGCAGCCGGGCGGCGGCGACGCGCAGGCCGGTCTCCTCGGCGGTCTCGCGCACGGCCGCCGCCCCGGCGGACTCGCCCGGCTCGACCTCCCCGGCCGGGAACTGCCAGGACAGTTCGCCCTCGGCGACCCGCCGCCGCACCATCAGCACCCGGCCGTCCTCGACGACGATCGCGACGGAGACGGCGGGGGGTGCGTGCTCGGGGTTCTGCTCGGTCATCGCTCTGCTCCTCGGGTCAGGACGGCGTCGGTGTCGACGCCATCCTGACCCGGGGCCGCGGGCGCGGCCGACAGCAGGCAGCGGGCCGCGTGTCGTGTCGGCTGTGCGCAGTGTCGGCTACCGGTGCGCCGGTCCGTAGAGCGCCGACGGCGCACCGGTGGCCAGTGCCCAGTAGCGGTCCCCGTACGACCAGTGCCACCACTCGGTGGGGTAGTTGACGAGCCCGGCGCCGGTCAGGACGATGCCGAGCAGTCGCCGGTTGGCGCGGGCCTGGGCACCGATGTTGTCGGCGTGGGTGTAGCAGGCCCCGGCGCTCTCCTCCGGGTTGGCGTTGACCCTGGTGCCGAGGTCGAGTTCACGGCCGTCGCTGTCGACCAGGGTGAGGTCGACGGCGGCCCCGGCACTGTGCGGTGCGATCTCCGGCGGGGAGACGTAGCGGCTGGCCGACGACCTGATCCGGTCGTCCGGCCAGTCGGGGTTCGCGGCCCGCAACTCGGCGGCGTACTCGTCGAAGTAGCGGCTCTGGAGGGCCGGCGGCCGGTAGCCCTCGACGAACAGCAGCCGCAGGCCGTCCGGCAGGGCGGCTTGCGCGTCGAGCAGCCGGTCGAGCACGCCCGCCCGCAGCTGCGCGAAGGCCCCGGTGCCGTCCTGCTTGCGCCCGTCGACGGGCAGCCCGCCGCCGCTCCGTACGTCCGACAGCCGTACGTCCGACAGCCGCTCGCCGCAGTCTTGGACGGGGACCGCGGCGACCTTCGGGTCGGACATGAGGATGATCTCGCTCAACACGCCTCCTGGGTCTCGGGTCCGGGGTCAGCTCTTCGCGTCGTCGGCCCAGGTGATGTATTCCTGGTCGACGAAGTAGCGGCCGTCGAAGCAGAGGAAGACCTTGGACGTGGTGTCGTTGTCCGCGATCCAGGTCTTGTTCCACTGCACGACGGTGCCGGCGCCGTCGCGCTTGGGGAAGTAGAGGCCCTCGCGGCGTTCGGGCTGGTTGTAGAAACCGTGTCCGTTGGGCAGCCGGTGTGGTGTCCGGACGAGGGAGCCGCTGTAGTCGTCGAAGAGCGCGGCGGGGAAGTTGGTGCGGGCGACGAGCTTCGGCGGGACGTAGTGGACGTCGACCTCGCCGGAGTCCACGTAGCGGGCGGGTTCCCCCGGCAGCCGGTGGAAGGCCCTGCGCACGGCGCCCGCCGTGTCGTAGCTGTCGGTGAAGGTCACGAGACTTCCCTCCCGCCCCTCCTGGTACCAGTCGCCCTGGGAGTACTGGTCGAAGTCGAAGGCCCCGATGCGGGTGCCCGGGGTGAGGAGCTCGCCGGGGACCTCCCGGAAGCTGGTCTCGTCGTAGATCTGCTCGATGGTCCGCACGCGCTTCTCGAAGCGGCGGGCCGGCGCCCGGACCCGTCCCGTCCCCACCGGCAGGTCGGTGGCCTTCGGCGCCGGGGCGGGTGCGGGCTCCGGTGCCGGGAGGGGCGCGGGCGCCCAGGCGGTGCAGTTCAGGTCCTGGGCCCCGGCGCCCTTCTCCAGGATCAGGGGCCCGCCCGGCCGTTCGGCCGCCGGTTCGGCCAGGCCGAGGAGGCAGTTGGAGGAGTCGTGGAGGGCCATCAGCCGGCCGGTGTCGCGCTGGACGAAGGCCCGCCAGGCCTGCCGCCAGTACGAGGAGTCGCTGCCGGTGTCGGAGAACTTGGGCCGCAGGGTGACCTTGGCGCCCCGGCTCGATTCCTCGGCGGTCAGGTAGAGGCCGGTGGCCACGTGGCGGATCCGGTGGTTGAGCACCCGGAACCGCTCGGCCACCCACTGCTCGCCGTCGCCACCGGTCTCGGGCCCGAGCACCACCGGGGTGCCCTCCGGGCTTCCCGGCGCGGCTCCCGCCACCAGGCCGGGAATGCGGTGGAGGCGTAGGACGAACGTCTCGGTGGGCCAGTCGACCAGCATCGTGGACACCTTTCGGCATGGGGATATGACAGAACGTCAAGACCATGATCGCTTGATCGGACGGATCGGCGCCAGGGCGTGCGGGGACGAAGGAACGGGCCGGTGGTCAGCAGGCCCGCAGGCGCTCCAGGAACTCCGGGACGCCGTCGACCCGGCGGTACGGCTCGAAGGCCGGTGCGAGCTCGCGGACCAGGGCGACGCAGCGGGGCGCGCCGATCCGGGTGGCCAGGTCGAGCGACTCGCCGGTGACGGACACGGCCTGCTCGACCTCCTTGGCCTCCAGGTAGCCCCGGGCCTGGTACGTCAGGAAGACGCCGCGCGTCTTGTCCCTGGCGCGGGGCAGCAGCGCCATCCCCTCCGCGATCCGGGCCCGGGCCTCGTCCGGCCGGCCGAGGTCCAGGAGGCACTGGCCGGAGTCCACGGCCAGGTCGGCGGGGCTCATCCACGCGCACCACCCGGGTGCGGGGTCGGCGGCGTCGACGGCGAGGGCGGACTCGGCGTCGGACAGGTCCCGGTAGCAGGCGGCGCGGTCGCCGAGCGCCGCGTGGGCCCTGGCGCGGCGGAGGAGGAGCAGCGAGCGGGCGGTCGGGTGCGAGACGCCGGACAGGGCGTGCCCGAGCTGGTTGACGGAGACCCCCGCCTCGCCGAGCCAGGTGGCCTGGTAGGCGAAGTCGGACAGCACCCCGGCGCCGTGGTCGCGGTCGCCCGCGGCGTTCGCGGACTGCAGCGCGGCCTCCCACAGCTTTCCGGCCGCCCAGTGCCGGCCCTGGTCGAAGCGGTACCAGCCGCAGGTGGTGGCGAGCGAGGCGGCCAGCCGGTGGAGGCGTCGACCGGTCGCCTCGCCGTAGCGGCCCTCCTCGATCAGCTCCGTGACGGTGGCCAGGTGGGCGTCCATCAGGCGGACGGTGTGCTGGCGCTGCTCGGTGGGCAGGGCCGTCAGCTTCCTGCTCGTGTCCTCCAGCCAGTCCACGAGTTCGCCGTCCACGTGCTTGCCGTCCAAGGCCGAGGCGAGGCGCCCGGGCTCGGCCGTGGCCCACTGGGCGGCCAGGCCGCCCAGCGAGATCGCGCTGAAGGTCATGAAGCTGCGGCGGTCCATGGCGGCTCTCTGGGCGTCGTGGAGTGCTCGGACGGTGTGGGCGGCGCCCAGGGGCAGCGGCTCGTCCCGCCCGGGCAGCCAGTACGGCCAGCCGTACGCCTCCAACTCCGACAGCGGGACGTCGAAGGCCTCGGCGATGAGGAGCTGGGAGTCGGTGTTCGGCGTCTTGCGCCAGTGCTCCCACCGGCTGACGGCCGCCTTGTCGGCGCCGGAGCGGAGCCCGTGACGCCGGGCGGCCTTGTTCAGCTCCGCGACGAGGTCGCCCTGCGACCAGTGACGCAGTTCGCGCGCGTAGGCGAGGGGATGCCGGATCGGGTCGTCCACGGGGTCAATCCCATCATCGACAGTGACCGCGAGCCTACCGCCGGTGAGGGCGGGACAACCCCGGGACCACAGGCAATGGCTTTCCGGTGAGGGCGAGTTGGGCTGTACTCGACTCGCACCGACCGAGTTCCGTTGCGAAGCGAAAGGGGACGGTCGATGAAACGTCGTGCTGCGGTCATCTCGAGAGGAGCACCGCCATGTCCCGGCCCGAGCCGAAACCGCCCCCGTCGAAGCCGGCGGGCCCGCGCACGCCCCGGCCGCCGGACCGGTAGGCCGGCGACCACGATCTCCAGCACCACGATCTCCAGCACCACGATCTCCACCACTTCGAGAGGAACAGGGCACATGGGCAAGCACAGCGGAGGGCCCGGCAGCGACGGGCCCGGTACGGCGGGCGGAGGCAAGGGCGGCAGTCACTCCGGGAAGCCGGACACGGCGTCCCAGGACGGCAAGCGGGACGCGCCGCCCACCAACCTGCCCAAGCCGTCGAAGCCTTGAGGGGGATGACCGCGTGAAGTGGGACGCGCTCACCGACGCGCTCCGGGAGTCCGGAGTGCTGTCGGTCGACTGGGAGCCGGTGTTCCGGGCGGTGCCCCGACGCCTGTTCGTCCCGGACCGGGTCCACCACGGGGGTGAGTGGCTCGACCGGGCGGAACGGCCGGGCGAGTGGGGGGAGTTGGTCGCCTCGGACGTCCCGCTCGTGACCCGGCTGGATGAGGACGGCCGCACGCCGGCCTCGTCCAGTTCGATGCCCACCGTCGTGGCCCGGATGCTCTGGCACCTCCGGGTCGCCGACGGCATGCGGGTGCTGGACATCGGCACCGGTGCGGGGTGGACGGCCGCGTTGCTGGCGCGCCGGCTCGGGGTGGAGAACGTGACCACCGTGGAGCTGGATCCTGAACTGTCCGGTGCCGCGCGGCGGTGCCTGGCGGCGAACGGCCTGCCGGTCACGGCCGTTGTCGGCGACGGCATGCTCGGCCATCCGGCGGGCGCGCCGTACGACCGGATCCATGTCACCGCGGCCGTGCAACGCGTCCCCGGGGCGCTGATCGAGCAGACGGTGCCCGGCGGCGTGATCGTCGTCCCGTACGGCACGGCGTTCTGCAACGGGGGGTTGCTGAGGCTCACCGTCGCCGACGACGGCCGGTCCGCGAGCGGGCCGTTCGTCGAGGATGTGGCGTTCATGTGGGTGCGGGACCAGCGCCCCGGGAGCGGCGAGTTCGAGGTCGAGGACGTCCGGCACGGCCCGTCCGCCCTCGACCCCGCCGCTGTGGCCGAGCGCACCGACGCCGCTTTCGCGATCGGACTGCGGCTGCCGGGCCTGTTCCGGCGGGAGGTCTGGGCGGGCTACGACCGTTTCGGTACCGGCCGGTTCGAGGTGTGGGATGGGGTCTCGTACGCCCACTGCCGCCTCGCCGACCGGGACGGGAAGCACGCCGTCTCGCAGTCCGGCCCCCGCGACCTGTGGGACGAGGTGACCGCCGCCCATGCCTGGTGGCAGCGCCAGGGCGAGCCCGGCCTCGACCGGTTCGGCCTGACCGTCACCGTTGCGGGCGAGCACCGGGTGTGGCTGGACGAGCCGGATCGCGTCGTCGGGTGAGGGGAGACGGCCCCACTGGCCTTCTGGCCGCGTCGCCGACCCGGCGGCGCGGCCAGGATCATTGTCTGTGGGACGGACCGTGCGGCAAAGGAGAGACCGTGTTGGGACTGCTGGGCTTCTACGACGAGTTGGACGAACGCTCCGGCTCACCGAACGGGTCGATACTCGACGCCGTCCGGCCGGTGGGGGAGCCGGATGAGGCGGACCTGGTGGCCTACCTGGACGCGGGCCATGTCCTCATCGACGTCATGGAGGGCGGCCGCGACGTCATCACCGGCAGCGTGCACCGGCATTCCTCGGGATGCTCCTCCCCGATGACCGACGGTGTGTGGTTGTGGCGTCTGGACTTCCCGCACTACCTGGAGACGCACCACGTGGCGCTCCCCGGGGCCTTCATGGAGCACGTCCGCAGCCTGGACTACCGGATGCCCGCCGTCTCCGTCGCTCGGTTCGCTTCGCACTACGACGAGACGATGCCCCTGATCGGTTGGGCTTCGGCCGTTCCCTGGCGGTCGGCCGCGACCGTGCTCGTACCCGAGCCGCGAGTGGTGATGAGCAAGGTCCGGTTCGACGCGGAAATGTCGGCCGGGGGCCGGGAACGGCCGTACGGCAAGCGGCGCAAGGCGAGGAAGGCGTAGGCGTCACCAGGGGAAGAGCCCCTGCGTGCCCGGGGCTTGTGTGCTTGGTGGGGGCGCTGGGGGGCGTGCGCTCGCGCCGCACGAAAGGGTGATGTGGGTGGGGGTTTGACGAGGTGTTACGGCGTTGCGGTGAAGATTGTGGTGTCGGGTGCTCGGAGAAGCACCCGGTGCATGGGCACAAGTAACCCCGGCGGTGCTCCAACACCCCGGGGTTTGGCACCAGGAGAGAAGAACTCCACGATGCAGATTCACCGTATCCCAAAGCACGTTCCCGGGTACACGATCCTGGACAACGGGCATGTCGTCCGCAAGCACTCGCTGTCGTGGGCCGCGCGGGGGCTGTTGAGCTACCTGCTCAGCCTGCCGGACGGGGCGCGCGAAGACGTCCGTACGCTGGCCGCCAAGAGCGTGGAGGGTCGGACGAGCGTGGCGCGGGCGCTCAGGGAGTTGGAGGCGGCTGGGCACTACGTCCGGCGCACCCAGCGGGACCCGCTGACCGGGCAGGTGCGGACGGTCGTCTCGGTGCACGAGGTGCCGGTGACGACGGGCAAGGCGGTGCACACGGTGCCGCCGCTTCCCGTGCCCCCGGCCGCCGGTGGTCCAGCTCCAGGTGGGCCAGGCGCCGGGAAGGCGGGAAGCCCTTCCAAGGAACGGGAAACCAAGGACGTGGAAGAACCTTCCGTCCGTCCCCCGGAGAAGTTGACGGCGGGCATGGCGCTGCTGCTCGAACTCGGGTGCCGGGAGCCGAAGATGGCCCTGGCGGGGAAGCCGCTCGGTGATCAGGCCGCGAGGGTGGAGCGGCTGCTGGCACAGGGCTGGTCCCGGAGCGCCTTGCTGGGCATCCTGGCGGCGCCGCTGCCGGAGAAGGTCACCCACAGCGTGGGGGCGGTCCTGGCGGGGCGGTTGGCGAGGGTGCCCGCTGTCCCCGAAGCGGCGGGAGGTACAGGGCCCCGCCGGCACGAGTGCCCCGGCCGGGGCGGGATGTGCGGGCGGCCCGTGGCCGGGCCCGGGCAGGTGTGCGGGGCGTGCCGGGCGGGCGGGGTTTAGCGCTCCGGCGGGCGGAAGGTGACCGGGGCGTCGAAGGCGGCGCGGCGGGTGGTGCGGCGCAGGGCGCGCAGGACGGGGGTGCCGAGGGTGAGGCAGAGCACCACGGTGAGTGCGGCGCGCGGCAGGTCCCAGCCCAGTGACGTGGTCAGGCAGTAGGCGGCAAAGCGGACCAGGTTGGCGGGCAGCGGGTCGCCGGGGACGAAGGAGATGGAGCCGGCCAGGCCGCCGATGTACGGCCAGCCCTGGAGGTTCATGATCGTGCCGTACAGCAGGGACGCGATGGCGCCATAGGACGCCAGCACCACGAGTTCGCGGCGGCCGCGCAGCGAGGAGGCCCCCGGGAGCAGGCCCGCACCCAGGCAGACCCAGCCCATCGCCAGCATCTGGAACGGCAGCCACGGCCCGACCCCGCCGGTGAGCAGCGCGGAGGCGAACATCGACAGCGAGCCGAGGACGAAGCCGAAGCCCGGGCCGAGCACCCGCCCGGACAGCACCATCAGGAAGAACATCGGCTCCAGCCCCGCCGTGCCCGCGCCGAGGGGGCGCAGCGCCGCGCCGGCGGCGGCCAGGACGCCCAGCAGGGCCACGGACTTGGCGTCCAGGCCGGGGGCGCCGCCGCCCGCCGAGCGGCCCTCGGAGATCTGGGCGATGACGACGGCGAGGAGGAGGGGGAGCAGCAGGGCGAACAGCCACGGCGCGTCGGTGGAGTGGCCGACCAGCGCCGACTTGGTGGAGGCGAGCAGCGGCCAGCCGAAGGCGGCGACGCCGACGAAGGAGACCGACAGCAGCGCCGCGACGGACCGGCGTCCCAGCGGGACGGGACGAGTGCTCATGCGTCCAGCGCCTCTGCGACCTGCCGCACGGTGAGCCACGGCCCGGGGGCGAGCACCTTGGCGACCTGCGGGGCGAAGGCGGGGGAGGAGACCACGACCTCCGCCGTCGGGCCGTCCGCGACGATCTCGCCCTCGGCGAGGATCACCGTGCGGTGGGCGAGTTCGGCGGCCAGCTCGACGTCGTGGGTGGCGAGGAGCACGGCGTGGCCCTCGGCCGCCAGGTCGCGCAGGATCTCCACCAGCCGGGCCTTGGCGGCGTAGTCGAGGCCGCGGGTCGGCTCGTCGAGGAGCAGCAGCGGGGGCCGGGCGGTGAGCACGACGGCGAGGGCGAGGGTGAGCCGCTGGCCCTCGGAGAGGTCGCGCGGGTGGGTGTCGTCGTCGATGCCGGGCAGCAGGCGCTCGACCAGGGCGCGGCAGGTGCCGGCGGCGGCTCCGGCGTCGGTGTCGGCCGCGGCGCACTCGGCGGCGACCGATTCGCCGTACAGCAGGTCGCGCGGGTCCTGCGGGACGAGGCCGACCTCGCGGATCAGTTCGGCGGGGCGGGTGCGGTGCGGGGTGCGGCCGCCGACCCTGACGCTGCCGGAGGAGGGGGCGTGCAGGCCGACCAGGCTGCCCAGCAGGGTGGACTTGCCGGCGCCGTTGCGGCCCATCAGGGCGGTGATCTCGCCGGGGTGGAGGGAGAGGTCCACGCCGCGCAGGGCCGGGACGGGGCCGCGCCGGACGGCGAGACGGTCGGTGACGGCGAGGGGGGCGGCGCCGGCACGGCGGTCGGCGGGAGCGGGCGTCCGGCCGTCCAGTCGGGCGCGCAGCGGCGCGGCCTTGCGGCGCGCGTCGCGGACCGAGAGCGGCAGCGGCCGCCAGCCCGCGAGCCGGCCGAGGCCGACCACCGGCGGGTGCACCGGGGAGTGCGCCATCACCTCGGCGGGCTCGCCGAGGACGGGCGGGGCGTCGGGGGTGAGCAGCAGCACCTGGTCGGCGTACTGGACGACCCGCTCCAGCCGGTGCTCGGCCATCAGTACGGTGGTGCCGAGGTCGTGCACCAGCCGCTGGAGGACGGACAGCACCTCCTCGGCCGCGCCCGGGTCGAGCGCCGAGGTGGGCTCGTCCAGGACCAGCACGCGCGGGTGCACGGTGAGCACCGAGCCGATCGCGACGCGCTGCTGCTGGCCGCCGGAGAGGGAGTTCAGCGCGCGGTCGCGCAGGTCGGCGAGGCCGAGCAGGTCGAGGGTCTCCTCGACCCGGCGGCGCATCACGTCGCCCGGCAGGCCCAGGGACTCCATGCCGTAGGCGAGTTCGTCCTCCACGGTGTCGGTGACGAAGTGCGCCAGCGGGTCCTGCCCCACCGTGCCGACGAGGTCGGCGAGTTCGCGCGGACGGTGCTCGCGGGTGTCCCGGCCGCCGACGGTGACCCGGCCGTGCAGCACCCCGCCGGTGAAGTGCGGCACCAGGCCGCTGACCGTCCCCAGCAGGGTGGACTTGCCGGAGCCGGACGGGCCCACCAGCAGGCAGAGTTCGCCCTCGGGGACGGTGAGGTCGACGCCGTTCAGGGCGGGTGCGGCCGAGTCCGCGTACCGGACGGAGACCTGCTCGAAGGTGATCACGATGCCCTCCGGGGCGGGGTCGGGGCGGCGAACGCCGGTACCAGGCCGAGCAGCACGGTCAGCACGGCGGCCAGTGGCAGCGCGGGGACGGTCGGCGGGACGACGGTGGGGGCGAAGGCGGCCGGGTCCCGCGCGGCCAGGTAGGTGGTGAGGGCCGCCACGGCCGCCCCGGAACCGGCCGTCAGCCACTCGGGGACGGCCCAAGGGTCGGGCCGGTAGCGGCTTCTGACGGACCGTCGGCCGCCGAGCAGCAGGCCGGCGAAGGCGGCGGCCAGGCCGAGCAGCAGGACGGGCAGCGCCCAGCCCGCGCCACCGGCCGTCAGCAGCCCGTACGCGGCCAGGCAGACCCCGAGCAGTCCGGCCAGGGTGAGCGCGGCCGTCGCCCGGGCGAGCCGGCGCGGGACGTCGGCGGTGCGGCCGAACCCCCGGGTGTCCATGGCGGCGGCCAGTGCGATGGACCGCTCCAACGCGCCCTCCAGCACCGGGAGTCCGACGCTCAGCACGGCCGCGACGCCCTTGTCGGAGCGGCCCCGCAGACGCCGCGCGGCACGCAGTCGGCGGACGTCCGCGATCAGGTTCGGCGCGAAGGTCATCGCCACCACGACGGCGACGCCCGCCTCGTAGAGCGCGCCGGGCAGGGCGCGCAGCAGCCGGGCCGGGCTGGCCAGCGAGTTGGCGGCGCCGACGCAGACCAGCAGGGTGGCCAGCCGCAGCCCGTCGTACAGCGCCGCGAGCAGCCCCTCGACGGTGACCCGGCCGCCGATCCGCACGCCCTGCGCCCAGACGGGCAGCGGGAGTTCGGGCAGCGTGAACAGCACATGGGTGCCCGGGACCGGCGAGCCGAGGAAGACCGCGAAGACCAGTCGGATGCCGAGCACCAGCAGGCCCAGCCGCAGGAACGCCCCGTACGAGCGCGACCACGGCGCATCGCCGCGCCGGGCCGCGACCACGTACCCGGCGACGGCGACGAGTAGCAGCAGGATCGCCGGGTTGGTGGTGCGGGTGGCTGCCGCGCCCAGCCCCAGCGCCCACAACCACCAGGCCCCGGGGTGCAGTTGACGGGGGCCGGTGGGCGGCCGGGTGGTACGGACGGCGGTGCTGCTCACGGTGATTCCTGGGTGGGGGACGTTAGGGGTGACGGCGGCGGCGCGCCTGCCAGACGGCGCCACCGGCGAGGACGGCCACCAGCGCGCCACCGGCGATCAGGCCGACGTCCGGGCCGCTGCCGGTGCTCTGGTCGGCGGATCCGGCGGCCGGCTGGGCGGCACCGGCCGCGCCGACCTGGTCGCCGCAGCCCGCCTTCGGGTACCCGGCGATGGCGCACAGCAGCCCGTTGGTGTCGTAGCGCAGCGGCGGGGCGACGGTGGCCAGCACCTCGGCCGAGGTGGCGCGGGGCGCGACGGTGGCGCACGCCGTGCGCTGCTCGGGCACCGAGGCGGCGGACGAGCCGGAGGTGGACGAGCCGGAGACGGACGAACCGGAAGCGGACGAGCCGGAGGCGGACGAACCGGCGGCGGAGCCGGCGTCCTCGGCGGTGCCGAAGTCCAGCACGACGGCCACCCGCTTGCGGCCCTCCTGCGCGGGCGTGTCCGCGCAGATGTCGGCGAAGCTCCCGGCCGTCCGGGGCTTCGCGGCGTCCTGCCCGCCGTCCGGGCTCAGCGCGAACCGCCAGCCGTCCACGGCCCCGTCCGGCGGCACCGCGACGGAGGGCCCCTGCTGCTGGTACGTCCAGCTGCCGCCCTCGGCGCCGCGCCAGAACGACCAGTACCGGTACCCGGCGGCCTGCGCCGGAGCGGCGGAGGCGAGCAGCAGCACCGCCCCGAGGAGGGGGAGGAGCAGCGCGGCGAGCGCGGTGCGGCGGCGGGCGCGGGCGCCGTCACCCGGCAGGCCGTCACCCGGCAGGCCGGGGCCCGGCCCGCCGGGAGCGGCGTGGGAGGCGGGACGCATCAGAGGTGGGTGTTGCGCTTGCGCTGGAGGCTGAGGAGGAGGCCGCCGCCGACGCCGATGAGCAGGCCGACGCCGATCAGCCAGTACTGGCCGATGCCGCCGTCCTTCTTCTTCGCCGGGGCGGTCGCCGTCGCCGTGGCGGAGGCGTCGGTGGCCTTGGGTGCCGGGCCGAGGGCGGTGAGCTGGCCGGTCAGGGCGGCGGTGTCGCGGTGGGCGGCCTGGGCGACCAGCAGGAGGGTGGCGGTGGCGCCGGCGTCGGTGCCGCCCTTGGTCCAGGTGGCGCCCTCCTTGCCGAGCCAGTCGACGGCGCCGGCGGCCTGCTGGGGGTGGCCGCTCTGGCTGAGGGCGAGGGCGGCCCAGGCGGTGGCGGTGTAGTCGGGGGTGGGGGCGGCGCCCGGGGTGGTGAGGGTGAGGTGGTCGCCGCCGGCCGCGAGCTGGGCGGTGAGGTAGGCGCCGACGGCCTCGCCGGACTCCGCGTGCGAAACCGGGGCCGAGGAGGCCGAGGAGCCCTGGGCGGCCGGGGCGGCCGGGGCGTCGGCGCAGGCCAGGGCCTTGGGCGCGGCGTCGGCGTGCACCGTGCCGGCGACCGGCAGGTGGCCGCCGCTCGCGGCGAGCGCGGCCTGGGCGCTGGCCAGGGCGTTCGGGGTGAGGGCGCCGCCGGCCGGGTCGGTCTGGTAGGCGAAGGCGCCGCGCTGGTCGGCGGGGGCGGTGCAGCCGAGCTGGAAGAGGGCGAGCCCGTCGAAGGCGGACCTGCCGGCCTTGGCGACGCCCGCCGGGTCGGTCTTGGCAGCGAACAGCGCGTTGACGGCGAGGCCGGTGGAGTCGGCGTCGCCGGGGCTGCCCGGGTTGTACGCCCAGCTGCCGTCGGCGTTCTGGTTGGCCTTGAGCCAGCCGACGCCCTTGTCGACGGCCTCCTGGTGCCCGCCGAGGGCGACCAGGGCCTGGACGGCGACGGCGGTGGCGTTGCTGTCCTCGGTCTTGGGGTCGCAGGCCGCGCCGGCGGCCCGGTACGAGGGCCAGCCGCCGTCCTCGCACTGCTGCCCGGTGAGCCAGCCGACGGCCGAGTCGGCCGGGGTGACCTTGGCCGCCGTCAGCGCGGTGAGCGCCAGCGACTGCCGCCAGACGCCGTCGTACGTCGGGTCGCTCTTGCCGTACAGCCCGTCGGGGACGGCGGCGGGGGTCGGCGCGGGGCTGTCGGCGAGGGCCGGTCCTGCGGCGAGGCCGGTGAGCAGCGCGGCGGACAGGGCGGCGGCGCCCAGGCGGGCGGCGGTCAGCATGGTGCGGGTGTGCCTTTCGGTGAGCGGTGGTGGCCCGGGCGGGGCCGTTCCGTAGTCCTCGACGGTGCCGGGCGCGTGCGTCCGGACTGGCCGCTCGCCCCTCCCCGGGTGCTCCGACTCGTCCGGGCGGCCGATGGCGGCGCCGGTCTCACGGCTGCGGGGTCAGCGCCGGATTCGCACCGGCTTTCCCCGGGGGAGGAGCGGGATGGAGTTGTGCCGACTGTCGACTCTAGCCGCCGGAGCACGCCGCCCGCCCCGGCGCGGCCAGGAACAGGTTCCAGTCAGTGGGGAGAGGAGGGCGGCTCACGGCAGGGCGAGCAGCCGGGCCGCGGTGTGCAGGTCGGCCCGGACCTCGGCGATCGAGGCGCGCCCGGAGAGCCAGGCGACCAGTGCCGAGTGCCAGGTGTGCTCGATCACCCGCACCGCCGCGCGCTGGCTCTCGGTGGGCGGTCCGGACTGGCCGATCGCGTCCAGGATGAGCTGCCCGGTGGCCGTGCTGACCTGGTCCACCTCGGCTCCCACCGAGCGGTCCGCGAAGGACAGCGCCCGGACCATCGCCTCGGCCAGCAGCGGTTCGCGCTGCAGCGCGTGGAAGGCCCGGGTGAGGGCGTCGGCGACCCGCGGCGCCGGTTCGCGGTCGGTCGGCGGGTGCCGCCGGATGTGCTCCTGGAGGCCCTGGAGCTGCTCCAGCATCACCGCCACCAGCAGGTGGACCTTGGACGGGAAGTACCGGTAGAGCGTGCCGAGGGCGACCTGGGCGCCCTCCGCGACCTCCCGCATCTGCACCGCCTCGTACCCGCCCCGCACCGCCAGCGCGGTGGCGGCCCGCAGGATGCGCCGGCGCCGTTCGGCCTGGCGCGCGGTCAGCGGCGGCTCGCCCGGGGGCGAGAGCTGCGGAGAGGTGGAAGGAGGGGGTGGCGGCAAGGGTGCTCCCGGGCGGGCGAGAGTGGCGGCGTGCTCCACATGGTCGGCAGGATCCGGCGTGGCGGGAATCACCAGCCCTGGCTCCTGAGGGAAAGCTACGGGCCGGTATCTTCGAGGTCTCTCATTGTTCACGTGGTCGACGACGAGTTCCCCAGCCACTGAAACCTGATCTACTTTAGCGACCGGAAGCACGACCGGCAGCACCGTAAGCAGCTAGAGAAGAGGGCCCAGGATGACCGCGCAGCCGCTGCGGATTGCCCTGCTGTCGTACCGAGGGGACCCCTTCTGCGGCGGTCAGGGCGTGTACGTACGGCACCTCTCCCGGGAGCTGGCCAGGCTCGGCCACCACGTGGACGTGATCGGCGCCCAGCCCTTCCCGGTGCTCGACGAGGTCGACGGCCCCGGCTCGGTGCGCCTGGTCGAGCTGCCCAGCCTGGACCTCTACCGCGCCGACGACCCGTTCCGCACCCCGGCCCGCGACGAGTTCCGCGGCCCGGTGGACGTGCTGGAGTTCGCCACCATGCGCACCGGCGGCTTCCCCGAGCCGCTCACCTTCTCGCTGCGCGCCCGCCGCTACCTGGCCGCCCACAAGGGCCGCTACGACGTGGTGCACGACAACCAGACCCTCGGCTACGGCCTGCTCGGCCTGGCCCGGCACGGCTTCCCGCTGGTCACCACGATCCACCACCCGATCACCGTGGACCGGCAGCTGGAGCTGGACGCCGCCACCACCCGCGGCAAGCGGCTCTCGCTGCGCCGCTGGTACGCCTTCACCCGGATGCAGCGGAGGGTCGCCGCCCGGCTGGACCACGTGATCACCGTCTCCGGCACCTCGCAGCGCGAGATCGCCGAGCACCTGGGCGTCGCGCCCGGCGCGATCTCGGTGGTGCCGATCGGCGCCGACACCCGGCTCTGGTCGCCCTCGGCGGAGATCGAGCGCGTCCCCGGCCGGATCGTCACCACCTCCAGCGCGGACGTCCCGCTGAAGGGCCTGGTCTTCCTGGTCGAGGCGCTCGCCAAGGTCCGCACCGAGCGGGACGCCCACCTGGTGGTGGTCGGCAAGCCGCAGAAGGAGGACGGGCCGGTGGCCGAGGCGGTGCGCCGCTTCGGGCTGGCCGGGCACATCGAGTTCCGCAGCGGGCTGACCGACCAGGAGCTGGTCGACCTCTACCGCTCGGCCGAGGTGGCCTGCGTCCCCTCGCTGTACGAGGGCTTCTCGCTGCCCGCCGCCGAGGCGATGGCCACCGGCACCCCGCTGGTCGCGACCACCGGCGGGGCGATCCCCGAGGTGGCCGGGCCGGACGGGGAGTCCTGCCTGGCGGTGCCGCCGGGGGAGGCGGACGCGCTGGCCGCCGCGCTCGGCCGGCTGCTGGACGACCAGGAGCTGCGGGCCGGGCTCGGCGCGGCCGGGCGGGAGCGGGTGCTGGCCCGGTTCACCTGGGAGCGGGCCGCCGAGCTGACCGCCGAGGCCTACCGCGCGGCGCTCGCCACCGGCGTCGGCGCCCGGGCCCGCTCGGGTCCGGGCTGGCGGTACGTGGCCTAGCCGCCCGCCCGCGGCAGGTCGGTGACGGCCGGTCGGCGGAGGCGGAGCGGTGGCGGCAGGGCGAGCCTGCCCGACGAAGCGTGACGTGCCGGGAGTGGCGTGACGAAGCGTCAAGAACGCTTGGTAGCAATAGGAATGGGAGTCCTGCAGTGCTGACCGTCGATTTCTCGCGCTTCCCGCTCGCCCCCGGCGACCGGGTGCTCGACCTGGGCTGCGGCGGGGGCCGGCACGCGTTCGAGTGCTACCGCCGTGGCGCCAACGTGATCGCCCTCGACCAGAACACCGAGGAGATCGCCGAGGTCAGGAAGTGGTTCGCGGCGATGGAGCAGGCCGGTGAGGCCCCCGAGGGCGCGTCGGCGGTCGCGATGGAGGGCAACGCGCTGGCGCTGCCGTTCGAGGACGAGTACTTCGACAAGATCATCATCTCCGAGGTGATGGAGCACATCCCGGACGACAAGGGCGTGCTCAACGAGATGTTCCGGGTCCTCAAGCCGGGCGGCCTGCTCGCCGTCACCGTGCCCCGCTGGCTCCCGGAGAAGATCTGCTGGGCGCTGTCCGACGAGTACCACGCCAACGAGGGCGGCCACATCCGGATCTACCGGGGCGACGAGCTGCTCGAGAAGCTCAAGGACGCCGGCCTGGAGCCGTACGGCACCCACCACGCGCACGCGCTGCACTCCCCGTACTGGTGGATCAAGTGCGCGGTCGGCGTCGACAACGACAAGGCGCTGCCGGTCAAGGCCTACCACCAGCTGCTGGTCTGGGACATCGTCGGCACCCCGGTGATCAGCAGCCTCACCAGGGCCGCCGAGCGGGCCCTCAACCCGGTGATCGGCAAGAGCTTCGTCGCGTACGCCTCCAAGCCCAACCGCGCGCCGGGCGGGACGGCGTGACGGCCGCCGTCCCCGAGGTGCTGCTGCTCGACGGGGTGCTCGACGCCGAGCAGGCCGCCGACACCGTGCGCAGCATCCTGGCCGAGCAGCGCCCCGACGGCGCCATACCCTGGTTCGCCGGCCACCACCTCGACCCCTGGGACCACACCGAGGCGGCGATGGCCCTCGACACGGCCGGCGAGCACGCCGCCGCCGAGGCCGCCTACCGCTGGCTCGCCGCCGCCCAGAACCCGGACGGCTCCTGGTACGCCGCGTACACCGACGGCGCGGTCACCGACCGGGCCAAGGAGAGCAACTTCTGCGCGTACATCGCGGTCGGGGTCTGGCACCACCACCTCAGCACCGGCGACGACGCGTTCCTGGAGTGGATCTGGCCGGTCGTCCGGCGCGCCCTGGACTTCATCGTCGGGCTGCGGCTGCCCGGCGGCCCGATCGCCTGGCGGGTCGACGGGGACGGCACCGCCACCGACGAGGCGCTGCTCACCGGCTCGTCCAGCATCCTGCACGCGCTGCGCTGCGGCCTGGCCGTCGCCGAGTACCTGGAGGAGCCGCAGCCCGACTGGGAGCTCGCGGCCGGCCGGCTGGGGCACGCCGTCTCCCACCACCCCGAGCGGTTCCTGGACAAGGGCCGCTACTCGATGGACTGGTACTACCCGGTGCTCGGCACCGGCCTGCGCGGCGAGGCGGCGGTGGCCCGGATCGAGCGGGACTGGGAGCGCTTCGTCGTCCCCGGCCTCGGCGTGCGCTGCGTCAGCGACCGCCCGTGGGTGACCGGCGGCGAGAGCGCCGAGCTGGCGCTCGCGCTCTGGGCCATCGGCCAGTCCGACCGCGCGGTGGACATCCTGCGCTGGATCCAGAAGCACCTGCGGCACGAGGACGGCTCGTACTGGACCGGGTACGTCTTCGAGGACGACGCGATCTGGCCGGAGGAGCGCACCACCTGGACGGCCGGGGCGCTGCTGCTCGCGGTCGCCGCGCTCGGCGGGGACCCGGCGACGGTCGCGGTCTTCGGCGGGGAGCAGCTGCCGGCCGGGCTGGTGGTCGCGGACTGCTGCTGAGCCCGGCGCACGCGTGCGGGACGGGGCGCGCGCGGGACGGGCGTACGCGGAGCGGACGTCCGTGCGGAACGGGCACACAGGGCGCACCGGGCGCGGACACGGCGCGGACACGCGGAAGGGGCGGGACCGGAGAACCGGTCCCGCCCCTTCGCGGTGTGCGTCCGCGGGCGTGAGCCGTGCTGTCTCAGCCGCGCTGGATGCCCGTGGTGTCGGCCAGCACGCCCTGGCTGCCGTCCGGCAGCTGCGCGACCAGCGCGGCGCCGCGCTGCTCGACGGCCAGGTACCAGGTGCCCGGTACGACCTCGCCGACCGGGGCGCCGGCCGGGTTGTCCTTCGGGGCCAGCTGGCGCGGGGCCGGGACGGCGAACCAGAACGGCTGGAAGTCCGCCGCCGGGGCGGGCGCCTGCTGCGCGGCCGGGACCGGCTGCGGGGCCGGGGCGCCGGCGTCGTGCGGCTGGGCGGCCTGGACCGGCTGGCCGGGCTGCGGCTGGCCGGCGCCCGGGTAGCCGTAGCCGCCCTGGCCGCCGAACGCCGGGTCGTGGCCCTGGGCCGGGTAGCCGTACTGGCCGGGCTGGCCGGGGGCACCCGGCTGACCGGGCTGGCCCGGGTAGCCGTACTGGCCGGGGACGGCCGCCGGGCGGTCGGCGGCCAGCGGGGCCTTCAGTGCGGGCACCAGGGGGCCCGCGGCGGCCGCGCCGGCCAGCGCGAGCAGCGCGATGAAGCCGAGCCAGGCGCCGAAGCCGTGGCTGACGACGGAGCTGGAGGTGCCGCCGCCGAGCGCCCAGACCGAGGTCCACAGCGCCGCGACGGAGAGGGCGATGCCCCACTGGTCCAGCCGCAGGCCGAGCACCTGGCGGTTGGCCGCGGCCGCACCCTGGAAGCGCTGCACCAGGATCAGCACCGCGGCGGCGATGCCGAGGAGGTAGATCGACGGCAGGATGGGGAACAGGTCCGTGCTCCACGCGTTCTGCGACGGCGGGCAGTACCGGCTGTTGCCGCAGTCCACGGTCCAGTAAGGCAGGAAGGAGGCGATGAAGAGCAGGACGGCCGCGCCTGCGACGGCGGCGTCTCCCCTGGTGAGAGCGCGCAGATTCACTAACGTTCCCCTCGTTGACGTGTCGTGGACGGTGGTTCGCGCGGTCGGGCCGACCGGCCGAAACTCCCGAACGGACCAGAAGCCTAGGCCCAACCGTCCTGCCGGTGCACGGCGGGACCGGGAATGGGGTGAAGTCGTTGCAAACCGTGCGGTCCGGGCGGAGCGTCGTCCTCCGCCGGTCGCGGCCCAACTCCCTTACCGCTCTTCGGTCTTCTCTTGGGTCGTCAGGAAAGCGGTCAGCGCGTCGGCGATCCCCCGGGCCGCCTGCTGGCGCCACTGAGGGTCCGTCATCCGCTTCGCGTCCGTCGAGTTGCGCATGTTACCGCACTCGATGAACACCTTGGGGACCGTCGAGAGGTTGAGGCCGCCCAGGTCGGAGCGGGTGTCCAGGCCGTCCTTGGCGATGTAGTCCGCGTACGGCTCGCCGGTCGCGGCGTGGAACCGGTCGCGCAGCAGGAGGCCGAGCCGGCGCGAGGGGGCGACGATCGCCGCGTTGTCCGCCTTCCCCGCCACCACCCGGGCGGGCATGATCACGTGGAACCCGCTGCCGCTCGCCGGGCCGCCGTCCCCGTGCACCGAGACCGCGACGTCGGCGTGGGCGTCGGCGCCCGCGCGGGCCCGTTCGTCGACGCACGGGCCCCAGGGCCGGTCGCCGTCCTGCACCAGGACCACCGTGGCGCCCCGGGCGGCCAGCAGGGCGCGGGCCCGGCGGGAGACGTCCAGGGTGTACTCGGCCTCGGTGTAGCCGGCGTTGGTCTCGGTGCCGGTGGTGTCGCACTCCTTGCGGGCGTTGCCGATGTCGACCTGGCGGTTGATCTCGGCGGTGTGGGCGGAGTTCCCGGGGTTGTGGCCGGGGTCGAGCAGGACGGTGCGGCCGGTCAGGACCGCGGCGTCGGCGGGCGCGGGCGGGGCCTCGGCGGCCGGGGCGGTGGACGGCGGCGGTGCGACCGGCGGGGTGAGGGGCGCGGCGGTGCCGTCGGCCGGGGCGCCGGGGTCGGCGGTGCCCGGCTGGTCCGTGGCCGCCGGGGCGGGCGGCGCCGAAGCCGGGCCGGCAGCCGGGGACGAGGCGGCGGGGGCCGACGCGGCCGGGGCCGCCGTGGCGCCCGCCGGGCCGGAGTGGTCGAGGGCCCGCCAGCCGAACCAGCCCGCCGTGCAGAGCGGAACGGCCACGGCCGCGGCGGTGGTGGCGCGCAGCAGGGCGGAGCGGCGGGGCGGTCGGGGGGCGGTGCCGGTCACTGGTCGGTCAGATCCTGTCCTGGGTGCGCGGAGTCAGGCCGTAGCTCTTCGCGATCGCGTTCCACTTCGTCATGAAGTCCGTCTTCGCCTGCGTCGCCTGCGGGTTGAGCTCGTCCGCGTGCTTCTTGTCGGCGGTGGCCGGGGCCCGGCCGGTGCAGCCCTGGGCGGCGACGGCGCGCGCCCAGCTCGCGTACGCCTTGTCTATGTCGGCGGACAACTGCCAGGCGGACTTCAGGGAGTTCACCGCGTCCGCGCCGCCCGGCACGTCCGTGACGCTCAGTTGGGAGAGCTTGGCCAGCAGGGCGGTCCGCTGGCTCGCGCCGTTGTCGAAGTCCTGCGCGGCGCTCTCGATGTCGGCCTTCGGCGGGCAGCTGGTCACCTTGGCGACGGCGCTGCCGATCGGGGCCTTGGCGCTCTCGCCCTCGCTGAGCAGGCCGTCCAGCGCCTGGGCCTGCGCCTTGGCGCCCGGACCGGGAGCGGTCGAGCTCGGCGACGGCGTACCGGCGGGCGAGCCGGACGCGCTCGCGGCGGCGCTCGGCGCACCGTCCGCACCCGTGGGCGCGGTCGCGGGCGGCGGGTTCTCCGCGCCGGTCGCCGGGGCCGAGGCCGGGGCGGGCGCGGCCTGGCCGTCCTTGTCGCCGCCGCCCCGCAGGGCGAACAGCAGGCCGCCGCCGACCGCCAGCACCAGGAGCAGCGCGAAGCCGATCAGCAGCGGGGCCCTGCGGTTGGTCGGCCGGTCCTCGTCGTCCCCGTGGGCGGTCCCGGTCGGGTAGTCGGGCTGCGCGCCGTAGGGGAGCGGGGTGCCGTACGGGGGCTGCGCGCCGTACGGGGACTGCGGCGGGGCGGCGGGCGGCTGCAGGAGGTAGTCGTAGCCGGGGGTCTGCTGCGTCTCCTGCTGCGGGGCGTGGGACGGCGGACCCGCGTGGGAGGGGAACGGCGCGGACGCCGGCGGGGCGGCCGGGGGCGGCGGGGCGGCGCCGGGGAACAGCCGGGCGGTCGGCGGGTCGTAGCCGGGCGAGGCGGCCAGGTACGGGCGGGCGCCCAGCGGCGGGCCCTGGTCGCCGACGGCGCCGGGCGAGGGCGGCGGGGCCATCGGACCGGGCTGGGCGGCGGACTGCGGGGCCGTGGACTGCGGGGCCGCGGGAGGCTGGGGGGTGGCGGGCGCCTCGGGGACGGGCTGCGCGTCGGCCGGGCGCTGCGGGCCGCGCACCCAGCCGCCGGCGCCGCCGCGCGCGGTCGGGTCCCAGACCGCCGGAGCGCTGTTCTGCTGGTCCGTCATGTCGCTGCTGGCCCCCACCGTCCGCCGATGCTCTGCCTGGTGCTGCGCGGCCACCGTACCGTTCGAACCCCTGCCCGGCAGCCCCGGCACGACGTTAGAGCATCGGCGCGGGACCCCGGGAGCGAACAGATGTCCTACCGCGCGGCGCGGCGCAGGACGCGCAGGGAGCCGGTCACCGAGACCTCCTCGAAGCCCTCGGCCAGCGCCCGCAGGTACACCCGGTACGGGGCCTGGCCGCCGTCCGCCGGGTCGGGGAACACGTCGTGCACCACCAGCAGGCCCTCCGGCGCCAGGTGCGGCACCCAGCCCTCGTAGTCGCCGGTCGCGTGCTCGTCGGTGTGCCCGCCGTCGATGAACACCAGGCCCAGCGGGCGCCCCCACAGTGCGGCGATCCGCGGCGAGCGGCCGACCAGCGCCACCACGTGCTCCTCCAGCCCGGCGGCGTGCAGGGCGCGGCGGAACCGCGGCAGGGTGTCCATCAGCCCGACCTCGGGGTCGACCAGGGTCGGGTCGTGGTACTCCCAGCCGGGCTGCTGCTCCTCCGAGCCGCGGTGGTGGTCGACGGTCAGCGCGACCGTCCCCGCCTCCCGGGCCGCCGCCGCGAGCAGGATCGCCGAGCGGCCGCAGTAGGTGCCGATCTCCAGCACCGGCAGCCCGGTGCTCCGGGCCGCCTCCACCGCCGCCGCGTACAGCGCGAGCCCCTCGTCCACCGGCATGAACCCGGTGGCCTCCTCGAACGCCGCCAGCACCTCGGGTGCCGGCTCGGCGCTCAGCAGCAGGTCGGACATGCGGTGCTCCTCGGGGGGTCGGGACGCGGGCGGACGTGCACGGACCCTACTCGACGGTAGCGGTAGCGGCGCCGCCGGGGCGGCCGGCGCCGACCGGTGCCGACTGGTGCCGTGCGTCGCTCGGGCGGCGGTCAGCCCGCGAGCAGGTCGGCGGCGATCCGGGCGCGGTGCGGGGCCAGCTCGGCGGCGATCGCCCCGACCTCGGCGGGGGTGGCGGTGACGGCCGCCGGCCGGGCCCCGGCGCGCTCGACCAGGGCGATCCGCAGGTGGGTCGGAGGGTGGGTGGAGTCCACGGCGGCGTGGTCACGGGCGCTGAGCCGCAGCAGGCGCTCGTGCTCGGTGGCGGGGACGGAGCCGAGGTGCTCGCGCAGCCGCTCCCAGAGCAGTTCCGGGGCGGGCGGCTTCGGCTGCTCGGACTGTTCGGGCCGCTCCGGGCCCCGGCCCCGGCCGCGGCGGACCGTCCGGGGGCGCCGGCGCTCCTCGGCGCGGATCCGGCCCACGGCGGTGCACACGGGGCCGAACAGCAGGAGCGTCGCGAGCATCCCGCCGGCCGCCTCGCTGCCGCCGACCCGGACGGCGAGGGCGTCCGCGCGGTACTCGGCCTGCTGCCCGGCGCGGGAGGTGAGCCGGTCGAACAGGTAGAGGCCCTGGAGCAGCAGCCAGGCGACGGCCCGCAGGACGACCGCGCCGACCAGCGCGCCGATCCGGATCAGCAGCGAGAGCTCGTCGCCGTGCGCGCGGCCCGGCCGGTCGGGCCGGACCATGCCGTACCAGGCCGCGAGCGCCGAGACCGCGCTGTGCAGCCAGAGCGAGCGGCGGTGGTCGCCGTTGACGTGGTGGCCGAACTCGTGGCCGAGCAGGGCGATCCGCTGCCGGTCGTCCAGCACCTCCCAGAACGGCAGGCCCAGTTCGAGGACGGGACGGCGGCGCAGCCCGACCAGCCCGTAGGAGGCGTTGAACTCGTCGGTGACCCGGATGACGGCCACCGGCGCGGCACCCAGCTCGGCGGCCACCCGGTCCGCCAGCCCGTACAGGGCCGGGGCCGAGGCGCGGTCGAGGACGTTCTGGTCGCGCGGCACCCGGCCGAGCCGGGGCCGCAGCGCGACCGCGACCACCAGCGCCACCACGCCCGCGCAGCGCTGCACCGTGCTCCCGGTGACGAGCAGCCAGACCGCCAGGCAGAGCAGGCCGACGGTGACCAGGTGGACCAGGCCGGCGGCGGCGGAGGCCAGCAGCCAGTCGCGGCGGGCGGTCGGGGAGTCGCCGCCGGCGGCCTGCTCCTCGAACAGCCGGTCGGTGCGGTCGGCCGCCGCCCGCTCGCGCCGGGTGGGCGCGGGAGCGCCGTCCTGACCGGGGGACAGGTTCCAGTCGCAGGCCGGGCACCAGGCGGTGAAGCGCGGGTCGGCGGTCAGCGCGGCGGCGCAGCGGGGGCAGGACGCGCCGTGGGCGGGCTGCTCGGGGGAGGCCTGCTCGGGGGAGGCCTGCGAGTGTGCAGGCGGGGACGTCGGAAGGGGTGTCGACACGGTGGTGATCATGGCGTGTCGCAGCGGTGGAAGGACAGTGAATTCGTACAGTTCCGTCGGCCGGTTGTTGTGGAACGCGTTCTAGTCGCGTCGCGCCGCCCGTGCCAGAATCGGGCCGACCGCCGATCCGAGGAACACCAGGCACCCCGGGAGCAGCACCCATGCGCGCAGCCGTCCTGCACAAGACCGGCCAGGAGACCCTCGACGTCCGCGAGGACGTGACGGCCGTGGGCTTCGGGCCGGGCACCGTACGGGTCCGGATGCGCGCCGCCAGCCTCTGCCACTCGGACCTCTCCGCGATGAGCGGCGTCCTGCCGCAGCCCGCGCCGTTCGTCCCCGGGCACGAGGGCGCCGGGGACGTGCTGGAGGTCGGCGAGGGCGTCACCGGCCTCGCCGCCGGCGACCGCGTGGTGCTCTGCTGGATGGCCCCCTGCGGCCGCTGCGACCACTGCCGCCGGGACCGCGGCCACCTCTGCATCGCCAGCCTGCGCGGCCTCGGCGCCCCGGGCTTCCGGATCGCCGAGGGCGGGCTGAGCGCCTCCGGCTTCTACGGCACCGGGGCCTTCGCCGAGGAGGTCGTGGTCGCGGCGAACGCCGTCATCAAGGTGCCCGACGACCTCCCGTACGAGGCCGCCGCGCTGATCGGCTGCGGCGTGACCACGGGCATCGGCGCCGCGGTGAACACCGCCCGGGTCGAGCCCGGCGCCTCCGTCGCGGTGATCGGCGCGGGCGGGGTCGGCGTGGCCACCGTGCAGGGCGCCCGGGTCTGCGGCGCCGGCCGGATCACCGTCGTCGACCCGGTGGCCTCGCGCCGCGAGCGCGCCCTGGCGTTCGGCGCCACCGAGGCGATCGCGCCCGAGGAGCTGAAGGCGGCGGCCAAGAAGCTGCCCGGCGGCGGCTTCGACTACGTCTTCGAGGCGGTCGGCCGCGCGGCCACCGTCCGGGCCGGCTACGAGGCCGCCCGGCGCGGCGGCGCGGTGGTCGTCATCGGCGCGGGCGCGCAGGACGACCTCGCGCAGTTCACCATGGGCGAGCTGTTCTTCAACGAGAAGCGCCTGCTGCCCTCGCTCTACGGCGGGGCGACGGTGGCGCGCACCATCGGGCTGGTCGTGGACCTCTGGCGGGCCGGGCGGATCGACCTCGACGGCATGGTCACCCACCGGGTGGGGCTCGCGGACGTCAACGAGGCGATCGCGCAGATGCGGAGTGGCGAAGCGTTGCGGACGGTCGTGACGCTGGGCTGAGGGCGGGCCGCGGCCGGGGCGCTGCTCGGGGCTTCGCACGGAGACTTCGGGCGGGGGCATCGGGAAAGCCGAGGGCCCGCCGGGGGAGTCCGTGCCCTCCCGGCGGGCCCTCGTACGCGGTGCCCTGGTGGTGGTGCGGTCAGCCCAGCGCCCCGGCCGCGCGGTGGCGGCCGTGCGGGTCGGACTCCGGGCTGTCGTCGGCGGCGGAGCCACCGCGGTGGCGGCCGTGCGACGCGGTGTCCTTGGCCGTCTTCTCGTCGGCGTCGGTCCCGGTAACCGCGGGTCCGGTGGTGTCGGTGAGGGTGTCGGACATGAGAATCGTCTTTTCCGTGCGGAGGGTGCAGGTCATCGGCGCCCGGCCGGCGCCGGTGGCGCACGGTCTGGTCCCCGATCGGGCGCCCGGTACGCGCCCGTGGCCGGTGATCGCGGCCCGTGCCCCGGTCACCATAACGGCCGGGACGGACGAGATCCTATCGAGATCATGACGCGAGTCCCGCGCTGGTCCCGGGCCCGGAACCGGGCCTGCGGCCGACCGGCTCGCGGCGGCGCGGGGACGGCGCCCGGAGACCGCCGGGCCGGGCCGGCGGCCCGCGCCCGCCGTCCGGCGGCGGCAGCCGGGTCCGCCCGCGGTGCGGAACTGATGCGGCGCGCAACGATCATCGGCGATCATCAGTGTCCCCGCGTGTGCGGCGGAGGCCCGTTCGACCCGCTCCTCGGCGTCGGCGTCCGGACGGCGGGCCGCCCGGTCCGGCAGCACGGCCGGGGCGGGGGGCGGGCAGGTCCGTACCAAGGCCGACAAGTGGCGCCCACCTGCGGAGAGTTCACTCGGATCGCCTAGCGCGGCGTCGAGGCCGCCCGGGGCTGGCGTCTGGGCCTGGCGCCTGGCTCGGTGCCCGAGCTTGGTGTCCGGGACGGCGCCGGGCGGCGGGTCAGCCCGGGCGGCCGGTCCGCAGGAACGTGGCCAGCAGCTCGTGCAGGACGGCGGCGCCCTCGTCGGCGAGCACCTCGTGCCCGGAGCCGGCCGCCTCGACGTACCGGAAGTCCTCGCCCTCGACCCGGCCGATCCGCAGCAACTCGTGCCGCAGCGAGCGGGACTGGCTCACCGGTACGACCTCGTCCCGGTTGCCGTGCACGACCAGCAGCGGCGCGCTCAGCCGGTGCGCCAGTTGCAGCACGTCGCGCGGTCCGCGGGCGTCGGCGACCTGCTCGCCGCCGCCCAGCCGGGTGGTCAACGCCCGTACGGGGGGCGCCGCTTCGGCCAGCAGCCGGGCGCCGGACAGGAACGGCGCGACCACCGCGCAGCGGGCGACCTGTTCGGCCGGCGCGTGCGAGGCCGCCAGCAGCGCCAGGAAGGCGCCGTAGCTGACCCCGAAGAGGGCCGGCGGCTCCAGGCCGAGGGCGGCACGCTGGCCCGCGATGCCGTCCAGCAGGTACAGGACGTCGTCCAGGTCGGGACCGCCCCAGGCGCCCCGGATGGCCAGCGCGTGCGCCACGCCGTAGCCGGTGGAGCCGCGCTGGTTCGGCGCCACCACCGCCAGGCCCTCGGCGGCCATCCGCTGCAGTGTCGGGTCGAACTCCAGCCGCCAGGCGTCCGCCGGGCCGCCGTGCAGCGCCAGCACCAGGTGCGGGCTGCTCAGCCAGGCGTCCCCGCCGTACACCACGGCCTCCAACGGGCCTGCCGGGCCCGCGAGTTCGAGGCTCTGCGCGGGATGCCAGCGGCCGCCGTCCCCGGGCGGGGTGCTGCCGTCGAGCCGCCAGCCGGGCGGCTCGGTCCGCACCGGGCGCACCCCGCCGGGCTGCCAGGGCAGGATGGTGTCCCGCCACGGGCCCGGCAACCCCGAGGCCAGCGGCGCGAGTTGGAGCGGGAGCGGCGTCGGGCCGGAGACGGGCGGGAGCGGGCCGTGCGTCAGCAGCGTGTCGACGTCGAGGGTGGCCAGCGCCGTCGGGTGGTCGGGCGAGGAGTACGGCACGCGCAGCCCCGCCTCGCCCCAGTGGCCGACCGCGCCGAGCCGCCCGGGCGGGACCGGCAGCGGGTCCAGCCGTCCGGCCGAGGGCCGCCACAGCGCGAGCGCCGAGCCCGCGCCGTGGTCGATCTGCACCGCGACCCGGGGGCCGCCCGCCGCGACCCGCAGGGCGACCGGCCGCAGGAACATGCCCGCGACGTGCAGGCACTCGGGGAAGCGCAGCGGCTCCCCGGCGCCGAGGACGCCCCAGCCGAGCCGGTCGGTGCCGGGCGCGTCGCTGCGCACCATCGCGAACCGGCTGTCCGGGTCGAACAGCACCAGGCGGTCGTTGCTCTGCGGGCCGATCTCCAGTAGGGGGGAGGTGCGGCCGGCGCGCAGGTCGAGCACCACGCTGCGGACCAGGCCCGCGTTCACCCGGTCCAGCGCGAGCAGCGTGCCGGTAAGGTCCAGCCAGGTGCCGCCGCCGTGCAACCCCGGGATCTCGGCGACCTGTTCGGGCTCGCTGCCGTCCGTGCGCACCAGCCAGGCGGTGGTCGCCGGGCGGGTGTCGCTGCCGAGCGCGACCGCCACCGGCGTCCGCGGGTCGGCGCCGGCCTGGGCGGGGAGCGGCAGGACCCGCAGGCCGGTCATCCGCAGCGAGCCCAACTGCTGTTCCAGGGCGCCGTTCCCGCCGTACGAGAGGCGGACCAGGTCGTGCCGCTCGCCGTCGTGCCGGCAGGTCAGCACCGAGCCGTCCGGCAGTGCGACCAGCTGTGAGCGCAGGCTCTCCGCGCGGTTGCCGGGCAGCGGCAGCGCGGTCGGCACGGCCGGTCCGCCGTCCTGCGGCAGCCGCCAACCCTCCACGTACCAGCCGCTGTCGGCGGAGGAGGCGAGGCAGGCGGCGTGGCTGCCGTCGGCGGCGAAGGTGAAGCTCAGCCGGCGCAGCGTCTGGGTCATGGTTCGGGTGGCCACGTTCATGCTCCGCTCACCCCGGTGGTGCTGGACGGGCCCGCCGGGTCGGAGGGGCCTGTGGTGCCGGACGGGCCCGCGTTGCCGGACGGGTCCCCGGCGCCGGGGCGGGCCGGGCCGCCGGCCTGCCCCGGCCGGGCGGCGACCCGGCCGCGGCACGGCGGAGGCCCGGCGATTCGTTCCTGCACCAGGACGGCGGAGTCCTCCTGCCCGATCGGACCGACGGCGGGCGGTACCGGCCCTCGCCCGGCGGGCCGGGCCGTGTGCCGGAAGTCGCCGACGGTGACCTCCTGGTCACCGCCGCCTCCCCGGCCTCCGGCACCGGCCGGTGCCGCCCGCTCCGCCTCCGGCCACGAACCGGCCGCACCCGGTCCGCGGTCCACCGATCCCCTGTCCCCGGCCGTACGCAGCGATGTGCCCGCCCCCATTCGCCACCACATCCCTTCGTCGCGGCCGCTGCCCCCGGTGCCCACTGCTCACGGCACCCGGGGGACGGCCCGGCCTGATCGGTCCTTCCGGAAGGGGCGGCGGTACCGCCCCGGTACGGGAGTGCCCACCCGGATCCCGTCCGGCCCGGCACGGCACCGCCCGACTCCTGGTCGTGGCCGCCGCCGGGGCAACTCCCGTTCGCAGGAGTGAAGTTACTTTCGAGCCAACCGAAGCCTCAACGCAGAGCCGGTCACTTCACTCGTAAGGGTGCAAAGGCCTGGTTTCGAACCCGTACGGGAACCCTGCTGTGAGTAACGGACGACCGGCGCGCGGCCGCGTACGGAGCGCGCGGGGCCCGTCGGGCGCCTCTCGTCGCAGATTGACGTGCACCCGTACGCCCCCAGCTCCCCTGTCCGAACGGCCACGAGGCACCGGCCGACGCGGCCGCGACGCGTCGAAGACGGACCGAGGACGTACCGGCGGCGGCCCGGCGCCGCGGGCGCGACGCGACCCGGCCGCGACCGTTCCCCCGGCGCCCGGCCGTACGGCCGAGGCCCGACCGCCCCCGCGCGCACGGTAGTCTCGACAGGTGCCGAAACTGTCCGACGTCATCACCGCGCTCGAAGAGGTCTACCCCCCGCAGTGGGCGGAGTCCTGGGACGCCGTCGGCCTGGTCTGCGGAGACCCTCAGACCGAGGTCAACCGCGTGCTCTTCGCCGTCGACCCCGTCCAGGCGGTCGTCGACGAGGCCGTGGAGTGGGGCGCCGACCTCGTGGTCACCCACCACCCCCTCTACCTGCGCGGCACCACCAGCGTCGCCGCGACCACCTTCAAGGGCCGGGTGGTGCACACGCTGATCACCAACGGCATCGCCCTGCACGTCGCCCACACCAACGCCGACCACGCCGACCCCGGCGTCTCGGACGCGCTCGCCGAGGCGGTGGGCCTGCGGGTGACCGGCCCGCTGGTGCCGGACCCGACCGACCAGCTGGGCCGCCGCGGCACCGGCCGGATCGGCCTGCTGGAGCCCCCGCTGACCCTCTCCGCCTTCGCCGCGCAGGTGGCGGCGGGCCTGCCCGCCACCGCCGCCGGCGTCCGCGTCTCCGGCGACCCGGACCGGCTGGTCAGCCGGGTCGCGGTGTGCGGCGGCTCGGGCGACAGCTTCCTGGCCGACGTCCGGTCGGCCGGCGTGGACGCCTACCTGACCGCCGACCTGCGTCACCACCCGGCCTCCGAGGCCGCGGAGGCGTCGCCCGTCGCGCTGCTCGACGCCGCCCACTGGGCCACCGAGTGGCCCTGGCTCACCCTGGCCGAGCGGGCCCTGCTGGCCGCCGCCGACAAGCGCGGCTGGGCCGTGGAGACCAAGGTCTCCCACCGGGTCACCGACCCGTGGACCGCGCACGCCCCCATGTCCTTCACCGCCTGACCCGATTCACAGGAGCTCTCCGCTTGAACGCCGCGCCCGCCGACCAGAACCGCCTGCTCGACCTCCAGGCCATCGACTCGAAGCTCGACCAGCTGGCCCACCGGCGCCGGAGCCTGCCCGAGCACGCCGAGATCGAGAAGGTCACCGCCGACCACACCGCGCTCAAGGACCTCGTCGTCGCCGCCGAGGCCCAGAAGGGCGACACCGCCCGCGAGCTGACCAAGGCCGAGCAGGACGTCGAGCAGGTCCGCTCCCGTGCCGCCCGCAACCAGCAGCGCCTGGACTCCGGCGCGATCACCTCGCCGAAGGACCTGGAGAACCTCCAGCACGAGATCGGCTCGCTCGCCAAGCGCCAGGGCGACCTGGAGGACGTCGTGCTGGAGATCATGGAGCGCCAGGAGAGCGCCAAGAGCCGGGTCGAGGAGCTGTCCGCCCGCCTGGAGCACTCCACCGTCGTCCTCACCGAGGCCGAGGGCCGCCGCGACGCCGCCTTCGCCGAGATCGACGGGGAGGCCGAGAAGGTCAAGCGCGACCGCGAGACCGTCGCCGCCGTCATCCCGGCCGACCTGCTGAAGGTCTACACCAAGCTGCGCGAGACCCAGGGCGGCGTCGGCGCGGCCCGCCTCTACCAGCGCCGCTGCGAGGGCTGCCGCACCGAGTTCTCGATCACCGAGCTGAACGCCATCAAGGCCGAGCCGGCCGACAAGGTCGTCCGCTGCGAGAACTGCTCGCGGATCCTGGTCCGCACCTCCGACTCGGGCGTCTGATCCGGTGGCGGCGCGCTTCATCGTCGAGGCCGACGGCGGGTCCCGGGGCAACCCGGGGCCGGCCGGCTACGGCGCGGTGGTCCGTGACGGGGACACCGGGCAGATCATCGCCGAAGCCGCCGAGTTCATCGGCCACGCCACCAACAACGTGGCCGAGTACAAGGGATTGATCGCCGGGCTCAGGGCGGCCCGCGACCTGGACCCGGACGCCTCGGTGGACGTCCGGATGGACTCCAAGCTGGTCGTCGAGCAGATGTCCGGGCGCTGGAAGATCAAGCACCCCGACATGCAGCCGCTCGCCGCCGAGGCGCGCACCGTCCTCCCGCGCGCCCGGGTCACGTACACCTGGATCCCGCGCGAGCGGAACAAGGACGCCGACCGGCTGGCCAACGAGGCGATGGACGCGGGCCGCGACGGCCGCCAGTGGGAGCCGAAGCCCAAGGCCGCGGTCGCGGTCGTCGACGAGCCGCCGCTGGAGACCGCCGCCCCCAAGGCCGGCTGGGCCGCCCCCGCCGACCTCGGCACCCCCACCACCTTCGTCCTGCTGCGCCACGGCGAGACCCCGCTCACCCCGGAGAAGCGTTTCTCCGGCAGCGGCGGCAGCGACCCGGAGCTCTCCGACAAGGGCCGCTGGCAGGCCGAACGGGCCGCCGAGGCACTGGCCGCGCGCGGCAGCGTCCAGGCGGTCGTCGCCTCCCCGATGCTCCGCACCCGGCAGACCGCCGAGACCGTCGCCGCCCGGCTCGGCCTGGAGGTCCGGTACGAGGACGGGCTGCGCGAGGTCGACTTCGGCGCCTGGGAGGGCCTGACCTTCGCCGAGGTGCGGGAGCGCTACCCGGACGACCTGACCGCCTGGCTCGGCTCCGCCAAGGCCAAGCCGACCGGCAGCGGCGAGAGCTTCACCACGCTCACCCACCGGGCCGGCGTCGCCCGGGACAAGATCCTCACCCGGTACGCGGGGAAGACCGTGCTGGTGGTCTCGCACGTCAGCCCGATCAAGACCCTGGTCCGGCTGGCGCTCGGCGCCCCGCCGGACTCGATGTACCGGATGGAGCTGTCCGCCGCCTCGATCTGCGCCGTCCAGTACTACGCGGACGGCAACGCCTCGGTGCGGCTGCTCAACGACACCTCGCACCTGCGCTAGGGCCCGTCGTCACCGGGGTGCTCAGTGCACCTCGGTGACCACCACGTCCAGCTGCCACGGCTTGCGCGCGGTGCCCTCCGCCGCCAGCTCGACGTGGTGGCCCAGCTCCAGCAGCGCGTCCATCAGCTCGCCGGGGGTCTTCGGCTCCGCCCCGGCCGCCAGCAGGTCCCGGACGATCCGCCCCTTCGTCGCCTTGTTGAAGTGGCTGACCACGCTGCGCTTGCCGTTCCGCTCCTGGAGCACCCGGACGGTCGCGGTCCTGGCGGCCACCTCGCCGGCCGGCTTCCAGGCCGCCGCGTACGCGGAACTGCGCAGGTCCAGCACCAGCCCGTCCGCGACCTCGGGGAGCACGGGGGCCATCGCGCTCCGCCAGTACGCCCCGAGCGCCCCCAGCTGCGGGAGCTTGACGCCCATCGAGCAGCGGTAGGACGGAATCCGGTCGGAGATCCGCACGGCGCCCCAGAGGCCGGAGAAGACCAGCAGCGAACGCTCGGCCCGGTCGTACGCGGCGGCGTCCAGGGTGGCCAGGCCGAGGTTGTCGAACAGCACCCCGGTGTACACCTCGCCCGCCGGACGGGCACCCGCCGTCGGCAGCCCGGCGTTCTTGGCGACCTCGCCGCGCAGACCGGGGGAGAGGCCGAGCACCTCGGCGGCGGCGTCCTCGTCACCCCGGCACAGGCCCACCAGCGCGTCCAGCACCGCGCCGCGCGCCGCCGTCAGCCCCGGCAGCGACAGCCGCTCCAGCGCCACCGGCCCGCCGTCCCCGGACCCGGCCTTGCCCTCCGAGGGCGGCAACAGCACCAGCACAGCGGACTCCTCAACAATCTGTGGCGGACGAACCCCGCAACCCTACTGCGGCCGCCCCGGCCCCCAGCGCCACACAGAGCGGCGAGTAGTACCGCACGTTCAGCCGCCGGAACCGCTCCGAACGCTCACTCACCCGGCCGAACACCACCGGCCCGGCCACCCCGCGCGCCAGCAGCACCCCCGCCACCACCCGCACCCCGGCCCGTCGCAGCCGCCGCGGCCCCACCTGCGGCAGCACCCCGGCCTCCGCCCCCACCAGGTACGCCCCCGCCCCCAGCGCCCCCGCCACCGCCAGGCACGCGCCCACCGGCGGCACCCCCTCACCCTGCCCCACCACGACGTCCGCGAACTCCTCCGCCGACCCCAGCGGCCACGGCGTCACCGCCCACACCGCGTGCAGCGCCCCCGTCGCCCCCAGCGCCGCAGCCACCACACCCCCGGCCACCTTCACACCCATCGCCCAAACCCCCTTCGTGCACGGCCACTTGCCCCCACCGTACGAGTGCTTACGCCGCCCCCGGGCAGAGCCTGGCCCGGAACCGCCCGGCCCCGCTCTACCCTGGCGTGCATGCCTCGCCGAAAACTGCGCGTCAAGGCCGCCGACTCCGCCCGGATCAACACCGAGCTGACCGAGCTCCGCACCCGCCTGGAGGTCCACACCGAGTGGCCGCGGGCCGTGCTCGCCGAGGCGGAGGAGGCGGCCGAGCGCCCCCGGCTGCCGGAGTACGACGCCACCGACCTGCCGCTGTTCACGGTCGACCCGCCCGGCTCCCGCGACCTCGACCAGGCCGTGCACCTCGCCCACCGGCCCGGCGGCGGCTACCGGGTGCACTACGCGATCGCCGACGTCGCCGCCTTCGTCCACCCCGGCGGCGCGATCGACACCGAGGCCCGCCGCCGGGTCGAGACCCTCTACTTCCCCGACCACCGCGTCCCGCTGCACCCCACCCGGATCTCCGAGGACGCCGCCAGCCTGCTGCCCGGCGAGCCCCGCCCGGCCCTGCTCTGGCAGCTGGACCTGGACGCCGACGGCGCCGTCGTCCTCGCCGACCTGCGCCGCGCCCTGGTCCGCTCGCACCGCCGGCTGGACTACGCCGCCGTCGAGCGCGCGGTGGACCTCGGCGGCGCCGACGAGCAGCTCGCCCTGTTCGCGACCGTCGGACGGCTGCGCGAGGAGCAGGAGCGCGCCCGCGGCGGGATCAGCCTGCCGGTGCCCGAGCAGGAGGTCGAGGAGACCCTGCACGGCTACGTCCTCGGCTACCGCGCCCCCGGCCCCGCCGACGGCTGGAACGCCCAGATCTCCCTGCTCACCGGCATGGCCGCGGCCGACCTGATGCTCGACGCGGGCGTCGGCCTGCTGCGCACCCTGCCCGCCGCGCCCGCCACCGGGTACGAGCGGCTGCGCCGGATCGCCGCCGCCCTCGACGTGGACTGGCCGCGGGCCGTCCCGTACCCCGAGCTGATCCGTTCCCTCGACCCGGACGTCCCGCTCAACGCCGCCTTCCTCAACGCCTGTACGGGCCTGCTGCGCGGCGCCGGCTACCACGCCTTCGACGAGTCCCGCGGCCTGCCCGCCCCCGCCGAGCCGGAGCACGCCGCGCTCGCCGCCCCGTACGCGCACTGCACCGCGCCGCTGCGCCGCCTCGGCGACCGCTTCGCCCAGGAGGTGTGCGCGGCGGTGGCGGCGGGCGAGGACGTGCCGGAGTGGGTGCGCGAGGCGCTGCCGGCCGTCCCGGCGCTGATGGCGGGCGGGGACCGCCGCGCCGCGGAGGTCGAACGGGCCTGCGTGGACCTGGTGGAGGCGGAGCTGCTCGCGGGCCGGGAGGGCGAGGACTTCGCCGCCGTGGTCATCGACGTGGACGAGCGGCGGCCCGGCTCCGGCACCGTCCAGCTGCGCGACCCGGCCGTCCGGGCCCGCTGCGACACGGCCGCGGACGGGCTGCCGCTCGGCCGGGTGATCGACGTCCGGCTGACGACGGCCGACCCGGCCACCCGGACCGTCCGCTTCACGGCGGTCTAGCGGGCCGCGTCCCCGTGCCACCTGGATTACGCCACCCGCCACCCGGACGCGCGGCTCACCCGCCCAGGCCCGCCCCGCGGTGGGAGGATCGGTCCCGTGCCCGCCCCCCAGCCCCGCGCCGCCGCAGCCGCGCCCGCCCCCGGGCCCGCGCTCGGGCGCCGCCGCCGTCTGCTCGTCCTGGCGATCTGCTGCCTGAGCCTGTTCATCGTCGGCCTCGACAACACCGTGGTGAACATCGCCCTGCCGGTGATCCAGCGGGACCTGGACGCCCCGGCGTCCGGGCTGCAGTGGATCATCGACGCCTACACCCTGGTGCTGGCCTCGCTGCTGATGCTGTTCGGCTCGGTGGCCGACCGCTTCGGCCGCCGCCGGGTGTTCCAGACCGGCCTGGTCTGCTTCGCGCTCGGCTCGCTGCTGTGCAGCCAGGCGCCGAGCCTGGGCTGGCTGGTGGCGTTCCGGGCGCTCCAGGCGGTGGGCGGCTCGATGCTCAACCCGGTGGCGATGTCGATCATCACCAACACCTTCACCGACCCGAAGGAACGGGCCCGGGCGATCGGCGTCTGGGGCGGCGTGGTCGGCATCTCGATGGCGCTCGGCCCGCTGCTCGGCGGCTTCCTGGTGGACGGCGCGGGCTGGCCGTCGATCTTCCTGATCAACGTCCCGGTGGCGCTCGCCGCCATCGCGCTGACCGCCCGCTACGTCCCGGAGTCCCGCGCCCCCCGGCCGCGCCGGCTGGACCCGGTGGGGCAGCTGCTGATGATCGTGCTGCTCGGCTGCGGCACCGCCGCGATCATCGAGGGCCCGGCCAACGGCTGGACCTCCCCGCTGATCCTCACCCTGGCCGCGACCGCGCTGGCCGCGCTGATCGCCTTCCCGCTCTGGGAACGGCGGGTGGCCGAGCCGCTGGTGGACCCCCGGTTCTTCGCCAGCGTGCCGTTCACCGGCGCCGCCGTCACCGCGGTCTGCGCGTTCGCCGCGCTCGGCGGCTTCCTCTTCCTCAGCACCCTCTACCTCCAGGACGTCCGGCACTACAGCCCGGTCGAGGCCGGCCTGTGGACGCTGCCGATGGCCGGGATGATGCTGGTCTGCGCGCCGCTGTCCGGACGGATCGTCGCCGGCCGGGGCCCGCGCCTGCCGCTGGTCGCGGCCGGGATCGGCCTCGCCGCGAGCGGGCTGCTGCTCACCCGGCTCGCCGCCGACTCCCCGCCGGCCCTGCTGCTGGTCGCGTACGCGCTGTTCGGCTTCGGCTTCGGCATGGTGAACGCGCCGATCACCAACGCCGCCGTCGCGGGGATGCCGCGCGCCCAGGCGGGCGTGGCGGCGGCGGTCGCCTCGACCAGCCGTCAGGTCGGCCAGTCGCTGGGCGTGGCGGTGATCGGTACGGTCGTCACCGCGGCCGTGGTCGGACCGGTCGCGACCGGTTTCGCCCCGGCCAGCCACGCCGGCTGGTGGATCCTGGTCGGCCTCGGCGGCGCCGTCCTCGCCCTCGGCCTGGCCACCACCACCGCCCGGGCGAGCGCGACGGCGGCCCGGGTGGCCGCCCGCCTCGGCGCCGAGGCGCCGGCCGTCCGGTCCGGTGTACGGGAGGCGCCGCCCGAGCGGCTACGATGACCACTACGGCGGAAGAGCCGGCCGGGCGGTCGCGACGGGTCCCAGACCCGCCGAGGAACGTCCGGGCTCCACAGAGCAGGGTGGTGGGTAACGCCCACCCGGGGTGACCCGCGGGACAGTGCCACAGAAAACAGACCGCCCACCGCTTTTCGTGGTGGGTAAGGGTGAAACGGTGGTGTAAGAGACCACCAGCGACCGGGGTGACCCGGCCGGCTAGGTAAACCCCACCTGGAGCAAGGTCAAGATCGGCGCCCTCGGGCGCCGTGCGCGGACGATTGAAGGCTGCTCGCCCGAGTCCGCGGGTGGACCGCACGAGGCTGTCGGCAACGGCAGCCCTAGATGGATGGCCGCCTCCCCGGGCCGCGCAAGCAACCCGGGAGACAGAACCCGGCGTACAGGCCGACTCTTCCGCCCCCTTTCCCGCCCGCCGGTCAGGCGGGGCGGGCGCCGACGGCGTCGCGGATCTGGTCGCCGAGGCCGCCGTTGACGCGGGCGCAGTTGGCGCAGCAGAAGAACATGCCGGCGACTTCGACGCCGTGGCCGACGATGCGGACGTCGCACTGTTCGCAGCGTGGGGCGAGCTTCTCCATCGCGCACTCGAAGCTGTCGAAGGTGTAGGTGTCGCCGGTGACCGTCCTGATCTCGAAGGCCAGCCAGTAGTCGTTGCCGCAGGTGACGCAGATGGCCATGGCGGCCGTCTCCTTCCGGTGGGGCCTACCCCGGCGGGGCGGCTCGTCTCCCAGTGTCGAAGGCCCGGTCGGCGGCGGCCACCCGGAGGGGGCGGGCGGGGGCTCAGGCGGAGCCGGCGGCGAGGTCCTCCAGGGCGCGGACGGCGCGGTCGGCGTCGGCGGCGGCGACGAACAGGTGGTCGTGGTGGAAGCCGGCCACCACGTTGCAGCTGATGCCCTCCTCGGCGAGCCGGCCGGACACGGCGGCGGTCAGTCCGACGGCCTCCAGCGCCGAGTGGATCCGCAGGGTGATCCAGGCCGCCACGTACTCGTAGCGCAGCCCGAGCGCGTCCGCCTCCTCCTGGGCGATCACCATCGTGACCCCCTCGGGTTCGGCGACGGTCACCACCGGCCGCATGCCGGCGGGCACCCGGGCGGGGAGCGTGCAGTAGACGTACCGCCCGGGGTTGAGCTGCGGGCTCATGCCGCGCAGCAGCGTCGCGAGGTCTCGTTCTGCGGCCATGCCCGCCACCGTAGCGGCTGGGCGGGGGATGGGCGGTGCTCCGTGGGCGTGTCGGAATCCGTTGACGAGCGACAGTCACCGATATATCGTCGAACTATCGAGACAGTGACTCGACTGCCTCGTTGAACCTCAGAGATTCGAGGAGGTGGGCGCGATGCGCTCAGAACGTCAAGGAAGGCGATTCCGCTGGGAGGGCCCGCGCGGCGGTGACGGTGGCGGCCCCGGTGGCCTCGGCGGCGGCGGTCGGCGCCGCGGGCCGGGCCCGGGGCCGGAGTTCCGGGGGATGCCCGGGGAGGGCTTCGAGGGCCGGGAGGCGTTCGGCGGGTTCGGCCCGCCGTTCGGTGGCGGCGGTCCCGGCCGGCCGATGGGCGGCCCGTACGGGCACGGCTTCGGCGGGCACGGCGGCCGGCGCGGTGGCCCGCACGGGCGGCGCGGCGGGCGGGCCCGGCGCGGTGACGTCCGGGCCTCGCTGCTGGCGCTGCTCAAGGAGCGGCCGATGCACGGCTACGAGATGATCGCCGAGATCGCCGAGCGGACCGGCGGGGCCTGGCGGCCCAGCCCGGGGTCGATCTACCCCAACCTCCAGCTGCTGGAGGAGGAGGGCCTGATCACCGCGGAGGAGGTCGGCGGCAAGCGGCTGGTCTCGCTCACCGAGGCGGGCCGGGCCGAGGCCGACGCCGGGCCGGCCGAGCCGTGGGCGGAGGCCGGCCGGGAGGTCGACTGGGAGGCCGTCCAGGAGGTCGGCCAGGCGCTCGCCGCCGTCGACCAGGCGATCCGCCAGGTCATGGCCACGGGCACCGAGGCGCAGCGCGCCAAGGGCCTGACGGTGTTGACCGAGGCCCGCAAGAAGCTGTACCTCATCCTCGCCGAGGATGACTGACCGACCGGGGGGAGCGGGACGGGCGGTGCTGCTGCCCGGGTGGCCCGAGCGGTCCGGGCGGCCGGGGGGAGGGCCTCACGGCCGGACCGTGAACAGGGCCACGCACACCAGCAGCAGCACCGCCCAGCCGAACCAGAGCCATGCGTTCGGCTCGATGACCACGCTGTAGAGGCACACCGCCAGGAGCAGCACCCCGGTGACGCCGGCGACCTCCCGGTTGTGGTGCCGGACCGCCCGGGAGCGGTCCCGCGGGTGCCGTACCGTCCTCGCCATGCCGACCTCCGGGGGAGACTGCGGCCGACCTCCGGGGGGCCGCGGAGGGAGGGGGCGGCCGTCAGCCGGAGGCCGCCTCGTCGTACTCGTAGCGCCAGAACCAGCTCAGGCCCCGAACCTGCTTGCTCCGGACGTACACCAGTGTGCGCGCGGGAGTCCCGCCGTGCGCGGGGACCGGGACCTTGTACTTCTTGGGCACGCCGAGCATCGGCCCCAGCGGGATGGGGAGGATCTTCCCGTCCAGGGGGCCGCCGACGAATGCGGTGTCCGCGCTCTTCATCCCTCCAGGGTCTCACCTCCGCGGACGAGCCCGGGGCGCACCCGTGGGCCGCACCCGCGGCCGTCGCCGGGAGTGTGACCGGAGAGGCACCGCCCCCGGTCATCCGGAGGCCCTCCGCACCCTTATCCTTCCTGTTACGCCCTCGGGGTCCACCCGGGTCAGCGGGCCCGTACGGGCCGGGCGAGGCGCGAATCCGCGCGCCCTCCGGCCGATTTGGCGCGGACAGCGTGCTGCCGCGACTGCGTACCGTGACCCGGGCGTCGGCCGTCCGGTGACCCCGGGCCGCGGCCGGCAGGGCGCCGACGTCAGGGCCGAGCACCCCGGGAAGCAGACGGGGGCGCCGTGCGTTGCGTCGGAGTGGTACGTCGAACGCTGTGTCGCACCAGGCACGGCAGTTGCGCGGAAGGGGCCCGATGGAAGCCGGCAGCAGGTGGACGACCTGGTGGCAGAAGCGTGATCGTCAGCGGGCGGGGGGCCCGGACGGGCCGGCCGCCGACCTCGATCAGCTGCTCGGCGCGGTCCGCGCCGGATTCCCGCTCGCGCCCGCCGCCCACCCGGCCGGCTACCGGTGCTCCTGTGACCGGGTGGCCTGTCCGGCCCCGGCGCAGCACCCGGTCTCCTTCGCCTGGCAGACCCAGGCCACCACCGACCCGGAGCAGCTCTCCCGCTGGCTCTCCCGCGATCCGGAGGCGAACTTCATCACCGCCACCGGCCGGGTGCACGACGTGCTGGACGTCCCGGCGGAGGCCGGACGGCTGGCGCTGGAGCGGCTGACGGCGCTGGGCGTCGAGGGCCCCGTCGCCGCCGTCGGCGAGGACCGCTACCTCTTCTTCACCGCCACCCGCGGCACCCCGCAGGACGAGGACGAGTGGTGGCCGAGCGCGCTCGACTCCACCCCGGACACCATGTCCGAGCACCCCGGCCTGCGCTGGCACTGCCGCGGCTCGTACACCCTGCTGCCGCCGGCCGCGCTGCCGGACGGCTCCCACGTGCGGTGGCTGCGCGGGCCCGAGCAGCCGCTGCCGGACCCGCTGCGCGTCCTGGACGTGCTCACCGACGCCTGTACCGAGGTGGGCGCCGTCGCCGAGGAGCAGTGGCTGATCGGCTAGGGCGCCCACCGGGCGACGCTGGTCACGGCGGGGAGACGCCGGTCACGGCAGGGTGAGGACCTCCGCGCCGGTCGGCGTGACCACCAGGGTGTGCTCGAACTGGGCGGTGCGCTTGCGGTCCTTGGTGACGACCGTCCAGCCGTCCGGCCAGATCTCGTAGTCGTAGGTGCCCAGGGTCAGCATCGGCTCGATGGTGAAGGTCATGCCCGGCTTGATCACCTCGGTGGCCCGCTCGCTGTCGTAGTGCGGGATGATCAGGCCGGAGTGGAACGACGTGTTGATGCCGTGTCCGGTGAAGTCCCGCACCACGCCGTAGCCGAAGCGCTTGGCGTAGGACTCGATGACCCGCCCGATGACGTTGATCTGACGACCCGGCTTGACCGCCTTGATCGCCCGGTCGAGGGATTCCCGGGTGCGCTCGACCAGCAGCCGGGACTCCTCGTCCACGTCGCCGACCAGGTAGGTGGCGTTGAGGTCGCCGTGCACCCCGTGGATGTAGGCGGTGGCGTCGATGTTGACGATGTCGCCGTCCTGGAGCACTGTCGAGTCCGGGATGCCGTGGCAGATCACCTCGTTGATCGAGGTGCAGACGGACTTGGGGAAGCCCCGGTAGCCGAGGTCGGACGGGTAGGCGCCGTGGTCGCACATGTAGGCGTGGGCGACGGCGTCCAGCGCGTCGGTGGTGACGCCGGGGGCGATCAGCTTGGCCGCCTCCGCCATCGCCCGGGCGGCGATCCCGCTCGCGATCCGCATCTTCTCGATCGTCTCGGCGGTCTGCACCTCGGGCCCGGTGTACGGCGTCGGCGCGGGCTTGCCGACGTACTCGGGGCGCGCGATGTGCGCCGGGACCTTGCGGGTGGGGGACTGGATGCCGGGTACGAGAGCCATGCCGCGAGTCTAGTCGTCGGGCTCCGCGGCCCCGGGTGGTGTGCGGCCGACCCCGGGTGGTGTGCGGCCGGGCCCGGGGCGGGGAATGATCGGTACCGACCCATCCTTCTGGCCTTCTGAACGGGAGAGCGTCATGCCCCTCGGATTCAACCGCAAGCCGACCGGCAAACCCGGCGAGTGGTTCTACTGCATCAAGCACAACAAGGTCGAAGAGGGCCCGGAGTGCCCGGCGAAGGACCGCCTGGGCCCGTACGGCAGCCCCGAGGAGGCCGCCCAGGCGCTGCGGATCGCGGACGAGCGCAACCGCGAGTGGCGGAACGACCCGCGCTGGAGCGACCGGCCCAAGGACGACGCCGAGTAACCACGGCGGGACCCCGATCCCGACCCCGGTCAGGCGGTCGGCGCGGCCTCCCGGGCGGCGCGCTCGTGCTCGGCGCGCACGGCCGCGGCGTTCGGGTCGGTGCGGTCGTCGTAGGCGAGCAGCTTCGGGAGGGCGGCGGCGACCGCGAGCACGGCGACGACGCAGGCGGCACCGCCCGCCCAGACGGCGGCGCGCACGCCGACCAGCCCGGCCATGGTGCCGGCCCGGACCTGGCCGAGCTGCGGGCCGACGGAGTAGCTGAGCAGTTCCACGCCGGCCATCCGGCCGCGCAGCTCGTCGGGGATGGACTGGTTCCACATGGTCGAGCGGGCGAGCCCGCTGATCTCGTCGGCGCCGCCGGCCAGCGCCAGGCCGAGCAGCACCAGCCCGATGTGCTCGGTGAGCCCGGCGAGCGCCATCGCCGCGCCCCAGCCGACGGCGGCGACCACCAGCAGCCGCCCGTGCCGGTGGACGCGGGAGGTCCAGCCGCTGGTCGCGCCGACCAGCAGGGCGCCGAGGGCGGAGGCCGCGTACATCGGGCCGAGCGCCCAGTCCGCCCCCAACTCCGAGGCCAGGAACGGGAAGACGGCCACCGGGTAGGCGAACAGCATGGCGCAGACGTCGATCGCGTAGGTGCCGAGCAGGTCCTTGCGGCTCCACGCGTAGCGGACCCCGGTGAGCACCGCCCGGACGGACGGCCGTTCGGCGCCGGTGGGCGGCGGCACCGCCTTGATCCGGACGAGCAGCAGCAGCGAGAGGGCGAAGGAGAGGACGTCCAGCGCGTACGCGGTCTGCACCCCGGCGAAGGCCACCACGACACCGGCCAGCGCCGGGCCGGCCACCGAAGCGGCGTTGTGGTACAGCGACCTGAGGGCGAACGCCGCGGTCAGGTGCTGGTGCGGGACGAGCCGGGGGAGGAGCGAGTCCAACGCCGGGCGCTGGATGCCGTCGGCGGCCGCGACCAGCGCGGCGACCAGGTAGATCGGCCAGAGCAGCGGGTGCGGCAGCAGGGCGTTGACCAGCAGCAGCCCGGCCAGCAGGCCGAGCGCGACCTCCGCCCGCAGCACCAGCTTCCGGCGGTCCAGGGCGTCGGCGAGGGCGCCGCCCCACAGGCCGAAGACGATCAGCGGCACCAGTTCGACGGCGCCGATCAGGCCGACCGCGAAGGAGGACCCGGTGAGTTCCTTGATCTGCATCGGCACGGCGACGAGGGTCAGGAAGCCGCCGAAACTGGTGACGCAGCCGGAGGTCCACAGGTAGCGGAAGTCGCGCGAGGCGCGCCAGGGCGACAGGTCGGGCGTCAGCGAGTGCAGCAGCCTCCGGGCGCGCCCGGGCACGGGGGGATGCGGGGGTTCGTCGACGTTCACGAACCGTCATCCTCGGGTGGCGGCCACCGCTTCCGCAAAGGGTTTTCGACCGGGGCGTGAACTTTTCGGCCGGGCGGTGAACGGGGTCACCAGCGGGTGATCGCGGGCCCCGAGGCCAGCCGCCCGGCGAGGTCGGCGAGCCGGTCCCGGACGGAGCGGCGGCCGGTCCGCTGCCCGGCGGCGAGGCTGACCAGGTGCTGGGCGAGGTCGAACGGCCCCTCGGCGGCGGTGCCGACGGTCAGCCGCTCGTGCGCGAGCCAGCGGAGTTCGTCGAGGCCGTGGGGTGCGTCGAGGCCGTGGGGTGCGTCGAGGCCGTGGGGTGCGTCGAGGCCGTGGGGTTCGCCACGGCCGCCGGACGTACCGGTCCCGTCGGGTACGGCGAGCCCGTCCGGCCCGTCCGACCCGTCGGCGTCAGCGGAGCCCCCGTCCAGCGCGAGCACGGTCGCGCCGCGCCGCCGGGCGTCGTGCACCCGCTCCAGCAGCGCGGCGCCGGCCGCCCGGGGGACCACCACCAGCACGGTGTCGCCGCGCCCGGCCTCGGTGAGCCGCCGCAGGTCGTGGGTCAGGTGGGCCGGGGCGTCGGCCGGCGGGCTGTGCCGCAGCAGGGTGGGCGCCAGCCGGGGGACGTCCGACCAGGCGGCCTCGTCGTCCAGGTGGGCGGCCAGGTGCCAGGGTTCGTACGCCTCGGTGCCGACCAGCAGCAGCCCGCTCGCGCTGCGCCGTTCCACGGAGCGGCGCAGCGCGCCGGCGAAGCCGCCGACCTCCTCCAGCCAGCCCGTTCCCGTCAGCCGTTCCCGGAGTGCCGAAACTCTCACCGCGTCCATGCGGGCCAGGATGTCCCGCCGGGCCGGGGATTTGGCAGGATCGGCCCATGACTTCCCTCGATTCAGCGACAAACCCGGCCCACGAGGCCCCGGACGTCTCCCAGCTGGTGGTCGGTGTCCTCGGTGGCACCGGCGACCAGGGGCGAGGACTCGCCCTGCGGCTGGCCAAGGCCGGCCAGCAGGTGATCATCGGCTCCCGCGACGCCGCCCGGGCCGAGGCCTCGGCGGCCGCGCTGGGCCTCGGCGTGCGCGGCGCCGACAACGCCACCGTCGCCCGGGAGAGCGATGTGGTGATCATCGCGGTCCCGTGGGACGGCCACGCCGCCACCCTGACCGCGCTGCGGGAGGAGCTCGCGGGCAAGATCGTCGTCGACTGCGTCAACCCGCTGGGCTTCGACAAGCAGGGCGCGTACGCGCTGAAGCCGGAGGAGGGCAGCGCCGCCGAGCAGGCCGCCGCGCTGCTGCCGGACTCCCGGGTCACCGCCGCGTTCCACCACCTCTCGGCGGTGCTGCTGCAGGACGAGTCGGTGGAGAGCATCGACACCGACGTCATGGTGCTCGGCGACGACCGGGAGGCCACCGACGTCGTCCGGGGCCTGGCCGCCCGCATCCCCGGGATGCGCGGCATCTTCGCGGGCCGGCTGCGCAACGCCCACCAGGTCGAGGCGCTGGTCGCCAACCTGATCTCGGTCAACCGCCGGTACAAGGCCCACGCGGGCCTGCGGATCACCGACGTCTGAGCGGATCCGGGCAGAGGCGTGTCGACCTCACCCCTGGACCCGGTCCGGAGGTGAGGTCGGCGACAATGGGTGGCGGCCGTGACCCGGCCGCCCGCACCCGTTCTAGGAGCCCTCCGCCATGCCTCGCACGTCCCGCTTCGCCCTGGCCGCCGTCGTCCTCGCGCTCGTGGCCCTGGTGGTCTCGCTGGTCCAGGGCTTCTGGCTGGGCCTGATCTGGTTGCCGCTGGCCGGCGTGGCCAGCAACGTGCTGTGGATGGACCGCCGCCGGGCCAGGATCGCCGCCGCGACCGCGGCCGCCGCCGAGTAGCGCCGGCCGCCGAGCAGGGCTAGTTCTTCCAGAAGCTGAACAGGTACCGGCCGAGCGTCGCGTAGTCCTGGTCCACGCCGAACAGGTTCATCAGGCCGTGGACGATCCCGAAGAAGAACTCGTTCACCTGGGGCTGCCACAGCAGCGCGAACACCGCGAGCATCCCGTACGGCGCGAACGGCTCGATCGCGCGCCGGGTCTGGTACGACAGCCAGGGCTCGACGATGCCGTAGCCGTCCAGCCCGGGCACCGGCAGCAGGTTCAGCACCGCCGCGCTCAGCTGGAGGAAGCCGAGGAAGCCCAGCGCGCCGGAGAACGGCGAGATGATCAGCTCGTGGCCCTCCCAGAACGCGTGCACGGTCGGGTCGTCCAGCCAGCCCGCGCCGATCGGGACCAGCAGCGCCGCCGCGATGAGCAGGTTGACCAGCGGGCCGGCCGCCGAGATCAGGCTGTGCTTGAGCCGGCCCTGGATGCGGTGCCGCTCGATCCAGACCGAGCCGCCGGGCAGGCCGATGCCGCCGAGGATCACGAAGACGATCGGCAGCACGAAGCTGAGCAGCACGTTGGCGTACTTCAGCGGGTTGAGCGTGAGGTAGCCCTTGGCGCCGACGGAGATGTCGCCGCCGTGCAGCGCGGTGCGCGCGTGGGCGTACTCGTGCAGGCAGAGCGAGACCATCCAGCCCGCGACCACGAACAGGAACACCCCGAACGAGGCGTTGCCGTAGCCCTGGTACACCGCCCAGCCGGAGGTGCCGAGGACGGCCAGGAGCACCCAGAACACCGGGCTGATCCGGCGGTCCTCGCTGCGGGAGCGCGGCGTGGCGGCGAAGGTCATGGTGTGGGTGCTCCGTGGGCAGAGGGAACGGGAAGGACCGGCAGGGACCGATCATGCCGGGCGGGCCGGTGGCCGGACAAGCCGCCTCCGGTGAACGTCCGAGGGCCCGGGGTCGGTTCCGCCGGGGCGCCGGGCCCTGCACAATTGTGCGGCCCTTCCCCCGCCGATCGACCAGAATGGTCCGGTGCACTACGGCATCCTCGGAACCACGACGGCCCACCACGACGACGGCACCCCGGTACCGATCGGCGGCGCCCGGCTACGGGCCCTGCTCGCGGCCCTGGCCCTCCGGCAGGGCCGGCCGGTGCCGGCCGACCTGCTGGTGGACGAGGTGTGGGAGGCCGAGCCGCCCCAGGACTCCTCCGCCGCGCTCCAGACCCTGGTCGGCCGGCTGCGCCGCACCATCGGCCGGGACGAGGTCGGCTCCGGCCCGGCCGGGTACTGGCTGACCGGTCCGGCCACCGACCTCGCCGACTTCCAGCGGCTGACCGGCGAGGGCCGCCGCGCCCTGGACACCGGGGACCACGCGCTCGCCGCCGAGCGGCTGGGCGCCGCCCTGGCGCTGTGGCGCGGCCCCGCGCTGGCCGACCTGCCGGACCGCACCGGCCCGGCCGTCCGGCTGGAGGCCCAGCGCGAGGAGGCCCGCCGCCACCGGATCACCGCCGACCTCGGCCTCGGCCGCGCCGCCGACCTGGTCGCCGAGCTGGCCGAGCTGTGCGAACGGCAGCCGCTGGACGAGTCGTTGCAGCTGCTGATGATCCGGGCGCTGCACGAGAGCGGACGGACGGCCGAGGCGCTGCGCCACTACGAGCGGACCAGGCGGGCCCTGGCCGAGGAGCTCGGCGCCGACCCGGGCCGCGGACTCCAGTCCCTGTACGCCGAGTTGCTCGCCCCGGAGGCGCCGGAGCCGGTCCACGCCGCGCCCGCGCCCGTACCCGCCGCCGCCGTTCCCCAACTCCCGCGCGCCGTCGGCAACCTGCGCGGTCGGCTGACCAGCTTCGTCGGCCGCGAGGACGATCTCGCCGCGCTGCGCGGGATGCTGACGGACCGTCGGCTGGTGACGCTGACCGGCCCCGGCGGCTCCGGCAAGACCAGCCTCTCGACCGAGGCCGGGCGCGCCGAACAGGCCGCCGGAGGCTGGCCGGGCGGCGTCTGGGTGGCCGAACTCGCCCCGTTGGAGAGCCCGGACGCGGTGCCCGCCGCCGTGGTCTCCGCGCTCGGCCTGCGCGAGATCGTGCTGCACAGCACCAGCATGGTCGCCGAGGTGATCGAGAAGCGGGCCGAGGACCCGGTGCGCCGGCTGGTCGAGCACTGCGGCCACCGCCGGATGCTGCTCGTCCTGGACAACTGCGAGCACCTGATCCAGGCCGCCGCCGACCTCGCCGACGTCCTGCTCGCCGAGTGCCCCGGGCTGACGGTGCTCGCCACCAGCCGCGAGCCGCTGGGCGTGCCCGGGGAGACGGTGCTGCCGGTCGAGCCGCTGCCCGACCCGGTCGCGCTGCGGCTGTTCGTCGAGCGCGCCGCCGCCGCCCGTCCCGGCTTCGACCCGCAGGGCGACCCGGAGGCCTGCGCCGAGATCTGCCGCCGGCTGGACGGGCTGCCGCTGGCCATCGAACTGGCCGCGGCCCGGCTGCGGGTGATGACGGCGCGCCAGATAGCCGACCGGCTGGACGGCCGGTTCGCGCTGCTCACCGCGGGCAGCCGCACCCTGCTGCCGCGCCAGCAGACGCTGCGCGCGGTGGTCGACTGGAGCTGGGACCTGCTGGGCAAGCGGGAGCGGGCGGTGCTGCGCCGGCTCTCGGTGTTCGCGGGCGGCTGGCAGCTGGAGGACGCCGAGGCGGTCTGCGCCGACGGCGTCGAGGTGGCCCCCGGCGAGGTCGCCGACCTGCTGCTGTCGCTGGTCGACAAGTCCCTGCTGGTGGCCGACCTGGACGGGGCCAGCCTGCCGCGCTACCGGATGCTGGAGACCATCCACGAGTACGCGACCGAGCGCCTCGCCGGGTCCGCCGCCGAGCGCGCCGCCACCGAGGCCCGCCACCTGGCGCACTTCCGCACCCTGCTCGCCGCCGCCGACGCGGAGATCCACGGCCCCCGGCAGCTGCACTGGCTGACGGTGCTGGAGCGCGAGCAGGACAACGTCCGGACGGCGCTGCGCCGCGCGATCGACCTGCGGGACGAGGAGCAGGCGCTGCTCCTGGCCATCGGCATGAGCTGGTACTGGTCGCTGCGCGGCTACAGCATGGAGGCGCGCACCTGGTACACCGCGATCGCCGCGCTCGGCCCGGACCCGTTCGGCCCGGACGCCCCGCGGGCGGTGCCGCTGGAGCACGGCGTGCTGGCGTACGACCTGCCGCTGCCGACGGCGGTGGTCGAGGAGGCCCGCCGGCTGCTGGCGATGTTCCGGCTGATCGGGCTGTTCGAGGGCAACCTGGACGTCCTCGGGGACCCGGAGGCGATCGAGGTCGCCCAGCGGCTGATGGACGCCTACACCCCGGACCTGCCGCAGTCCTACCGCTTCCCGGCGCTGATGCGGGTGTTCGGCGCCTTCCTGGCCGGCCGCCTGGACATGATGAAGGACCTGATGGACGACGCCGTCCAGGGCTGCGAGCAGTACGGCGGGCCGAGCGACCTGGCGTTCATCCTGCAGGTCCGGGCCAGGATGATGAACGACTGGCCGAGCGGCGCCGAGCAGAGCATCGAGGACGGCGCCCGCTCGCTGGAGCTGTACGAGCAGGCGGGCGACCTCTGGGGGATCTCCCAGGCGCTGTCCGCGCACGGCGAGTCGCTGGCCAACCGGGGCGAGGCCGCGGCCGCCGCCGAGGCGTACGCGCGGGCGATCGAGCTGATCGAGGAGCTGGGGGCGCCGCAGGAGGTGCCGATCCTGCGGGTGAACCTGGGCACCGCCCTGCTGGAGCAGGACATGGAGCACGGCGAGCGGGTCGTCCGCGAGGCGCTGGCCTCCATCGACACGCCGGGCCTCAACCAGGCCACCACCGGGGCGCTGATGTTCGGCCACCTGACGCTCTGCGGCATCCACGCCCACCGCGGCGAGTTCGCGCAGGCGCTGGCCGAGCTGGACGAGCTGGACATAGTCCGGGTCGGCGGCTTCGCGCCGAGCCTGGTGACCGGGATGCTGATGAGCGCCCGCGGCTGGATCACCGCCCGGGCCGGGGACCCGGAGGCGGGGCTCGACCTGCTGCGCGCCGGCTGGCGGCAGCTGCGGGCGGTGACGGCCGCGAGCGGCTTCGCCGAGCACATGACGGTCATGGTGGTGCCCGCGGTGACGGCGGTGCTGGGCAGCTTCGCCCAGCGCGACGGGGACCTCGGGCGGGCCCGGGCGGCGGCCGTGCTGGCCGGCGCCCACGGCGGGCTGAACGGCCCGAAGGGCGGCTACCTGGACCGGGTCGAGCGGGCGCGTTCGGAGGCGGCCCTGCGGGAGTCGCTGGGGGACGCGGGGTACGAGGAGGCCCGGGCCGGCGGGGTCGGGATGACCCAGGAGCAGGTCTTCGAGCTGCTGGAGGGGCTGCTCGGCTAGCCACGGCGCGGTCGGGCCCGGGCGGTCGGATCCCGTACAGCCGGTGCCCGTACAGCCGGTGCCCGTACGGCCGGTGCCCGTCCCCTGGTCACCGGCCGCACGGGCCCGTACGGCGGTCGGCGCCTGTCCGGGGCGGCCGGCCGTCCTGCCCGGCGGCCTTCCCCGGCGAGGGCCGGGGGAGCCGACGGTGGTCATGGGGGTCAGGTCCGCTTGCGGAACCGGGCGACCGCCAGCGGGGCGAAGACGGCGGTCACGGCGGCCGACCAGATCAGCACGATCATCACCGGGTGGGCCACCGGACCCGTGCCGTTGAGCAGGGAGCGGGAGGCGTCGGCCAGCGCCGAGAGCGGGTTGACCTTGGTGAAGGACTGCAGCCAGCCCGGCATGGTGTCGGTCCGGGCGAAGATCGAGCTGCCGAACTGCATCGGCATCAGGACCAGCATGGCCACGCCCTGGACGGCCTGGGCGCTGCGCAGGGCCATGCCCAGCAGCATCGAGATCCAGACGATCGACATGCCGAACAGCAGGGCCAGGCCGATCGTGGCCAGCACCTCCAGCGGTCCGGTCTTCACCTCGAAGCCGATGCACATCGCGAAGCCGATCAGGATCGCGAAGGAGAGCAGCCCGCGGAGGGTCTCGGCGACGATCTTGGACAGCAGGACGGAGGCCCGGCCGATCGGCAGCGTGCGGAAGCGGTCCATCACGCCGCTCTGGAAGTCGCTGTTGAGGCCGGTGCCGACGGCCATCGCGAGGGTGAGGCCGGTCTGCCCGAGCAGGCCGGGGATCAGGTACTGCTTGTAGGTGTCCTGGTCGCCGGCCATCGCGCCGCCGAAGACGTAGACGAACAGCACGGTGAAGATGACGGGCATCAGCACGGCGTCGAACATCGACTCCGGGTCGGCCTTGATCCGCATCAGGTTGCGCCGGGTCAGCGCGCCGACGTGGCGCAGGGTGCCGGTCAGGCCGATCCGGGAGTCCTCCGCCGGGGGCCGGGTGTCCCGGGCCCGGGAGGGGGTGAGCGTGGCGGTGGTCATGCGACGGGCTCCTTGGCGAGGCTGGGGGCGGGCACGGCGGCGGACGCGGGCTTGCCGGTGATGGCGAGGAAGACCTCGTCCAGGCTGGGCACCTTGGTGTCGATGCCGGCGATGGCGAAGCCGCGGCTGCCGAGCACGCCGATCACCGCGGTCAGCTGCTCCTCGCCGGTGATCGGCACCGCGAGCAGCCCGGTGTCGGTGGAGACGGTGGCGTTGAGGACGCCGCTCTCGCGCAGGCAGCGGGCCATCTCGGGCAGCTCGGCCGGGTGGGCCGGGCGGACCTGGAGGGTCTGGCCGCCGACCTTGGCCTTGAGCTCGGAGACGGCGCCGTTGGCGATCACCCGGCCGCGGTCGATGACGGTCAGCTCGTTCGCGAGCTGCTCCGCCTCCTCCATGTACTGGGTGGTCAGCAGCACGGTGCTGCCCTCGGCGACCATCCGCTGCACCTCGTCCCAGACCTCGTTGCGGGTGCGCGGGTCCAGGCCGGTGGTGGGCTCGTCCAGGTAGAGCACCCGGGGGCGGCCCATCATGCTGGCGGCCAGGTCGAGGCGGCGGCGCATGCCGCCGGAGTAGGTCTTGGCGGTCCGCTTGGCGGCCTCGGTGAGCGAGAAGCGTTCCAGCAGCTCGGCGGCCCGGGCCCTGGCCTCCCGGCGCGGGAGGTCCAGCAGCCGGCCGATGAGGTAGAGGTTCTCGTACCCGGAGAGCAGCTCGTCCACGGAGGCGTACTGGCCGGTGAGGCCGATCGTGCGGCGCAGCTGCTTGGGCTGGCGCAGCACGTCGTAGCCGCCGACGTACGCGGTGCCGGCGTCCGGCTTGATCAGGGTGGAGAGGACGCGCACCAGGGTGGTCTTGCCCGCGCCGTTGGGGCCGAGCAGGGCGAGCACGGTGCCCTCCCGGACGGTCAGGTCGACCCCGTCGAGGGCCTTCGTCTCGCCGTAGTGCTTGACGATGCCCCGCACCTCCACGGCGTTCCCGGAAGTGGTTCCCCGGTCGTTCGGGGCTGTCGCGATTCGTGTCATGCCCCCAGGCTGTCCGCCCCGGCTGTCAGCTCCCTGTCGGCCAGGGCGGTGCGCTGTCGGTTCGCTGTCACGCCGCTGTCAGCGGCCGCCGCGGGGCCGGGAACGGCGGCGGCCCCGCTCCCGGCGGGGGAGCGGGGCCGCCGGCGGCGGTCCTTACGTGAAGCTGTGCTCGGCCGCGGGGAAGGCACCGGTGCGGACGTCCTGGGCGTAGGCGCGGGCGGCGTCGCCGAGGACGGTGCGCAGGTCGGCGTACTGCTTGACGAACTTGGGCACCCGGCCGGCCGTCATGCCGGCCATGTCGGTCCAGACCAGCACCTGGGCGTCGGTGTCCGGGCCGCCGCCGATGCCGACGGTCGGGATCGCCAGCTGCTCGGTGACCTGGGCGGCCAGCTCGGCCGGGACGGCCTCCAGCACGACCGCGAAGGCGCCGGACTGCTGGACGGCCTTGGCGTCGCGGAGCAGCTGGTGGGCCGCCTCGTCGCCCCGGCCCTGGACCGGGTAGCCGCCGAGGGCGTGCACGGACTGCGGGGTGAGGCCGATGTGGGCCATCACCGGGACGCCGGCCTCGACCAGTAGCTCGATCGAGCGGGCGCTGCGCTCCCCGCCCTCCAGCTTGACCGCGCCGACCCCGGCCTCCTTCATCAGCCGGGCCGCGTTGTGCATGGCCTGGGCGGGGGACTCCTGGTACGAGCCGAACGGCAGGTCGGCGACGATCATGGACCGCTTGGTGCCGCGGACGACGGCGGCGGAGAGCATCACCATCTGATCCATGGTCACCGGGACGGTGGTCTCGTAGCCGAGGTGGCAGTTGCCCGCCGAGTCGCCGACCAGCAGCACCGGGATGCCGGCCTCGTCGAACACGCCCGCGGTGAGGGCGTCGTAGGCGGTCAGCATCGACCACTTCTCGCCGCGCTGCTTGGCGGCGGCGAGGTCGCGGACGGTGACCCGGCGGTTGGTGACCCCGCCGTAGAGGGTGGTGGTCGACGCCTGGTTCTGGGCAGGCGAAGGCGTAGAAGCGTTCATCGAACGGACTCCTGAAGGGTTGTCGTCTCGTGGCGCCGTACGGCGTCCCCGGATCACCTCCATGCTTGCACGCCCCGGCTCCGGCGCAAAGAGGGGTGCGTTCGTCCCGGTGCGATCCAGGCCACACCGGGCGCGATCCGCGCCGCACCGGGTGCGCGGGCGCCCCGCGCCGGGGTGCGCGGGAGGCCCCCGAATTTGCCTGCTCTTTACGAAACGGGTTCGTCTCGTATCGTATCGGCCGCTAGTCTGGTGCGGGGGGTTACGAGACGCATTCGGCTCGGAATTGCCCGCCAGTGCCACACCACCACGGACGGGAACACCCATGACCACCGCAGCCGCGCCACCCCGCGTGCCGGAAGCCATCCACCGTCGGCGCTGGGCGATCCTCGGCACCCTGCTGCTCGCCCTGCTCGTCGTCGTGCTCGACAACTCGATCCTCAACGTCGCGATGAAGACCATCGCGACCCCCGCGCCGGTCGGCCTCGGGGCCACCCAGAGCGACCTGGAATGGTCGATCAACTCCTACACCCTGGTCTTCGCCGGGCTGCTGTTCACCTCCGGCCTGCTCGGCGACCGGTTCGGCCGCAAGCGCGCGCTGCTGGCCGGCATGGTGGTCTTCGGGATCGCCTCGCTGCTGTCCGCGCTGGCCGCCTCGCCCGGTGAACTCATCGGCTACCGCGCCCTGATGGGCGTCGGCGGCGCGCTCGCGATGCCCGCCACGCTGGCGATCATCATGAACGTCTTCGAGCGCTCCGAGCAGCCCAAGGCGATCGGGATCTGGGCCGGCGCGGTCGGCCTGGCCATCGCCATCGGCCCGATCACCGGCGGCCTGCTGATCGAGCACTTCTGGTGGGGCTCGGTCTTCCTGGTCAACGTCCCGATCGTGGTCGTCGCGGTGATAGCGATGGTGATCCTGGTCCCCGAGTCCAAGGACCCCAACCCGGGCCGGATGGACCCGATCGGCGTACTGCTGTCGATCATCGGCCTGGTCGCGCTGATCTACGGCATCATCAAGGGCGGCGAGCTGGCCGACTTCACCGCGGCCGGGGCCTGGGTGCCGACCCTGGTCGGCGTCGTCGCGCTGGTCGCCTTCGTCTGGTACGAGCGCCGCACCGCGTTCCCCGCGCTGGACGTCACCTGGTTCCGCAACCGGGTGTTCAGCGCCTCCGTGGTGGTCGTCGGCGTGATCTTCTTCGCGCTGATGGGCGTCTCCTTCTTCGGCGTCTTCTACATCCAGAGCGTGCGCGGCTACAGCGCCCTCCAGGCCGGCGTGCTGATGCTGCCGCTGGCCGCCGCCCAGCTGGTGTTCGCGCCGCGGGCCCGGCTGGTGGTCGACCGCCTCGGCGTCGCCGCCACCGCCGCCGGCGGCATGCTGCTGGTCGCGCTCGGCTTCGTCGGCTACGTCGTGCTGACCGCCACCACCCCGATCTGGGTGCTGGTCCTGCTCGGCCTGGTGATGGGCGCCGGCATGGCGCACGTCATGCCGCCGGTCACCGTCGCGATCATGGCCTCGCTGCCCCGCGAGAAGGCCGGCGCCGGCTCGGCCGTCAACAACACCTTCCGCCAGGTCGGCGGCTCGCTCGGGGTCGCCGTGCTCGGCGCGGTGCTCTCCACCGTCTACCGCGACGGGATGGCCGACACCCTGACCCACCTGCCCGAGGGGCTGCGCGACAAGGCCGGCGAGTCGCTGGAGGCCACCCTGGCCATCGCCGGCCGCATCCCCGGCGGCGAGGCGCTGGTCGCCCCGGCGAACGACTCCTTCATCCACGCCATGCACGTGGTCGCCTCGCTCTCGGTGGGCGTCTCGGTGATCGGCGCCGTCGTCGCCTGGTTCCTGCTGCCGGGCCGCTCGGCCGCCCCCGCGGGACCGGCCGGGCCGGCCCCCGAGCAGCGCGGCCAGGAGCGGGAGTCCGCGGCCGCGGACGCCTGACCGGCGGCCGGCCGTACCGCGACTGAGTGACAATGGCCCTGTCACCCGGGTACGCCCGGGTGGCGGGGCCTCGGTCCCGGCAGGCCCCCTGCCGAGGGCCCACCGGAGGACACCCCACGGCGCCAGGGCGACCGGGGAGGACGAGGGAGAGACAGCGGGGATGAAGACGGACACGCCGACCGCCGGCACCGGGCAGCACTGCGCGGAGGTACGCCGTGGCCGGCCCCGCAGCGAGGCCGCCGAGCAGGCCATCTTCGGGGCCGTCGAGGACCTGATGGCCGGCGGCACCGCGCTGTCCGAGCTCACCATCGAGGGCATCGCCGCCGCCGCCGGCGTCGGCAAGGCCACCATCTACCGGCGCTGGCCCAACAAGGAGGCCCTGCTGGTCGACGTGGTCAGCCGACTGGAGGAGCCGCTGCCGGAGCCCACCGGCGCCGGCGCCCGGGCCGACCTGATCGCCCTGGTGGACCACGTCCGCCGGCGCGGCCTGGCCAAGCGCACCCGCTGGGTGCTCAAGGCCGCCCTCGGCCAGATGCAGACCCTGCCCGAGCTGTACACCGCCTACCGGGACCGGGTGATCAAGCCCCGCCGGGAGGTCGGGCTCGGCCTGATCCGCCGGGCCGTCGCCGAGGGCGTGATCCGCGACGACCTCGACCTGGAACTGCTCAACGACCTGCTGATGGGGCCGATCCTCTACCGCAGCATCCTGTGGGACGACTCCGACCTGGAGGACCCGGACCTGGCCCGCAAGCTGGTCGACTCCATGCTCGAAGGCCTCGCGCCCCGCTGACCCGGCCGGACGGCACCCCGGACGCGGCCTCGCCCGCCGGACCGGACGTGGCCTCGCCCGCCGGACCGGACGTGGCCTCGCTCACCAAACCGGGCCACGCCGGAACCCGCTCAGCGGGCCCGACGTCTGTCCCGGCATAGGCTGAGCCGGGTATCCGATCAAACCGGCACCGGTCCGGTCGTGCCCGCACCTTCGACGGTCCGGGTACCGGAACGGCGGCGGCACGAGCGAACGGGAGCCACTTCATGGCGCAGGCGGACAGGACCGAACGGATCGCGGCCCCAGGGGGCGGCGCCGACGGCCCGGCCCCCGCGTCGCGTCGAGGCGGCTTCCTCGGCCTGCGCCACTGGGGCCGGGACGCCCGCGGCAGCACCACCTGGCGGCGCGGCCTGGTGGTCGCCGTGCTGGCCGTGCTCACCGCCGCGCTGATCGCCCTGCACGCCGAGGTGCCCAACAGCGCCGGCAACCTCGGCAGCCTGCTGGAGACCTTCCTGCCCTGGCTGGGCCTGGCCGTCCCGGTGCTGCTGGTGCCCGCGCTGCTGCGCCGCTCCGCCACCGCGCTGATCGCCCTGCTGCTGCCCGTCGTGCTCTGGGCCAACCTGTTCGGCGGCCTGTTGAGCGACAAGAGCGGCGGCAAGGGCGACTGGACGGTGGTCAGCCACAACGTCGCCGCCGCCAACACCGACGTGCCGGGCACCGTCCGCACCCTGGTGGACTCCGGTGCCCAGATCGTCGCCCTGCAGGAGCTGGCCGGCAAGCAGCTGCGCTCGTACGAGACCGGGCTCGCCGCCGCCTACCCGCACCACACCGTGGAGGGCACCGTCGGGCTCTGGTCGAAGTACCCGATCGGCGACGTCACCCCGGTGGACCTGAAGATCGGCTGGACCAGGGCCTTCCGGGCCGAGGTCACCACCCCGCAGGGCCCGGTCGCGGTGTACGTCGCGCACCTGCCCTCGGTGCGGCTGAAGGCCGAGGGCGGCTTCACCGTCAACCAGCGGGACGTCAGCGCGCAGGCGCTCGGCGACGCGATCCAGGCCGAGCCGCTGAAGAAGGTCCTGCTGCTCGGCGACCTCAACGGCACCATGAACGACCGCAGCCTGGCGCCGGTCACCTCGCAGATGCGCTCGGCCCAGGGCGCCGCCGGGGACGGCTTCGGCTTCAGCTGGCCGGCCGCCTTCCCGATGGCCCGGATCGACCAGATCATGAGCAAGGGCGGGCTGAAGCCGGTGGACTCCCGCACCCTGCCCCGGGACGGCAGCGACCACCTCCCGGTGGCCGCCACCTACCGGTACTCCTCCTGAGGGTCGGCCGGGTACGGGTCGGCCGGGTGGGGATCAGCCGCGCCGCCAGCGGTTGGTGATCGGCAGGCGGCGGTCCCGGCCGAAGTTCTTGGCCGAGATCTTCGGGCCCGGCGGGTACTGGCGCCGCTTGTACTCGGCGGTGTCGACCAGCCGGACCACCCGGTCCACCAGGGCCGGGTCGAAGCCGGCCGCCACGATCGCGTCCCGGCCCTCGTCGCCCTCGATGTAGCGGGTCAGCAGGCTGTCCAGCAGGTCGTAGTCGGGCAGCGAGTCGGTGTCCACCTGGTCCGGCCGCAGTTCGGCGGACGGCGGCTTGGCGATGGTGTGCTCCGGGATCGGCGGCACCTCGCCGCGCCGCCCGGCCTCCTCGTTGCGCCAGCGCGCCAGCCGGAAGACCAGCGACTTGTAGACGTCCTTGACGGGCCCGTAGGCGCCCACCGAGTCGCCGTACAGGGTCGAGTAGCCGACCGCCAGCTCGCTCTTGTTGCCGGGCGCGAGCACCAGGTGCCCCTCCTGGTTGGAGATCGCCATCAGCAGGGTGCCGCGCAGCCGGGACTGGAGGTTCTCCTCGGCCAGGCCGGTCAGCTCGACGGCGCCCAGGTAGGCGTCGAACATCGGGGCGATGGAGACGGTCCGGAAGCGCAGCCCGGTCCGGCGGGCCAGTTCGGCCGCGTCGTCCCGGGAGTGCTGGGAGGAGTAGCGGCTGGGCATCGAGACGCAGTGCACGTTCGGCGCGCCGACGGCGTCCACCGCGATCGCGGCCACCAGTGCCGAGTCGATGCCGCCGGACAGGCCGATCAGCACGGAGTCGAAGCCGTTCTTGGCCACGTACGCCCGGGTGCCGGAGACCAGCGCGGCCCAGATCTCGGCCTCGTCGGACAGCCGCGGCGCCACCCCGGCGGTGAGCGGTTCGGCGGGCGCGGCCTGCGGCCCGCCGCCCAGCTCGGTACGGACCAGGTGCAGCCCGTCGCTGAGCAGCAGGCCGTCGGTGTCGTCGCCGGCGGCGGCCGGCAGGTCGAGGTCCAGCACCAGCAGGTGCTCCTCGAACTGCGGGGCGCGGGCCAGGACTTCACCGTCCGCGCCGACCACGATCGAGTCGCCGTCGAAGACCAGCTCGTCCTGGCCGCCGACCATGTTGACGTACGCCAGGGCGCAGCCCGCCTCGGCGGCCCGGCGCCGCACCAGCTCCAGCCGCTGGTCGTCCTTGTTCCGCTCGTACGGGGAGCCGTTGACCACCAGGAGCAGCCCGGCGCCGGCCTCGCGGGCGGCGGTGACCCGGCCGCCGTCCTGCCAGATGTCCTCGCAGATCGCCAGCGCGACGTCCACCCCGTGCAGCCGCAGCACCGGCAGCTGGTCGCCCGGGACGAACCAGCGGAACTCGTCGAACACGCCGTAGTTGGGCAGGTGGTGCTTGGCGAAGCGGGTCACCACCTCGCCCCGGTGCAGCACGGCGGCGCAGTTCTGCGGGGAGCCGGCCGGGCGGTTGAAGCGCGGCGAGGCGTGCTCGGAGCGCCCGAGGTAGCCGACCACCACCGGGACCCCGCCCAGCCCCTCCGCCGCCAGCCGGGCGGCCAGGGCGACCAGCGCGGCGCGGGAGGCCTCGACGAAGGAGTGGCGCAGGGCGAGGTCCTCCACCGGGTACCCGGTGAGGGCCATCTCGGGGAAGGCGACCAGCTGCGCGCCGGCCTCCGCGGCCTGCTTGGTCCGGCGCACCACCTCGTCGCCGTTGCGGGCGAGGTCGCCGACCCAGGGGTCGGTCTGGCACAGGGCGAGACGGAGATTGGGCATGCCCCGAGTGTAATCGTCTAACTGACGCGATGTCCTGGGCGGGAGCCGGCGGCGGGGGTCGGCACTGCCGGGCCGGGCGGGGATCGGCCATGATGGGGGCAACCGCTTTACGAGGTCTTTCCACGGCCTCCGGGGCGTAACACGAGCGTAAAGAGCAGAGGTGAGACTGTCCCCATGGGCAAGCAGCAGCAGTTCGTGCTTCGGACGCTCGAAGAGCGTGACATCCGGTTCGTCCGGCTGTGGTTCACCGACGTGCTCGGCTTCCTGAAGTCGGTCGCGGTGGCGCCGGCCGAGCTGGAGCAGGCCTTCGAGGAGGGCATCGGGTTCGACGGCTCGGCGATCGAGGGGTTCGCCCGGGTGTACGAGTCCGACATGATCGCCAAGCCGGATCCGACCACCTTCCAGATCCTGCCGTGGCGCTCGGAGACCCCGGGCACCGCCCGGATGTTCTGCGACATCCTGATGCCGGACGGCTCGCCCTCCTTCGCCGACCCCCGGTTCGTGCTCAAGCGCACCCTGGAGAAGGCCTCCGAGCAGGGCTTCACCTTCTACACACACCCGGAGATCGAGTTCTTCCTGCTGAAGAACCTGCCCGGCGACGGCACCCCGCCGATCCCCGCCGACCAGTCCGGCTACTTCGACCACACCCCGCGCGGGGTGGGCCACGACTTCCGCCGCCAGGCGATCACCATGCTGGAGTCGATGGGCATCTCGGTCGAGTTCTCGCACCACGAGGGCGCCCCCGGCCAGCAGGAGATCGACCTGCGCTACGCCGACGCGCTCTCCACCGCCGACAACATCATGACCTTCCGGCTGGTCATGAAGGAGGTCGCGCTGGAGCAGGGCGTGCACGCGAGCTTCATGCCCAAGCCGTTCTCCGAGCACCCCGGCAGCGGCATGCACACCCACGTCTCGCTGTTCGAGGGCGACCGCAACGCCTTCCACGAGTCCGGCGCCGAGTACCAGCTCTCCAAGGTCGGCCGGTCCTTCATCGCCGGGCTGCTGAAGCACGCCGCCGAGACGGCCGCCGTCACCAACCAGTGGGTGAACTCCTACAAGCGGATCTGGGGCGGCTCCCAGCGCACCGCCGGGGCCGGCGGCGAGGCGCCCTCGTACATCTGCTGGGGCCACAACAACCGCTCGGCGCTGATCCGGGTGCCGATGTACAAGCCGGGCAAGCAGGGCTCCACCCGGATCGAGGTCCGCTCCCTGGACACCGGCTGCAACCCGTACCTCGCCTACGCCGTCACCCTCGCGGCCGGCCTGAAGGGCATCGAGGAGGGCTACGAGCTCCCGCCCGGCGCCGACGACGACGTGTGGGCGCTGACCGACTCCGAGCGCCGCGCCCTCGGCATCCAGCCGATGCCGCAGAACCTCGGCGAGGCCATCGACCTGATGCAGCGCAGCGAACTCGTCGCCGAGACCCTCGGCGAGCACGTCTTCGACTTCTTCCTGCGCAACAAGCACAAGGAGTGGGAGGAGTACCGCTCCGAGGTCACCCCGTTCGAGCTGCGGAAGAACCTCCAGGTGCTGTGAGCGGCTGACGGCCGCTCAAACCGTTTCCGGCCCGCTGTCGCCCGAAGGGACGACGGCGGGCCGTCCTATGGAGTGGATCTGCGACGGATCGCCGGTCGCGGTGGCGGAATGTGAAGCTTGTATGACCGGGTGTCATGGTCCGATGGGGTCTGAATGTCCGTTTCATCCTGAAAGAGGATCACATGACCTCCTCCGTCAGTCGCGCCGCCGCCACCCGACTGCTCGTCCGCCGGACCTGCGTCGTGGGTGCCGCCGTGGCCGCCGTCGCGGGCCAGTTGCTGGCCGTCCCGACCGTCGCCGACGCCCGCGGTTCGGGTACGGGCACCGGTGCGAACGCGGGTGCGCAGTACCCGCAGAGCTCGCAGAACTCGCAGGCCCCACAGAGCTCGCAGAGCCCGCAGAACTCGCAGAACTCACAGAGCTCGCAGCTCCCGCAGCTTCCGCTGCACCCGAAGAACCCGCTGGAGCTGCTGCAGTCGCTGCAGTCGAAGAACCCGCTCCAGTCGTTCCAGGCGCTGCAGTCGCCGCAGCCGCACCGCCCGCAGCAGCGGGCCACCACGATCGCCGAGAACCAGCTGCCGTTCACCACCCGCTTCGAGGGCGACTTCCACGGCTCCATCACCCGGATCAGCAACTCGCTGATGACCTGCGACGAGACGAAGGCGCCGCTCGACCCGGAGCAGCCGTCCTGCGAGGACGCCCGCAAGGGCCTCGGCTCCCGGCCGATCAACAACAAGTACGAGATGAAGTACATCAACATCGACCCGGGCTCGGTCGGCCCGCTCGGCGACGGGATCTACTCCGCCAGCTCCGCCGACCTGGGCCTGATCGACGGCTCCCGGGTCAAGTACGCCCGGCTGTACTGGGGCGGCACCCGCGGCATCGACGACGTCGTGCTGCCGGAGAACCAGATCGACGAGGTCTACCTGAAGGTCCCGGGTGAGGGCCAGTACCGCAACATCGCCAACGACCAGCCCTCGATCGGCTACATCACCACCGACGTGGAGAGCAGCTACCAGGCCTCCGCCGACATCACCGACCTGGTCCGGCAGGCCGGCAACGGCACCTACACCGTCGCCAACATGGACTCGGTGGTGAAGCCGCACAGCTGGGGCGGCTGGACGATCGTGGTCGCGTACGAGAACGACTGCAAGCCGTACCGGCACATCCACCTGTGGGACGGCTTCCGGGTCGAGCTGCCGGACAGCCCGCCGCGCGAGTTCGACCTCACCGGGCTGCAGACCCCCGCCGCCGGCCCGGTCGCGGGCAAGCTCGGCTTCGTGGTCTACGACGGCGACCTCAAGTGGACCGGCGACACCCTCGCCATCAAGTCCACCAACGGCCCGCAGGCGCTCTTCTCGGACCTCAACCACGCCTCCAACGACGCGTTCAACTCCACCATCGAGGAGCTGACCCCGGCCGACCAGTTCATCCGCACCCCGTACAACCGCAACAACTTCGGCTACGACTCCAACCGTTGGGACATCTCGCCGTTCCTGCGCAACGGCGACACCGACATCAAGGTGCTGTTCGACACCGACAAGGACGGCTACGACCTGGGCGTCTTCTACGCCTACGTCAACCTGGACGGCTCCACCGAGGGCTGATCCGCCGAGGGCTGATCCACCGTCCGGCCACGGCGCCGCTGCCGCACCACCCGCACCGCGCGGGGCGGCAGCGGCGCCGCCGCGTCCCGGCCCCGCGGGGCGCCGCGCAGCAGCCGCTCGCAGGGGCGCTCCACCCAGCGGTACAGGGCCCCCGCGGCCACCAGCGAGCCGCCCGCCAGCAGCAGCCAGACGCCGAGCGTCGCGGCCCCCGGCGCCGGGCGGCCCTGGACGGCCAGCCAGCAGCGGACGCCGATCTCGTGCACCAGGTACCAGGCGTACGACCACTCGCCGAGCCGTACGGCCGTCCGGCCCGCCAGCAGCCGGGGCGGGGCCCCGGCGGCGTCGCACCGGGCGGCGGCCGCCAGCAGGGCGGCGAACAGTGGTGCGGACAGCAACTGGGAGGCGCTGTACGGGCCGTACCAGGAGGAGTCCGGGACGGCGGCGTGCCAGGGGACCAGCAGGACGTGGAAGAGCAGCACGGCGGCGGCCGCCGGGAGGAGCCCCGGCCGCAGGAGGCGCACCCGGGGGAGCACGCCGTGCCGCACGGCCAGGCCGGTGACCACGCCCAGGACGAACTGCGGGGTCCGGGCCGGCGGCAGGTAGTCCAGCAGCCAGCCGCGCACCGTCGGGTCGGCGGGCAGCAGGGCACCGGCCGCCCACAGCACCGGGCCGAGCACGGCGCACAGGGCCGCGAGCGGCAGCCAGGCGCGCCGGCGCGGGGCCAGCAGGCGCAGCAGCGGCGGGAACAGCAGGTAGAACCAGGCCTCGGCGCCCAGCGACCAGGAGGCCGGGTTGCCGCCGTACAGGGTGGGCAGCGCCCACGGGTGCACCAGCGCCAGCGACCAGAGCGCCGCCGCCACCGGCAGCACCGCGCCGATCGCCGCGTCCGCGCCCAGGGACAGCGCGGTGGTCAGCACGTGCAGCGGCCAGATCCGGGCGAACCGGCGGCGGGCGAAGACCAACGGCCGGGCGGGCGAGGCCCCGTACGTCCAGGCCAGCACGAAACCGGAGAGCACGAAGAAGAACGTCACGCCCGAACGGCCGTACCAGGCGAGCGGGCTGAGCAGCGGCACCTCGCCCACCTTGCGGGAGAGGTGGTAGAGCACCACCAGCAGGGCGGCCCAGAAGCGCAGCCCGGTGAGCGAGGGCAGGCGGCTGGGGCCGGTCGTGGGCATCGGCGCTCCGGGGGCGGGGGACGGGGGCGGGGGACGGGGGCGGCGCCCGGGTGAACGAGCACGGCGGGGCCGAGGTCACGCCGACGGCGGCGGGCGGTCGCGTCCGGCGACGGGGTGCCGGGGCGCGTAACCTGCTAGGGCCCGAACGGACCTGCCAGGGCCGGACGGGCCCCTGGGCGGACGGATGGAGGGGCCGATGGCGGTGGAGGAGCAGCGGGCCGGGAGCCGGGTCAGCCGGCCGGAGAACCGGCTGGTCCGGCGCGGGTTCACCGACCCGGCGCGGGCGGTGCGGCTGTTGGAGGGCCCCGGGCTGGAGGGCCTGGCCGACGACCCCGTGCTGCTGGACGCGCTCGGCGCCACCGCCGACCCCGACCTCGCGCTGCTCGGCCTGTCCCGGCTGCTGGAGGCCGCCGACGAGGCCGACCGGCACACCCTGCGCGACACCCTCACCACCTCCAAGCCGCTGCGCGACCGGCTGCTCGGCGTGCTCGGCGTCTCCACCGCGCTCGGCGACCACCTGGCCCGGCACCCGCACGACTGGCACGTGCTGGTCACCTTCGAACTGCGCGACATGCACCCCGGCCCGGAGGACTTCCGCCGCTCCCTCGCCGAGGGCGTCCGGGACGACACCCTCGGCCCCGCGAACGCGCTGCGCGTCGCCTACCGCCGCTGCCTGCTCGCCATCGCCGCCCGCGACCTCACCGGCACCACCGACCTCGCGCAGACCGCCGCCGAACTCGCCGACCTGGCCGGCGCCACCCTCCAGACCGCCCTGGACCTCGCCGCCGAGCAGGACCCGGAGGCGGCCGCGGCCTGCCGGCTCGCCGTGATCGGCATGGGCAAGTGCGGCGGCCGCGAGCTCAACTACGTCTCGGACGTGGACGTGGTCTTCGTCGCCGAGCCGCGCGAGGGCGTGGACGAGCACGAGGCGCTCAAGGCCGCCACCCGGCTGGCCGCCGCCCTCACCCGGCTGTGCGCGGACACCACCGGCGAGGGCACCATCTGGCCGGTGGACGCCAACCTGCGCCCCGAGGGCCGCAACGGCCCACTGGTGCGCACCCTGGCCAGCCACCTCGCCTACTACCAGCGCTGGGCCAAGACCTGGGAGTTCCAGGCGCTGCTCAAGGCCCGCCCGGTCGCCGGGGACGCGGAGCTCGGCGCCGCGTACGTGGCGGCGCTCGCCCCGATGGTCTGGCAGGCCGCCGCCCGGGAGAACTTCGTCGCCGACGTGCAGCAGATGCGCCGCCGGGTGATCGACTCCATCCCGGCCACCGAGCTGGACCGCCAGCTCAAGCTCGGCCCGGGCGGGCTGCGCGACGTCGAGTTCTCCGTCCAGCTGCTCCAGCTGGTGCACGGCCGCACCGACCCGGCGCTGCGCAGCGGCAACACCCTGGAGGCGCTGGCCGCGCTCTCCCGGGGCGGCTACGTCGGCCGGGCGGACGCCGCCTCGCTGGACGCCGCGTACCGCTTCCTGCGCTCGCTGGAGCACCGCATCCAGCTGTACCGGCTGCGCCGCACCCACCTGATGCCCACCGGGGCCGAGGACCTGCGCCGGCTGGCCCGCTCACTGGCGGCGCTGATCAACGACGACACCCGCGCCGACCCGGTGGCCGCGCTGCAGCGCGAGTGGAAGCGGCACGCGATGGAGGTCCGGCGGCTGCACGAGAAGCTGTTCTACCGGCCGCTGCTCGACGCCGTCGCCGAACTGCCGCCGGGCGCCACCGGGCTCAGCCCGGAGGCGGCCCGGGCCCGGCTGGAGGCGCTGGGCTACGCGGACCCGGCCGCCGCGCTGCGGCACCTCAGCGCGCTCGCCTCCGGGGTGAGCCGCAAGGCGGCGATCCAGCGCACCCTGCTGCCGGTGCTGCTCGGCTGGTTCGCCGAGTCCGCGGACCCGGACGCCGGGCTGCTCAACTTCCGCCAGGTCTCCGACGCGCTCGGCCGCACCCCCTGGTACCTGCGGCTGCTGCGGGACGAGAGCGCCGCCGCCGAACAGCTGGCCCGGGTGCTGTCGGCCGGTCGGCTCGCCCCCGACCTGCTGCTGCGCGCCCCCGAGGCGGTGGCCATGCTGGGCGACCCGCACGGCCTGGAACCGCGCGGCCGGGCGGCGCTGCAGTCGGAGATACTGGCCGCCGTCGGCCGGGCCGGGTCCACCCACGCCGCGGTGGCCGCCGCCCGCTCGGTGCGCCGCCGCGAGCTGTTCCGCACCGCCGCCGCGGACGTGCTCGGGCGGCTCGGGGAGGACCCGGCCGAGGCGCTGGACACCGCCGGGGAGGCGCTCACCGCGCTCAACGCCGCCACCCTGGGCGGCGCGCTGCGCGCCTGCGTGGCCGGCTGGGAGGCCGAGCACGGGGACCTGCCGACCCGGATCGCGGTGATCGCGATGGGCCGCTTCGGCGGCCACGAACTGGGCTACGGCTCGGACGCGGACGTGCTCTTCGTCCACGAGCCGCTGCTCGGCTCGCTGGAGGAGGCGGCCGCCCGGGCCGCCCAGGCGGTCTGCCACGAGCTGCGCGCCCAGCTGGGCGCGCCGTCCACCGAGCCGCCGCTGCTGGTCGACGCCGACCTGCGGCCGGAGGGCCGCAGCGGCCCGCTGGTGCGCACCCTGGCCTCGTACGCGGCGTACTACCGGCGCTGGTCGCACGCCTGGGAGAGCCAGGCGCTGCTGCGGGCCGAACCGGTGGCCGGGGACGAGGAGCTGGGCGCGCGGTTCCGGCAGCTGATCGACCCGCTGCGCTACCCCGGCGGCGGGGTGCCGGAGCGGGACCTGGTGGAGATCCGCCGGATCAAGGCGCGGATCGAGGCCGAGCGGCTGCCGCGCGGGGCCGACCCGACCACCCACACCAAGATCGGCCGGGGCGGGCTGGCGGACGTCGAGTGGACGGTGCAGCTGCTGCAGCTCCGGCACGGGTACGAGCTGCCGGCCCTGCGCACCACCCGGACCAGGGCGGCGCTGGCCGCGGCCGCGGAGGCCGGGCTGGTCGAGCCGGAGGACGCCGAGGTGCTGGACACGGCGTGGGTGCTGGCCTCCCGGGTGCGGGCGGCGGTGATGCTGGTGCGAGGGCGGCCCGGGGACAGCTTCCCGGGGGAGGCCCGGGAGCTGGCGGGGGTGGCCCGCTACCTCGGGTACGGCTCCGGGCACAGCGGCGAGCTGCTGGACGACTACCGGCGGACCACCCGGCGGGCCCGGGCGGTGGTGGACCGGCTGTTCTACGGCGCCGACTGACCGGGGCCGCCCCCGGGGACGGCCCGCCCGGGGTACGCGAAAGGGGCCCCGGTCGGGGCCCCTTCGAAGACGGGCGCTAGCGGCGCGCGCTGCTGACCGCGGGCTCGCTCCACTGCTCCGGGACGGTGATCGGCCGGTCGGCCGGCGTCTCCCGGGCGGGCACCTTCGGCAGCCGGTAGACCCACTCGTGGTACATCCAGCGGGCGGTGAGGAAGCCCACCATCAGGCAGAGCTCGCCGCCGACGGCGTCCATCCAGAAGTGGTTGGCGGTGGAGACGATCACCACCAGGGTGGCGGCCGGGTACATCAGGCCGAGCACCCTGACCCAGGTGCGGCGGGCCAGGAAGAAGATCGCCAGGCCGCACCACATCGACCAGCCGATGTGCATCGAGGGCATGGCCGCGTACTGGTTGGAGACGTGCGCGGCGGGCCCGGAGGCCATCGAGCCCCAGGTGCCGTGGACCTTCACGGTGTCGATGAAGCCGCCGTCGGTCATCAGCCGGGGCGGGGCCAGCGGGAAGAAGTAGAAGCCGACCAGCGCGATCCCGGTGGTCACGAACAGCACCGTGCGGGCCGCGACGTAGCGCCCGGGGTGGCTGCGGTAGAGCCAGACCAGCACGCCTATCGTGATCACGAAGTGCAGGGTCGCGTAGTAGTAGTTCATCCCCGTGATGAGCCACCCGACGCTGTCCACGGCGTGGTTGATCGAGCGCTCGACGGCGATGCCGAGGTGGTGCTCCAGGTCCCAGATCCAGCTCGCGTGCTTCTGGGCTATCGCTTCCTGTTCGGGAACCGCGTTGCGCACGATCGAGTAGACCCAGTAGCTGATCCCGATCAGCGCCAGCTCGAACCAGATCCGCGGCCTGGCCGGTGAGCGGCGCTGGGCGCTGACGCGGCTGCGCAGGGCGGCGGTACGGGACTGGGCGGCACGGGTGGCTCCATCGGGCAGGCGGCCGGGGACGGCCTTCGCTGCTTCGGAACCGCCACCGCTGGCCGCGTCGGCGCGCCGGGCGTCGCCTCGCTGGATCTCGGTCGGTTCCCCCATGGACGGCAAGTCTGCCAGACCGCTCGTAGCCGTCTGCTCATCCTCTGGAAGTGGATTCTTCACCGGCTGTCCCCCTTGAGGGGTAGGGGCCGGCGCCCACCGGGGTAGGGGGTGCTCGGGGGTTGGGTGCATACCGGTGGGACGGACATACGTCCCATTGTCACGCGCGTCGCTCCAGGGGAGTAATCGGGGTGGTCGGAGACGGTCCTCCAGCTGGAACTTCCGGCGACGAAACGATTTCTGCATCTTGCTGAAACATATTGCAGGCCGCTAGCTTCCTGGGAAATCGATCGCCCCTTCCCCCTAAGGGAGCCCTCAGTGGCCGATGCCCCGCTCCGCCCCCGACGGAGCACTGCCGAACGAACCCCTGGCCGCCGCAGACCCCCGGGCCGCACGGCCGTCCTGCTGGCCGCGGCCCTGACCGCCGCCACCCTCGGCGGCGCCCCCGCGGCCCTCGCCGCCGCCCCGCCTGCCCCGCCCTCGGACGCCGCGCTGGCGGCCACCGCCGGGCGGCACGACCTCACCCGGGAGCAGTTCTACTTCGTCCTGCCCGACCGCTTCGCCAACGGCGACACCGCCAACGACACCGGAGGCATCACCGGGGGGCGGCTGGAGAACGGCTTCGACCCCGCGGACAAGGGCTTCTACCACGGCGGCGACCTGGCCGGGCTGATCCAGCGGCTCGACTACGTCCAGGACCTCGGCACCACCGCGATCTGGCTGGCCCCGATCTTCAAGAACAAGCCGGTGCAGGGCAGCGGGGCCGACGCCTCGGCCGGCTACCACGGCTACTGGATCACCGACTTCACCCAGGTCGACCCGCACTTCGGCACCAACGAGCAGCTCAAGGAGCTGATAGCCAAGGCGCACGCCCGCGGCATCAAGGTCTTCTTCGACGTCATCACCAACCACACCGCCGACGTCATCGACTACGCCGAGAAGCAGTACGGCTACCGCTCCGCCGGCGCCTACCCGACGCTCGACGCGGACGGGAACCCGGTGGACGAGACCGCCGTCGCCGACGCGGGCGCCCCCTGGCCGCGGACCACCAAGGACTCCTTCCCCTACACCCCGGTCTTCCGCACCCCGGCCGACGCCGCGGCCAAGACCCCGTCCTGGCTCAACGACCCGGCGCTCTACCACAACCGGGGCGACTCGACCTTCGTCGGCGAGTCCGCCACCGAGGGCGACTTCAGCGGCCTGGACGACCTCGACACCCAGAACCCCAAGGTGGTGAAGGGCTTCGAGAAGGTCTACCAGCAGTGGGTCAAGGACGCCGGCGTGGACGGCTTCCGGATCGACACCGTCAAGCACGTCAACATGGCGTTCTGGCAGCAGTGGGCCCCCGCGCTCAAGGACTTCGCCGCCAAGCAGGGCAACAAGAAGTTCTTCATGTTCGGCGAGGTCTACTCCGGCGACCCGGCGGTCACCTCGCCGTACGTCACCAAGGGCAGGCTCCAGGCCACCCTGGACTTCCCGTTCCAGGGCGCGGCCCGCTCCTACGTCTCGCAGGGCGGCTCGGCGCGCGGCCTCGCCGACGTCTACGCCCAGGACTACCGCTACACCAGCGCCGACACCGACGCGTACGAGCTGCCCACCTTCCTCGGCAACCACGACATGGGCCGCTTCGGCTCCTTCCTGCTCGCCGACAACCCGGGCGCCGACGACGCCACCCTGCTCAGGAAGGACCGGCTCGGCAACGAGCTGCAGTTCCTCACCCGTGGCCAGCCCGTCGTCTACTACGGCGACGAGCAGGGCTTCACCGGCGCGGGCGGCGACAAGGACGCCCGGCAGGACCTGTTCGCCTCGAAGACGGCCTCCTACAACGGCGACCGGGTGCTCGGCGGCCCCTCCGGCCCGGCCGACCGGTACGGGCAGGGCGGCGAGCTCTACCAGGGCATCGCCGGACTGGCCAAGCTGCGCCGCGACAACCCGGCTCTGGCCGACGGCGCCCAGATCGAGCGGTACGCCGCCGACGGCGCCGGCGTGTACGCCTTCTCCCGGATCGACGCCGGGCAGCAGGTCGAGTACCTGGTCGCGGTCAACAACGCCGCCGAGGCGAAGACCGTCACCCTGGACACCTTCTCGGCGGGGATGGGCTTCGACCCGGTCTACCCGGCGGCGGGCGCCCGCGTCACCAGCGGCGTCGACCGCAAGGTGACGGTCACCGTGCCCGCGCTGTCCTCGCTCGTCCTCAAGGCGGGCGGCCGGCTCGCGCCGGTGGCCGCCGCGCCCCAGCTCTCGGTGCAGCCGCCCGCGGACGGCTCGACCGGGCTCGTCACGGTCGGCGCCACCACGGACGGCGGCTTCAACCGGGTGAGCTTCGCCGCCCAGATCGGCAACGGGCCCTGGCAGACCCTGGGCACCGCCGACAACGGCGGGTACAAGGTCACCCAGGACCTGGCCGCCGTCGCCCCCGGCACGGTGGTCCGCTACAAGGCCGTCGTCCGGGACTCCAGCGGCCACCTGCGCTCCGCCACCGCGAGCTTCACCACCGGCACCCCCGCGCCCAAGCCCGCGCCCACCGCCGGCTCCCGCCCGTACGCCGTCGTCCACTACAACCGGCCGGACGGCGACTACGACGGCTGGAACCTCTACGCCTGGGGCGACCTCGCCGACGGCGAGGCCACCCCGTGGCCGGCCGGGCACGCCTTCACCGGGCGGGACGCGTACGGCGCCTTCGCGTACGTGAAGCTCAAGCCCGGCGCCTCGGACGTCGGCTTCATCGTGGAGAAGGACGGCGTCAAGGACGTCGACGCCGACCGGCACCTCGACGTCGGCAGCACCGGCGAGGTGTGGCTCCGGCAGGGCGACCCGGCGGTGCGCACCGCCGACCCGGGGCCGCCGGCTGGGTCGACCGGTCCTGGCCAGCCGGCGAACACCGCCGTCATCCACTACAACCGGGCCGACGGCGACTACGACGGCTGGGGCCTGCACGACTGGACCGGCGCCGCCACCCCGACCGACTGGGGCAAGCCGCTGACCCCGGCCCGCCGCGACGCCTTCGGCGCCGTCTTCGAGGTGCCGCTCGCCCCCGGGGCGACCAGCCTCAGCTACATCCTGCACAAGGGCAACGACAAGGACCTGCCCGCCGACCAGTCGCTGGACCTCGCCGTCAACGGCAGGGAGGTCTGGGTGCTCGGCGGCCGCGAGGGCTACCTGCTGCCGCAGAACCCGGCCGCCTCCTCGCAGATCGACCTCGCCGGCGCCAAGGCCCAGTGGATCGACGCGAGGACCGTCGTCGTCCCGGCGAACTACGGCGCGGGCGACGACGCCTTGGCCGGCGGCACCAGCGCCCAGCTGGTCTACGACCCCGAGGGCGGCATCCGGGCCGACAGGGGCGCGCTGACCAAGCCCGGCAAGTGGCTGCGGCTCACCCCGGCCAAGGGCGGGCTGACCGACGCCCAGAAGGCCGAGTACCCGCACCTGGCGGGCTACCGGGCCTTCACCGTGGACCCCAGGGACGCCGCCCGCGTCCCGGCCGCGCTCCGCGGCCAGCTGCTGTTCACCGAACACCTGCCCAGCGGCGCCGTCCTGGCCGGCACCGGGGTGCAGACCCCGGGCGTGCTGGACGACCTGTACGCCGGGCGGACCGGCAAGGTCGACTTCGGCCCGGCCTACTACAACGGCAAGGTGGCGCTGTCGCTCTGGGCACCGACCGCGCAGGAGGTCTCCGTCCAGGTCTTCGACAGCGCCACCGGGGGCACCCCGAAGACGCTGCCGCTGAAGCTCGACGACGAGACCGGCGTCTGGGAAGTCGTCCGCGACAAGGGCGAGTTGGACGGCAGGTACTACCTGTACCAGGTGAAGGTCTGGGCGCCGTCCACCCAGCAGCTGGTGGTCAACACCGTCACCGACCCGTACTCGGTGGCGCTGTCCACCGACTCCCGGCGCAGCCTGGTCGCCGACCTCGACGCCAAGGCGCTCAAGCCCGCGGGCTGGGACGACCACGCCCGCCCGCAGGCCGTCCCGCCGGCCCAGCAGCAGATCCAGGAACTGCACGTCCGGGACTTCTCGGTGGAGGACCCCACCGTTCCGGCCGCCGAGCGCGGCACCTACCTGGCGTTCACCGAGTCGGACTCGGCCGGCATGCGGCACCTGCGGGACCTGGCCAAGGCCGGGGTGACCACGGTCCACCTGCTGCCGACCTTCGACATCGCCACCGTCCGGGAGAACCGGGCCGACCAGAAGCTGCCGGCCTGCGACCTCAAGTCCCTTCCGGCGGACGGCCCGAAGCAGCAGGAGTGCGTGGCGGCCGTGGCCGCCGACGACGCGTACAACTGGGGCTACGACCCGCTGCACTACAACGTGCCGGAGGGCTCGTACGCCACCGACCCGAACGGGGTCGCCCGCACGGTGCAGTTCCGGCAGATGGTGCAGGCGATGCACGCGGCCGGGCTGCGGGTGGTGCTCGACGTGGTCTACAACCACACCGCCGCCAGTGGCCAGGCCGAGCACTCGGTGCTGGACAAGGTGGTTCCCGGCTACTACCAGCGGCTGGACGCCGACGGCAAGGTGACGGCGGACAGCTGCTGCGCCGACACCGCGCCCGAGCACGCCATGATGAACCGGCTGGTGGTCGACTCGGTGACGCTGTGGGCCCGCGAGTACAAGGTGGACGGCTTCCGCTTCGACCTGATGGGCCTGGACCCGAAGTCCACCATGCTGGACGTGCAGGCCGCGCTGCGGAAGATGACGCCGGACTCGGACGGCGTGGACGGGAAGAACGTGTTCCTCTACGGTGAGGGCTGGAACTTCGGCGCCGTCGCGAACAACGCCCGGTTCGAGCAGGCCACCCAGCAGAACATGGCCGGCACCGGCATCGCCACCTTCGACGACCGGATCCGGGACGCCGCCCGCGGCGGCAACTTCATGCTGAACTCCGCCCCGCAGCAGGGCTTCGCCTCGGGCCTGTACACCGACCCGAACGGCTCGGCCGCGAACGGCACCCCGGAGGAGCAGAAGGCCCGGCTGCTGCACCAGATGGACCAGCTGAAGGTCGGGCTGACCGGCAACCTGGCCGGCTACTCCTTCACCGACAGCTCCGGAAAGCCCGTCACCGGCGCCCAGGTCGACTACAACGGCGCCCCGACCGGGTACGCGGCCAAGCCCGGCGAGGCGGTGGAGTACGTGGACGCCCACGACAACACCGACCTCTTCGACGCGCTCGCGTACAAGCTGCCGACCGGCACCGCGCCCGCCGACCGGGCCCGGATGCAGGCGCTCGGGCTCTCGCTGACCGCGCTCACCCAGGGCGCGGGCTTCGCCCAGGCCGGCAGCGACCTGCTGCGCTCCAAGTCGCTCGACTCCAACTCCTACGACTCGGGGGACTGGTTCAACGCGATCCACTGGGACCCGGCCCAGGGCAACGGCTGGGGCCGCGGCCTGCCGATGGCGAAGGACAACCAGGAGCAGTGGCCGGCCGCCCGGTCCCTGCTGGCGAACCCGGAGCTGACCGTCGGCGCGGCGGACATCCGGTCGGCCTCGGCGCAGTACCAGGAGTTCCTGCGGATCAAGCAGTCCTCGCCGCTGTTCTCGCTGCCGAGCCTGGCCGCCGTCCAGCAGCGGCTCTCCTACCCGCTCTCCGGCACCGCCGGTGAGACGCCCGGGGTGATCACCCTGCACCTGGACGGCACCGGGCTGCCGGGGGCGGAGAAGGGCGTCACGGTGGTCTTCAACGCCACGCCCACGGCGCAGGCGCAGACCGTGCCGGCGCTGAAGGGCACCGGCCAGGCGCTGCACCCCGTCCAGGCGGGCGGGGCGGACCGGGTGGTGCAGCGGTCCGGCTTCGACGCCGCGACCGGCACCTTCACCGTGCCGGGCCGCACCGTGGCGGTGTTCGTCCAGCGCTGACCCGCCGTCGCCGACCGGTCGGCACCGGCTCGTCCGGTGCCGACCCGTCCGACACTGATTCGTACACCCCGACAACTCCCGGGCCCCGTACCACTGTTCAGGTGGTACGAGGCCCGGTCGCGGTCGGCGGGGACACGGTTGCGTTCCGGACGCACGATGGCCGGAAACCGTTGATGGCACGGCCGGAACTGTGACGTGCCGGCTCTGCCGGGCGCTGTCGGCCACCCGCCGGGGCCGGAACCGGCCCTGAGTGCTGGTCACCGACTGCCGGTGGTGATCGAACTTTGTCCGGGGCCATGAAAACCGTGTTCACGAGTTCGTCGTGGGGTAACACAACTGACGGAGCGCCCTCCATACGGTTTCGGTAATGAATCGGCCAATCCGTGGCATGCATCTGTCATTAACGGCTCGTTTGCTGCCACGATTCCCCCGGCTGTAGACGAGGGGACCCCACCCCCCGGTGCAGCTGTTCCAGTTCAGGTGCAGCGCGTCCGACCCTGCAACGAGTTGTGAGCACCGCATCCGCACTCCCGTCGCACCCGGCGGGGGCCCCCACTGCGCCGCGACCCCGCGGCCCAGGTTTCTCTCCACCGTGCGCGACCCAGCGCCGGTCGGAAAAGGAGTCCGCATGTCCCGTTACGCTCACGCACGGAAGGCGGCGGTTGTCATGGCCGCCTCCACCGCGCTGCTGGTCACCGGCATACCGGTGATCGCCCAGGCGGCCACGCCGGACGCGCCGGCCGCCGTCGCGGCCCAGCAGGCGAACCGCGCCCAGCTGATCTCCGCCGCGAACCAGCAGACCACCAGCCTCGCCCAGAGCCTCGGGCTGAGCGGTGAGGAGAAGCTGGTCACCAAGGACGTCTTCCAGGACGCGGACGGCACCCGCCACCTGCGGTACGAGCGCACCCTCAACGGACTGCCCGTCCTGGGTGGGGACCTGGTGGTGCACCAGGCGCCCACCGGTGCGACCAAGAGCGTTGACCGGGCCAGCACCGCCCCGCTGAGCGGTGTCAGCACCACGCCGAAGCTGGCCGCCCCGGCCGCGCAGACCGCCGCGCTCGCCGCCGAGCAGGGCACCGCGGTCGACACCGCGCCGCGCCTGGTGGTCTGGGCCGCGGACAACAGCCCCCGGCTGGCCTGGGAGACCGTCGTCTCCTCGACCAAGTCCGACGGCACCCCGAGCAAGATGCACGTCGTCACCGACGCCACCAGCGGCCAGGTCATCCAGCAGTGGGACGGCATCGAGACCGGCTCCGGCAAGGGCGTCTTCGTCGGCAACGTCACCATCGGCACCACCCAGTCGGGTTCGTCGTACCAGCTGAAGGACGGCACCCGCGGTGGGATGTACACCACCAACCTGAACCACGGGACCTCGGGCACCGGCACGCTGTACAGCAAGTCCACCGACACCTGGGGCGACGGCACCGTCAACAACGGCGAGTCCGCCGCGGTCGACGCCCACTACGGCGTCGCGGCCACCTGGGACTACTACAAGAACACCTTCGGCCGCAACGGCATCCGCAACGACGGTGTCGGCGCCTACAGCCGCGTCCACTACGGCAACAACTACGTGAACGCGTTCTGGGACGACTCCTGCTTCTGCATGACGTACGGCGACGGCAGCAACAACACCGCGCCGCTGACCGAGCTGGACGTCGCGGGCCACGAGATGAGCCACGGCGTCACCGCGGCCACCGCCAACCTGACCTACTCCGGCGAGTCCGGCGGCCTCAACGAGGCCACCTCGGACATCTTCGGCACGATGGTCGAGTTCTACGCCAACATCCCGACCGACAACCCCGACTACCTGATCGGTGAGTTGATCAACATCAACGGGGACGGCACCCCGCTGCGCTACATGGACAAGCCGTCCAAGGACGGCGCCTCGGCCGACTACTGGTCCTCCACCGTCGGCAACAAGGACGTCCACTACTCGTCCGGCGTCGCCAACCACTTCTTCTACCTGCTGTCCGAGGGCAGCGGCGCGAAGACCATCAACGGCGTCAACTACGACTCGCCGACCCAGGGCAACATCGCGGTCACCGGCATCGGCCGGGACAAGGCGGCGGCCGTCTGGTACCGCGCGCTGACCACCTACATGACCTCCAGCACCAACTACGCCGCGGCGCGCACCGCGACGGAGAAGGCGGCCACCGACCTGTACGGGGCCGGCAGCGCCGAGCTGGCCGCGGTCGGCACCGCCTGGGCGGGCGTCAACGTCGGCACGGCGCCCAACCCGGGCGGCGTCACCGTCACCAACCCGGGCAACCAGTCCACCGCCGTCGGCGGCGCGGTCAACCTGGCGATCAAGGCCACCGGTGGCACCGCCCCGCTGACCTACTCGGCCACCGGCCTGCCCACCGGCCTGTCGATCAACGCCTCCACCGGCGCGATCACCGGCACCGCCTCCACCGCGGGCACCTACAACGTGACCGTCACGGCGAAGGACTCGGCCGGCAAGACCGGTACGACCAGCTTCACCTGGACCGTCTCCACCGGTGGCGGCGGCTGCACCCCGGCCCAGCTGCTGGGCAACGAGGGCTTCGAGTCGGGCACGGCCACGCCGTGGACCGCGTCGAGCGGCGTGGTGGACAGCAGCGCCTCGCAGGCGGCCCACAGCGGCTCCTGGAAGGCGTGGCTGAACGGCTACGGCTCCACCCACTCGGACTCGCTGTCGCAGACGGTGAGCATCCCGGCCGGCTGCAAGGCGACGCTGAGCTTCTGGCTGCACATCGACACCGCCGAGTCGGGCACCACCGCGTACGACAAGCTGACCGTCTCGGTGAACGGCACCGCGCTGAAGACCTACTCCAACGTGGACGCCGCGGCCGGCTACCAGCAGCGCACCTTCGACCTGTCGGCCTACGCGGGCCAGACGGTCACCGTGAAGTTCGCCGGGACCGAGGACGCCTCGCTCCAGACCAGCTTCGTGATCGACGACACCTCCGTCCAGACCGGCTGAGCCCGGGCCGGCTCCTGACGGGCCGGTGAACCAGGACAGGTGAGGGGCCCGGCGGCTACGGCTGCCGGGCCCTTGTCGTGCCCGCTCCTCCTGGCCCGGCCCCGGCTCCTCCTCGGCTCCTCCTCGGCTTCTCCCGGGCTTTCGACCAAGGTCTTGACGGCCCCCGCGGGTGCCTCTAGGTTCGGCGCTGCAAGTTTCCGGCAAGTTGCAGAAACTTCCTGCAGTCCCCCTGCGGCCCTTCCGCAGGCTCCCCCTCCGGCTGCCCCACCCCAGCCACCCCCAGGAGACGACGTGGTCACCACCGCCCCCGCCCGCCGGCCCGCCCGCGCGGCCGGTGCGCTCGCCGCCTCGGCGGCGCTCGCCCTCTCGCTCGGCACCTCCCTCGGTGCCCCCGCCGCCCAGGCCGCCCCGCCCGCCACCAACGGCAAGGACGTCACCGCCACCCTCTTCGAGTGGCGCTTCGACTCCGTCGCCCAGGCCTGCACCTCCACCCTCGGACCCAAGGGCTACGGCTTCGTCGAGGTCTCCCCGCCGCAGGAGCACATCCAGGGCGCGCAGTGGTGGACCTCCTACCAGCCGGTCAGCTACAGGATCGCCGGACGGCTCGGCGACCGCACGTCCTTCAAGAACATGGTCGCCACCTGCCACGCGGCCGGGGTCAAGGTGATAGCCGACGCGGTGGTCAACCACATGTCGGCGGGCTCCGGCACCGGCACCGGCGGCACCGCGTACACCAAGTACAACTATCCCGGCACGTACCAGGACCAGGACTTCCACGGCTGCCGCCAGCCGATCACCAACTACCAGGACCGCGGCAACGTCCAGAACTGCGAACTGGAGAACCTCTCCGACCTGGACACCGGCAGCGCGTACGTCCAGACCACCATCGCGCACTACCTGGACGACCTGGCCTCGCTCGGCGTCGACGGGTACCGGATCGACGCCGCCAAGCACATCGCCGCCGCCGACCTCGCCGCGATCAAGGCCAGGATGGCCAACCCCAAGGCGTACTGGGTCCAGGAGGTCATCTACGGCGCCGGCGAGCCGGTCCAGCCCACCGAGTACACCGGCACCGGCGACCTGGACGAGTTCCGGGCCGGCACCGACCTCAAGCGGATGTTCACCACCGACAAGCTCGCCAACCTCAGCGGCTGGGGCGCCTCCTGGGGCTACCTGCCGAGCGGCCAGGCGCGCACCTTCGTCGACAACTGGGACACCGAGCGCAACGGCTCCACCCTCAACTCCACCTACGGCAACACCTACACGCTCGCCAACGTCTTCCTGCTGGCCTCGCCGTACGGCGCCCCCAACGTCCACTCCGGCTACTCCTTCGCCAACAAGGACGACGGCCCGCCGAACGGCGGCACCGTCAACGCCTGCTACCAGGACGGCTGGAACTGCACCCACGCCTGGCGGCAGATCGCCAACATGGTCGGCTTCCGCAACGCGGTGGCGGGCACCGGGGTGAGCAACTGGTGGTCCAACGGCGGCAACGCGATCGCCTTCGGCCGCGGCGGCAAGGGCTACGTCGCGATCAACCACGAGGGCGCCGCGATCACCCGGACCTTCCAGACCGGGCTGCCGGCCGGCACCTACTGCGACGTCCAGCACGGCGACCCGCAGGCGGGCGGCGGCTGCACCGGCCCGACCTACCAGGTGGGCGCCGACGGGCAGTTCACCGCCACGGTCGGCGCGGGCGACGCGGTCGCGCTGTACGTCCAGCCCGGCGCGAGCGTCTCCGGCGCCTCGTTCAACGTCAACGCGACCACCACGCCCGGGCAGAACATCTACCTGGTCGGCGACGCCGCGGCGCTCGGCGGCTGGGACCCGGCGAAGGCGCTGCCGCTCTCCTCGGCCGGCTACCCGGTCTGGTCGCTGGCGCTGGCGCTGCCGGCCGGCACGTCCTTCCAGTACAAGTACGTCCGCAAGGACGCGAGCGGCGCGGTGACCTGGGAGTCCGGCGCCAACCGGACGGCGACCGTGCCCTCGGGCGGGACGGTCACGCTGAACGACACCTGGCGGCCGTGAGGCCGGAGCGGACCGGGGCCCCGTCGGCATCGACCGGCGGGGCCCCTCCCGCGGCCCTCCGGGCCGGGGTTCAGCCCCGCCCGATGTAGGGCATGGCCGTCGCCATCACGGTGGCGAACTGCACGTTGGCCTCCAGTGGCAGCCCGGCCATGTGCCGTACGGTGCGCGCCACGTCGGCCACGTCCATGGTCGGCTCGGGGGCGATCCGGCCGTCCGCCTGCCGCACGCCCGCGCCCATCGCCGCCGTCATGTCGGTCGCCGCGTTGCCGATGTCGATCTGCCCGCAGGCGATCCGGTACGGGCGGCCGTCCAGCGACAGCGACCTGGTCAGGCCGGTCACGGCGTGCTTGGTCGCGGTGTAGGCGATCGAGTGCGGGCGCGGGACGTGCGCGGAGATCGAGCCGTTGTTGATGATCCGGCCGCCCTGCGGGTCCTGCTCCTTCATCCGCCGGAACGCGGCCCGGGCGCAGAGGAAGGCGCCGGTCAGGTTGAGGTCGACCACGGCCCGCCAGTCCTCGACCGCCAGCTCGTCCACCGGGACGGCCGGGCCGAAGGCGCCGGCGTTGTTGAACAGCAGGTCCACCCGGCCGTGGCGCTCGGCGGCCGCGGCGAACAGCGCGTCCACCGCGGCCGGGTCGGTGACGTCGGTCGGCACCACGTCGGCCGGTCCGGTGCAGAGCGCGGCGGTCTCCCGCAGCGGCCCGGACCGGCGGCCGGCCAGCACCGTCCGCCAGCCGTCCGCGGCCAGCTCCACCGCCACGGCCCGGCCGACGCCGCTCCCGGCTCCGGTGACGACGGCGATCCGCTGGTTCATGGCACCCTCCTCGATGACTGTTCCCGGTCGGCCCCGGCCTGGGCGTGCCCTGGGCATGGCCTGGGCACAGCCTGGGCAAGGCCTGGGCGTGCCCCGGAGATCTTCGCGGATCCGGGGGCCGCCGTCACTGGTCGAAGCCGCCGAGGAGCTGGTCGAATCACCAGAATCCGGACGATTCGACGGGGCTCCGACGGTCACCCCCGCCGACCGGCCCCCGCCGACCGGGGGGACGGGTGAAGGCTTTTACCTGATCGCGAACAAACATTGGATTTCCGGTGGCCACCGCGCAACCGGGCCACCCCGGCCTACGTCATAAGATCGCAGGAAGGCGCACCCCCGCGAAGGGGCGGCGCGCCATCACTCCGGGGGACGCGCCAGCGCTGTGCCCTCGGGCATGTCCGGCCCCACCGGGGGGCCGCCGCCCGGTCACGGACCGGGCGCGACATCGGTCGGAGAGTCCTCACCGTGCTTAGGCAGTCGTCCCGTTCCCGCGCCGTCCTGTCCGGCGCCGCCGTGCTCGCCCTGGCCGCCTCGCTCGCGGCCTGCGGGAGTTCCGGCGGTGGGAAGGGGGACAGCGCCACGGCGAGCGCCGGCGCGACCGGCGGCAGCTCGTCGGGCAGCCCGAGCACCACCGGCACCGGCCAGCCCGCGACCGGCAGCGCGACCCCGGCCGCCGCCTCCGGCAAGGTGCTGATGCCCACCGGGCCCGCCGCCGCCCTCAGCAAGTCCCGGGACACCGGCGCCGGCCCGATCATGATGACCAAGGTGACCGGCGCGAAGTCCGGCGTCACCGGCCAGGTCTGGGTCTGGCTGCCGCCCGAGTACAACGACCCCAAGTTCGCCAAGACCGGCTTCCCGGTGCTCACCCTGTTCGCGGGCGGCCAGAGCAACGGCTACAACACCTGGACCGACAACCAGCTGCCGATCCAGGAGGAGAACGAGCGGCTGGTCAAGGAGGGCAAGTCCCACCCGTTCATCATGATCATGCCGGTGCAGAACTTCAACGGCGACGAGAAGAACGCGCTGGACTGCTCCGACATCCCGGGCCAGGCCAAGATGGCCACCTGGATGGCCGAGGACCTCCCGGACTTCGTCCGCGCCAACTTCCGCACCGTGAAGGGCCGCGACGGCTGGGGCGTGATGGGCGCCTCCACCGGCGGCTTCTGCAGCGCCAAGCTCGCCCTCCAGTACCCGCAGGTCTACAAGGCCGCGGTGCCGATCGACGGCTACTTCATACCGGACTCGGGGCTGTGGAAGGGCCACGACGCGGAGAAGGCCGCCAACAACCCGGACGTGCTGGTCACCCAGGGCAAGGCGGACGTGAGCATGCTGGTCACCGCGGGCGGCGCCAACCCGTACGAGACCAAGGTGGTCAAGAGCTGGGTGGAGAAGGCGGTGCCGCCGGTGAACCTCCAGTACCACGAGCAGCCCGGCGGCAAGCACCTGACCTCGGACTTCAAGAAGATGATCCCGGACACCCTGGTGTGGCTCACCGCCCACCTGGCGGGGCCGGCGGCCGACTGAGGCCCCTGCTCCGACCTGTTTCCCACCTGCTCCCACCGCTGCCGCCGGTGCCGGGACGCGTTCGCGCTCCCGGCACCGGCGGTTCTGTTTCCGGAGGGTCTGCGCGCGGGCCTTCCCGCGGTTCTTCCGCGGTTCTTCCAGCGGCTTCCCCGGTGGGGCTCGTCGGGGGTTCCGGTGCGGTTCCGCCGCCCGTCGGCAGCCCCGTGACCTGCGCGTCAATCGGACATTGATTCGCTTCTGATCGACTGCGAGCACCTTGGCTGGGGCGGTCCTCACCGGCCGCCACCACCCGTCGTGCCCCAAGCAGTGAAGAGAGTCCCATGCCGATCCACCTGGTGCCCCAGCCCGTCCACACCGTGCCCGCCCAGGGCCAGTCCGGAGCCGACTCGCTGGGCGGGGACGCGTACGCGTACGGGCAGGTCGTGGACGACGGGCCGGCCACCCCGCGGTTCGCCGGCCTGCGCCTGGTGCACGCCGCGCTGCGCCGGGACCTCGCCCGGCTGCCCAACGCGCTGCGGCTGCTCCAGCCCGACGAGGACGACAAGGGCGAGGCGCTGCTGCGGCACTGGAACTTCATCACCGCCATGCTCACCTGCCACCACGAGCAGCAGGACACCCGGCTCTGGCCGATCGTGCGCCGCTTCGCGCCCGAGCTGCGGCTGCTGCTCAACTGGCTGGAGGACGACCACCACAACCTGGACCACTCCTTCACCCGGGTCACCACGCTGGTGCGGATAGCGAGCCGGGACACCGGCAGCGCCTGGCCGGTCGCGTACGCGATGGAGGACCTGGCGGCCCGGCTGGAGACCCATCTGCGGATCGAGGAGCGGCAGCTGCTGCCCCGGATGGAGCGGGTGGTCGCCGACGGCTCCCGGCTCGGCGGGCTGGGCGAGCTGCTGGACCTGCTGCGGCTGGCCGACGGCCCGGGCGTCGCGGACGCGCTGGCGTGGCTGCTGGAGGGCGTGGAGCCCGCGCTGGTCGAGCGGCTGCTGGCCGAGTGCGACGACGACGTGGCCCGCAACTGGCCGCACTGGCACGCGACCTACCAGCGCTGTACCTCGCCGCTGTGGGGGCCGGTGGACGGTCCGGTCGGCGGTGCCGGCACCGGTACGGGCACCGGCTTTGGCCTCGGCCCCGGCTTCGGCGGTCTGGGGAGCGTCGCCGACTGACCCCGGGGCCTCTTCTCGGGCCGTTGATCTACGCGCGTGGCATGGGCCTCCGGTACGGGCCTCCGGCATATGCTCGAAGGCTCCGGGGGCTGGCTGATCCTCCAACTCTCCGTATTTCCAGGGGGATTGTGCCCATCGGCCGCTGGTGTCGGCCGTCCCGCCCGCCGCCCCGGCCGCTTACTCCGGCAGGCGGTTGAGCCACTCCAGCGGTGCGACCCGGATCGCCGTGTGCGGCGAGCCGTCCCACTCCGCCGTCAGCCCGACGGCCTCCAGCGCGGCGACCACCGTCCGCCCGACCTCCGCCGTCCGGCGCTCCGAGACCTCGGTCGTCTCCTCCCCGGCGCGGAACCCGCCGTAGCGCAGCATCAACCCCCGGCCGGCGGCCGCCGCCTCGGTGTCCTGCTGGTGGAAGAAGACGAAGCCGACCGAGCCCTCTCCGGCCTCGCCGCCGATCTCCGCGTAGCCGCAGCCCGCGCAGCAGGTGAAGTCCATCGCCGCGACGATGCCCTGGTCCTCCAGCGCGTCGAAGGCGTCCGCCAGCCGGTCCACGTCGGTGGTCTCCGGCCAGGCCGCCTGCTCGGCCAGCCGCGCGGCCCACAGCGGAGCGACGATCCGCTCCGCCTCCTCCTGCGTCAGCCCCTGGTCGTCGAGGTCCTCGACCAGGGACTCGGCTATCTCGTCCGGCTCCTGGAAGCCGCACCGGATCAACTCGCTTGCCCGCTCCTGGACTTCGCGCAGCACGTCGGGGGTGAGAACCGTCTCCTCGGTCATGCCCGCATCCTCGCACCCGCCACTGACACCGACGGCCGGGCGCGGGGGCGGGGACCGGCGCTTCGCCGCGGGCCGCCGTCCTGCTACCGTCCCGCCGGTGACCTCCCTGCTGCAACCACCGCTGCTCACCCGGCTGCTGGCCGCCGAGCGCATCCTGATCGCCGGAGCCGGCGGCGGATTCGACGTGTACGCCGGGCTGCCGATCGCCCTCGCCCTGCGGGCCGCGGGAAAGGAGGTGCACCTGGCCAACCTCTCCTTCTCCCACCTCTACGGCCTGCCGCTCGACGTCTGGGCGGAGTCCGACGTGGCCCGGATCGGACCGGACACCGCCGCCCCCGAGGGCTACTTCCCGGAGCGCACCCTGGCCCGCTGGCTGAACCGGCACGGCATGCCCGACACCGTGTGGGCCTTCCCGTCGGTGGGTGTGCAGCCGCTGCGCGAGGCCTACCGCGCGCTGGTCGGCCGCCTGGGCGTGGACGCGGTCCTGCTGGTGGACGGCGGCACCGACATCCTGATGCGCGGCGACGAGGCCGGACTCGGCACCCCGGAGGAGGACATGGCGAGCCTGGGCGCGGTGGCCGGCCTGGACGAGGTGCCCGAGCGGCTGGTCGCCTGCCTCGGCTTCGGCATCGACGCCCACCACGGCGTCAACCACTCCCTGGTGCTGGAGAACCTCGCCGCGATCGACCGGGCCGGCGGCTACCTCGGCGCCTTCTCCGTCCCGCGCGACAGCCGGGAGGGGGTGCTCTACCTGGACGCCGTCGAGCACGCCCGGGCCGCCTTCCCGGAACACCCCAGCATCGTCAACGGCTCGGTGGCGGCGGCGCTGCGCGGCGAGTTCGGCGACGTCCGCTTCACCGAGCGGACCAAGGGCGAGCAGCTCTTCATCAATCCGCTGATGACGCTCTACTTCGGCGTCACGGTCGAGGCGCTGGCCGCCGAGCACCGGTACCTGGACCGGCTGGAGAACACCGTGGTGACCCGCCAGATCGCCACCGTCATCGCGGAGTTCCAGGACGAGCTGCCGCGTCAGCGGCCGCCCCGGCAGTTCCCGCACTGACCCGGGGCGCCTGGGCGGGCGGGGCCGGGGGCGGGCCGGTCAGAGCGGGGCGAGCCGGAACTCCAGGTTCCCGAACCGCACCTGGTCGCCGGGCCGGACCCGGACGCCGCCCGCTATCCGGCGCCCGTTCACATGGGTGCCGTTGGTCGAGCCGAGGTCGTACAGCATCCAGCCGTCCCGCTCGTGCCGCAGTTCGGCGTGGTTCCGGGACACCGAGGGGTCGTGCAGCCGCAGCCCCGAGCCGGGGAGCCGGCCGATCGTCAACCTCCCGGCCCCGGAGTGCGGCAGGCTCAGCCCCGGCAGCCGCTCGGTGCGCCAGGCCTTGCCCAGCCGGTCGCCGAAGGCGGAGATCCGCCCGACCGTCCGCAGCACGAACCGCTCGACCGGCCCGCCGGTCGGCAGTCCGGCCACCGCCGCGTCCAACTCGCCGCGGCTGGTGGCCCGGAGGACGATGTCCATCCGGCCGAGGAAGGTGTCGTGCGAGAGCCGCCCGCTGCCCGCGCCGTCCCGCAGCACCCCGAGCGCCTCCTCCCGCTCGGCGTCGGAGGGCCGGACCGCGCCGGTCGGCCCGGCCGTGCCGGCGGGGAGCTCAGGAGGCGTCATGGCCACATTGTCCGCGCGGCCGATTCCGGCTGTCCAGATCACGCCGGGCGCGGGCGCGGGGTTCGTACGTCACGGCAGTCCAGACGCCCTTTCCGGCCGGGCGGTTCCGCGCGTTTCCGGTGTGCCGTACGGGCCGTTCCGGGTCGCCGTACCGACGGCCCCCGGCTGCCGTCCGGGCCGTCCCCGGCTGCCGTACGGGCCGTCCCCGGCTGTCGTCCGGGCCGTCAGGCCTTGCGGGCGGCGGCCAGGATCTTCTCCGTGGTGTGCAGGAACCGGGAGGTGACCGCGCCCCGGTAGGCCTTGCCGAACATCTCCTTGGTGACCCACTTGCCGTCCCGGAGGTGGACCACCACGTAGGCGGCCCCCGGACCGGCGCCGACCACCTCGACGTCGCCCTTCGGCGAGCGGTGGGGGAGGGCGAGTTCGGCGGGCAGCGGCTCGGAGAGGAAGGCGACGACCAGCCGGACGTCCGGCGTCACCTCGACGCCCCGGAACGGCTCGGCGGCCAGCAGGTCGGCCACCTCGTCCACCGTCCGCAGCAGCACCGGCACCGGGTACCCGAGCGCCTGCTCCAGGTGCTCCTCGATCCGCCCGGTCAGCGCGGCGCGGTCCGGCTCGGCGGTGGTGAAGAAGACGTTGCCGCTCTGGATGTAGGAGCGGACGTTCCCCAGCCCGAGCTCGGCGAAGAGCGCCCGCAGCCGCTCCATCCGCACCGTCCGGCCGCCGACGTTGATGGCCCGCAGGAAGGCGATGTACGTGGTCGTGGTGGTCACCCGGCCAGTCTGGCACCGGCCACCGACAGCGGCCCGGCGCTCCCGGCCCGCCGCCCCCGACCGGCCCGCCGCCCCTTCCCCGCATCCGCCCGACCGCCCCTGCCCGTCCGGTTGTCCGCGTCCGGCAGTTGTCGGTGCCGGGTGCCAGACTGGCGCCATGGCTACCTGGCAGGATTTCGAGCACGAGGCCCCCGACCTGGCGCCCCTGGTCCGGGCCCGGTTCGAGGCGAACAAGCACCACGTCCTGGCGACGCTGCGCAAGGACGGATCGCCCCGGGTGAGCGGGACGGAGGTCGAATTCGTCGGCGCCGACCTGTGGATCGGGTCGATGTACGGCGCGGTCAAGGCGCGTGAGCTCCAGCGCGACGCCCGCTTCGCGCTGCACGCGCACCCGGGGGACGAGACCATGGCCGGCGGGGACTCCAAGGTCTCGGGCCGGGCGGTGGAGGTCACCGACGAGACCGAACTCGCCGCCTTCGCCGCCGATCTGCCCGAGCCGCCGCCCACCCCGTTCCACGCCTTCCGGCTGGAGCTCGACCAGGTGGTGCACACCGCCCTGGAGGGCGACCACCTGCTCGTCTTCAACTGGCACCCCGGCCGGCCGGTGGAGCGGATCCAGATCCACTGACCGGCCGACCCGGCTGACCGGGCTGAGTCGGGCGGGTCGGCCGGGCGGGCCGGGTGGGCCGCAACCGCCCTACGGCAGAACGGACTTGAGGGCGTCCGGGGTGCGGGCCACGACGGCGTGCCCGTCGTCCGCGGTGATGATCGGGCGCTGGATCAGGATCGGGTGCTCGGCCATCGCCGCGATCCAGCGGTCGCGCGAACCCTCCTCCCGGGGCCAGCCCTTCATCCCCAGGTCCTTCGCGGCCTGCTCGTCGGTGCGGGTGATGTCCCATGGCTCCAGGCCCAGGCGCTCCAGCACCCGCACCAGCTCGGCCGCGGTCGGCGGATCCTCCAGGTAGCGCCGTACGGTGTACTCGACCCCGGCGCCGTCCAGCGCGCCGAGCGCGGTCCGGCACTTGCCGCACCGGGGGTTGATCCAGATCTCCATGCCGGCCACCCTACCGAGCCGCCCGCGCCGGCCCCGACAGCCGCCGCGCGCGACGTCGCCCCGGCCCCGGCGTTCGCCGTCCTCCCGGCCCGCCGCGCGCGATCCGTTCCGTACGGGAACTCCGCCCCGCCCACCGGCGGTTGACCGGTCAGGAAGCGTGAGCTCGGGAGGGGAGCACCGGATGGACGGCGCGGCGATCATCGAACAGCTGATGACCACGGAGGTCAGGACCGATCCGTACCCGCTGTACGCGAGGGCCCGCGAGCTGGGCCCGGTGGCCCCGGCCGGGGACGGCATGTTCGTGGTGACCGGCTACGCGGCGGTCAACAAGGTGCTGCGCACGCCCGCCTTCGGCGTCGCGACCGCCGAGATGATGGCCGGCCTGGCCCCCGAGTACGCCGTGCACTCCTCGCTCGCGCTGCTCGGCCGCTCGATCCTCCAGCGCAACGCCCCCGACCAGCCGCGGGTCCGCTCGCTGATCGCCTCGGTGTTCACCGCCCGCCGGGTCGCCGCGCTGCGCCCGGCCGTGGAGGCGGCGATCGACCGGCTGCTGGACGGGATGGCCGAGCAGGGCGCCGACGGCTCACCGGTGGACTTCATGGACGCCTTCGCCTTCCGGCTGCCGGTCGGGGTGATCTGCGAGCTGCTCGGCGTCCCCGAGCAGGACCGCTACCGCTTCCGCGGCCTCGCCTCCGACCTGACCATCGCGCTGGAGATCATCCAGGACCTGGACGAGCTGGCCGCCGCCGACGAGGCCGCCGACGAGCTGGCCGGCTACTTCACCGAGCTGGCCGCCGAGCGCCTGGCCCGCCCGCAGGACGACCTGGTCACCGACCTGGCCCGGATCGCCGCCGCCGACGACGAGCGGCTCTCCGCCCGGGAGCTGCTGGCCAACCTGGTGCTGCTGCTGGTGGCCGGCTTCGAGACCACCACCAACCTGCTCGGCAACGGCCTGGCCCTGCTGTTCCGCCACCCCGAGGCGGCCGCCGGGCTGCGCAGCGGCGCGATCACCCCGGCCGGGTTCACCGACGAGGTGCTGCGGTTCGACTCCCCGGTCCAGGCCACCGGGCGGGTCGCGCTGGAGCCGGGCCTGGCCGTCGAGGGCCTGCCGATCCCGCCCGGCAGCGGGCTGACCCTGCTGATCGGCTCGGCCAACCACGACCCGGACCGCTACGAGCACCCCGAGGTGTTCGACCCGACCCGCACCGACAGCCAGCCGCTCAGCTTCGGCGGCGGCACCCACTTCTGCCTGGGTTCCCAGCTGGCCCGGCTGGAGGCCGAGGTCGCGGTGCCCGCCCTGCTCGACCGCTTCCCCCGGCTCGCCCCGGGCGGCGTCCCGACCCGGCGCGACCGCCTGGTGCTGCGCGGCTACGAGACGTTGCCGGTGACCGTCCGCTGACGCTCCGCTCCCGGGGGCCGGGGATTTGGCTCCTCCGGCCCCGGGGACCGGGACGTTCGGCCATTCGTGGCAGGGCCGCCCGTGGGAGAGCATGGAGGGACCAAACCGGCCAATCCGGGCGGATCGCCCGGAGCGGCCGCCTGCCAGGAGGTCCCGCCGTGCGCACAGCACCCCGCCCGCCGCGTCCCGCGGCGCTGGAGCCCAAGGCGCCGCGGTGGGTGCCCTGGCTGCCGGTGCTCCTGCTGGTGCTGGACCTGGTCGCCGAGGCCGTCGTCCCGGACGCCGTCGCCGCCGGCTTCCTGCTGACCGCGCTGCCCGTGGTGGCCGCGTTCAGCTACGGGCCGGTGCTGACCGCCGTCACCACGGCCGGCTCCCTGGGCCTCCAGCTCGTCCTGGCGCTGCGCGCGGACCACGTCGACGAGCAGCACCACGTCTGGGTCTACATCGCCACCCTGCTCTCCGGCGTCATGGGCACCGCCCTGTCCTGGCAGCGCACCCGGCAGAACCGCAACCTGCTCCAGGCCCGTACGGTCGCCGAGACCCTGCAGCGCACCGTGCTGCGCCCGGTGCCCGAACGGGCCGGCGGGCTGCGGGTGGCCGGCCTCTACCGCCCGGCCCAGGCCGACGTCCTGGTCGGCGGCGACCTGTACGAGGTGTGCGACACCCGCTTCGGCGTGCGGGTGCTGCTCGGCGACGTCCGGGGCAAGGGCCTGGCCGCGGTCCGCACCGTCGCCGACGTCCTCGGCGCGTTCCGGGCGGCCGCGTACGACACCCCCGGGCTGGTCGACCTCGCCGACCAGTTGGACCGTGCGGTGCTGCGCGACGCCGCCGACCGCGGCGACGACGAGCTGTTCGCCACCGCCGTCCTGCTCCAGTACCGGCCCGGCTCGGACTGCGTGGAGATCGTCAACCGCGGCCACACCACCCCGCTGCTCCTCGGCGGCGGGGGCATATCCCCGGTGTCCTGCGCCGACGAGCTCCCGCTCGGCCTGGGCCACCTCGGCCCCGCCGACGAGCGCAGCAAGGCGATCGCCGTCGCGCTGCCCCCGGGCCACACCGTCCTGCTCTACACCGACGGCGTCAGCGAGGCCCGCGACACCACCGGCGCCTTCTACCCGCTGGCCCCCCGCCTCGCCGCCCTCGGCACCACCGCCCCCGACCGCGTGGTCTCCTTCCTGGCCCAGGACGTCCACCGCTACGCCGGCCTCCTCGCCGACGACCTCGCCGTCCTCGCCCTCACCCCGGACACCCCGTAGCCCGACGGCCAGAACAGGTCAGGACGTCTCCTGGGAACGCAGAAGCTGAATTCACTCGATCGAGCTAAGGAAGCCCTCAGTAGGAGCGGATCGCCGAGTCGGTCCAGCATGCTCTGTCCAGGCCGATGGGCCAGATCTGGGGTGGGTTGTGCGTGACGTTTTCGATCGCATACAAGAGTACGCTCGCACGGCTTGTGGCGAGGGTCCTGTCTGCGTTCACATGGAAGATATTCGGGACTGCGAAATCAAGCGGCACCCGGACTATGAGAAATTCCGCGCAGATGCCGTTGCCGCCGGGCTGCGGGCTACCGCGGGCTCTCGATCCCGCCTCTGGGAGTCCATAGTGGCCAGGGCGAGGTTGTGCGATGTCGAGAGTGGCGAAAAATGGCGGATGATTATCCTGGACTGCCTTGCTCCAGTCCTTCGCGCGCGGTCCTGGAAGATATCCCGGGAGTTTTTCGTCGATCGACACGATGTCCAGTCGGACATGGTGGAGGCCGCGCTTGAAGCATGGAAAGCCACCGAAAAGGGGGTTCCTGTACACCAGGTTCGGGGGGCCATGGTGAAGGCGGCCGTCTCGTCGGCTTATCGGCGGGCGAAAGTGGACTCGCTCAGAAGCTTGACGAGCGACGTGGAAGCGCTCCTCTCGCTGGACAAGATGACCCATGTCCCTGCGCTGAGGGCGTCTTCGGTCGTCGGTGCCGCGAATTTTCAGGACTCCGACCTGGCCGAAATTATTCGAGGCGAGCGGCACGGAGCATTGTTTCAGGAGGTCGACTGCGTCGATCGAATGATGATTTTTCACGAGCAGATCCGTTCCGGGCAACGCCCGAAGATGAGCATACAAGCCGCTAGTGGCTCGGCGTTGGCCCGATCGGGAATCGCAGGTTCGGATCACTACTATAAAATTTCTGACTTCTTGCCCCCGGCCATGGGAATTCAGGAGGCTGCAGCGGCTTTGGGAGTATCCGAAGCCACTGCGCGTCGAATGGTCAGAGATGGCACATTTCCCTGTCCCGTGACGCTGATGGGTCGGATCTATAAAGTTTCGGTGAAAGCTTTCATGCGTGGCGTTGGAATCCAGGATGCGATCGTTCATCCGGACGACGTGGAAAACGGTGCAGTCCACGCCGCCGGATTCGGCGAGGTGAACATCGCGGAAAGCCCGACCGGGTTCGACTGTCCGGACGGGTGAGCGCGATCGACGGAGACCTCGTGCTTCGACCAGGCGGCACATGACGGCCGGCGCGTCCGCCCCGGCCGCTGTGAGGCGGAGGGTCACATCAAGAAGATCAAGGTCCGGTCGAGGCACCTTTGTCTCAAAGGTGCCTCGGCATCGCCGTCTTCGGGCGCGGCCAGAGCCGCGAACACCTACCTCCAGACGAGGTTCAGGTGCCTCGCCGCCTGCCCGTGCCACCCGCCCGACGGTGGGGCATCTCAACCAGGTCGGTTGCACCGTCACCCTCAACCCGATCGAGACCCTGGCCTGACCAATAGCACGACAGAACCCGGCGGCCGTTGACGGCCACCGGGTTCAAACCCTGCCCAAAACCCGTCTGAACTGATGCGGTCTACGCGTCAGAGGGGGCCCCTACAGGTCGTAGTTCTGATCGAACATGCCCCTGACCTGCGAAAACAGGAGCCTTATGGAAGATCATTTCACAACCAGTGCACACGCGGCGGTGATGACGATGAGAAGCGCCGAGCGTGGACCACGAGGTTGAGTCGGCGGCCCACTGCCTAGGCTGCGCAGAGTTACTACCCGTAAACGCCCGCGAAGGCAATGGCGGCACGGACCGTAGGCGAGGGCCGGCCAACCTCGCGGTCTCGCCGTTTAGGAGGAAAACCTCGGAGCGGGTTTCCGGATGCACAAAGCACAGTAGGACCGATCATCACGCCCCGGCGGCCGCTCCGGAAGCAGCCCAGGCCGCCTTCACTGCCTGGGCTGTGGGGTTTATGAAATCGGTGAGCAGGCACAGGGCACCATTGCACTGATCGCCCACGGCAGCCAGGTCGCGATGCCGGCGGCCTCGGCTCCCCTTGCCCGAGGGATCTATCAGATCGAGCTCATGGACGACTTCGTGGCGGGCGTCGAAGAACGACTGGTGCGTCTGGAGGACGGCGTCATCCAGACGGTCGCTGGAAATGCCAAGGGCATTGCGTACGGCGCGCAGTTCCTTCCAGCTCTGAATGCTGGCGCCAGTCAGGTCTTGCACGTAGAGGTCCATGAGGGCCGCCCGCGGGTCCAGGGACACGACGGCTTTCTTAGTCGCGTTGGTCACGCTACCGTTCAAGCGCTGTTCGTAGAAATGCTTGGTGAAGGCCCCGTGGGCCGGTCCGTCCGAGGCGAGTAGAGGTGTCAAGGCGTCGCGCAGGAGCGTCCGCAGGCAGGCGTCGACCCCAGCTGCGGTAAAGACAATCGCTGCTCGAGCAAGATCGCGTTGGTCCTCGGAGATCGGGCCACGAGGGTCACCCTGCTGCCGCAGCTGGTTGAGGGTGTTGAACAGTCCCGTCACCGACTTGTGGGTGGCAACGTATCGAGCCCAGCTGCGTTGGACCTCGGTAGGGCAGCCGTGCGGCTTGCGGCCGAGTGGCGACAGCTCGACAAGAATCATCTTGGACAAGCCATGCCTCCAAGTTCCTTTCGCCGCTGATCCGGCGATGTTGCCCACCACTCCACGATACCGAGCAATGTGATCACCTGCCGTGACGATGTTGGGATCCGCCCGCGGAATACGCGACACGTGAACATGCGGGCCTACCAGTCCACTGGTCGGTGGGGCATGGCGGGCAGTCGATGGCCCGTCGCCCGCGCTGTGCGGCCGTTCAGAGGCTGACTATGGACCAACCGTCGCGTCCCAGGGCTCCGAGGTGGGGATTCGCACGGTCTTCGTGGACGGCGACTGCAAGCAGGTATCTGGCGCGGGTGGCCGCGACGAAGGTGTTCATCGCAGCGTGTCGGCCGGTGGCCTTGAGTCTGCTGGCGGGCATCTCCCCAGCAATCACGGGGAGCAGGCTGCCCAGATCGTGGCTCTTCCCGTTCTTCGTGGCGCACTCAAGGATGAGGGTCGCGCAGTGTGTCTCGCCCTTCGCGCTCGCGACGGTGGTCGTAAGCACCGACGGCAGAGGTCCTCCCGAGGCATGCGGCAGCGGCGTGTAGGCCAGCCAGCGGGCATGGGTAGCCCTGTCTATCCAGACGGGGGCACCGACAGCCTCCTGCACCAGTTCCCCCAGGCGGTTGACGAATTCCTCCCAGGTGGCCGGGGTGTCGCAGTCGCCGTGTAGCGCCTTGACCAGGAGCACACGCAGGCGGTGGCCCGGTGTGCCTGGCGTGCGGTCGAGTTGAGGGAATGGCGGCAGGCTGTCAGGGAGAGCCTGGGCCGTGGTCGGCGCCTGCAACTCCCAGACCAGGGCTCGGATGGCTCCCCACAGAACAGTGATTGCGGAGCCGGCCTGGCTGGTGTGCAGCAGAACCGTTTTGGCGCTCCGGTAGGCGTGCAGCAGTCGACTTACCTCCACTGCCGTCCCAATGACAGGTTGGGGAAGGTAGCAACCGACCGCGCGGGGGAAGAGCCGTGAGGTTCCTGGGCTCTCGCGAGCGCCGAGGACCTTCGGTGGGTGCGCGGTGATGGCTTCGGGCGGCACTGCCCGCCGGACGAGTTCGCCGAAAGCGGGCAGAACCTGGGTGATGCTGCCCTCGGTGAAGGTGATGATGGCGAGAGCGCTCTCGGGGCCGTGGCCGCGGATCTCTTGCGGGCGGTGAACCGCTAGCCTGCTCGCCACTCTCGCCGGGCCCGCGCCGAAACGCAGGCTCACCGGGAGCTCCATCGCCTCCTCATTCGGGAATCTTCCTGCCGCAGGTCCGGCACCGTCTGTACCGAGGATGCGCTGATTGACGTCTCCCACGCACTGCACGACAGTGCTGTCCCCGAACACCGCCTCCAACAGGCGGCCCTGCTCCTCACCGGTGTCCTGCATCTCGTCTATCAGGACGAACGGGAACCGGGAGCGTAGGCCGGCGGCCAGGCGGGGATGTTGGTGCAGGTGTTGGGCGGCGATCGCATACATATCGGCATAGCGGAAGACACCGCGCAGGGAAAGGCACTCCTTCAGCTTCATCAACTGCCTGTAGCTGGCAGTGCCCCGATTGAGGTTGTCGACCTGGATCTGAAGTTTCGGCTCGGCGGGGTCGAAGACGTACGTGGCTTCGGTGACCATCTTCAGCCCGTCGGCTCGTTGCCGGGTGAAGGCCTTCAGCGTCCTGAACGGGCCCAACTCCAGAAGCCTGCGCGCCTGGGCAGCGAAGGCTTGGTCGTCGACGCTGCGGGTGGCGATCTTCAGCGAACGCAGGGCCGGCAGTGCGAGGAAGGTGTGGACGAAGCTCTGGATCGTCCCGACGAAGTGCGGGTAGTGCTCTAACCGCCGTGCCCGTCCGGTCAGTCGGCTCGTGATTTCCTGGGTGGCGGTGTTGGTGTGGGACAGGACGCAGAGGCCTTGGCGGTCGGACAACCAGCCGTCCGCCACCAGTGCGAGCTTCAGGGCGACCAGGGTGGTCTTGCCCGAGCCTGGGGCTGCCTGCAGGTGCAGTGGGCCACGGGCTTCCAAGAACGCGAACTGCTCGGGAGATGTCAGGGCGAGGCCCATGCTCCGGGCCTTGGCTTCGATGCTTTCACGGTCCAGGGCGGTGGGGGACAGGGGCAGCGTCACGACCGGGCACTCCCGCGCAGGTAGCCGATCGCCTCCACCAGGTAGCCCGGCAAGTCCTCGGGAGAGATGCCGGATGTCTCCAGCAGGCGGGCAGCGTGCTGGGCCGCGATCGGCTTACTGGTGTTTCCCACGCGCAGCGGACGGTAGATCCTGAGCGCGCACTCCTCCAGCGAGAGGCGATCGTCCTCCCGCCACTTCTTCACCTCCATGGCCGCGATCTCCTCGATTCCCACGAGATCCTCTGCCTTCGGCCACTTGGAGCGCTTGGCTGCGCTGATCGCCTGGTGCATCAGCGTCGCCATCGGCCATGAAGAGCGAGCCAAGTCGTATTCGAGGGTCCACCAGTTCGACACGAAGGTCCGGACGGCTCCGCCATCGCGCTTCTGCTTATTGACGACGCGTTCGCTCCGCTCCTCCGCAGTGAGGCTGCTCCACCGCGTGAGCTCCTTGGTCATTTCCTTGTCGGCTCCATCGGGAGCCAGGTCCATGTCCGTGATGCAGGCCACGCGTACCGGCGGCAGAGTGGAGTCCTTGCGCTGGAAGATTCGGGAATAGCGGAACAGGCCGGTGCTGCCGACATTCACGATGCTGACGCCGTTTTCGGCGAACGAGTGGCCAGCGACACGGGCGAGTGCGGGGAGGAGCAGGACCTCCGCATCTCCCTCGACCATGGCGACGGCCCGGGCGAAGAAGAGGTTCGCCTTGGTGGCGTCCAGGAACCGGCTGAGGAACGCGTAGTCCGAGGAGTCGAGTTGGGTGCATTCCGGCCGAAGAGGGAACGTCCGGCCCCGCGCCACGAGGGTCAGGTGCTCCACCGGCACACTGGAGGCGATGTGTGGGCTGTGCGTGGTGGCGATGATCTGGACGGGGGACTCGCCCCGACTGCGGTCCTGGAGCAGGTCGACGACGCGGGTCTGCAGCTGTGGGTGCATGTGGGCCTCGGGCTCCTCGATGAGGAGGATGGGGGAGGTGCTTTCCCGGCCCAGCAGGAGGAGTTCGGCGGCCATGAACAGGGCGTTGTTGTAGCCGAGGCCGTGACGGGTCGACTCGGTGAGGCCGGGGTCGGGTGCGAAGGCCAGCTCGAGGCGCTCAAGGACGCTTTGGAGCGATGCGGTCGTGGCGATGCTGATCGCGCCGGAGAGGGTGTCCTGGCCGATGGCGAACCTGTTCAGGTATCCGCTGTTGAGCTCGTCCCGGGCTTTCTGCACCAGGGTGTTGGCGTTGATGTGGTGGTTGGCGCGCTGCAGGATGCCCACCAAGGTGCCGGCACTGTCCTCGGCGGAGTCGAAGTCGTTCTCCCGCTGCTCGTGCATGCCGGGGTACTGGGTGAGGATCTGCGACAACCGCGAGTTGCGGCTGGCCCGCATCTCCCCTTCGGCATCGCGCAGCGGCCGCAGGTACGTCGCACGCAGACGCTCGCGGACTTCGCCGTCGAGCGGGGTCTCGCCCGCACGCACCCTGACGGACATGCGGTGGGGCACATCCGGGTCGAAGGGCTCTGCCCGCAGGGTCACGGTCAGCCGGGAAGCCTCTCCCGGAAGCGAGGTCAGGAACTCGCTGAAGGAGCCGATTTCCTGGTCATCGAGACCTTCGAACGTACAGCTGATCTGCAGGTAGTCGGCTCTGCCGTCAGCACCGCAATGGAGGTCGTCCGCTGTGATGCGGGTGAAGTCGGCGCTCGACGTCAGGCACAGCCGGATCGCGTCGACCACCGCGCTCTTGCCACTGTCGTTCTCTCCAACCAGAACGGTGAGGCCCGGCTCAAGAGCGAGGTCCAGAGCCGACCCCAGATCCGAGTCGGTGGCAGGCCCGCCGAAGATACGGAAGTTCTCGGCTTGCACGCGTGCCAGATACATGAACCCCTCTAATGTTCGCTGGCTGCCGCAGGCAGCCGCCACTCCCCGTACCGGCACGCTAGAGCGGCTGCGCTCCGCGGCGCAGCGAAGTAATCATGATGAGATGTAGACAACCAAACCGCTGACCGGCCCTGGAGCGCAGCGACCGGCCCCTCGTTCGGTGACGGACTATGAGGGCTTCTCCGCCCCGCAAGGACCTGCTCGGTCAGCGGGGTACCGCCGGGCCCTGGCTCAGTGAGCTCCGTCCTCAACCTTTTGGTTGAGGAGTCGCCGTCGTCAGTTGCGTCCGCACGGCGGCTCGTTGTGTTGAAGCCGACGTCGCGGATGCACTGGACCTCGGGGCGATCAAACCAGGCTTAGACGCGGCCGCTCGCCGACTGGAGCAGCAGATGACTCCCGGCCGCCTTCTTGCGCTGTGACGATGAGGCCGAATACGAGATCGTTCAAGTCGCTGGTGCGCAGGTGAAGCTCGCGGGCGACGTCGGGGAGTTTCACGCCCTCTTGGCGCATCGCGCTGAACACCTTCGCAAGGACCTGGGATGTCTCGTGCCGCAGCCCGCGAGGCTCGGCCTTGCGGTAACCGAGCCGGCCGAGGTCGACGCAGTGGGTGCGGTACTGCCAATCGGTCGTATGACCAAGTTCGTGAAGGCGGTGGGCGAGGGCCATCGCGGCGACCCGCCAGTGCTGTTTGGCGGTGAGGATCCAATCGGTGGTCGCGTTCTTCGGCGCTCGGGCGAGGATGTCGGGGGCCGGCATAAGCAGGGCCGCGGCGAAGCGGTGCGCTTCCGCCTCCGCGTCCGGGCCGTGCGGGATCTGTTCTTCGCCGTGAAGGACCAGGTGACCAAGTTCGTGAGCGGCGTCGAAGCGGCTGCGCTCGGCGGTCTTCGTGGTATTCAGCAGCACAAAGGGCGTGCCACGGTTCCAGAACGAGAACGCGTCCACGTCCTTGCAGTCGCGGGACAGCGAGAACACGCGGGTTCCGTGCGCTTCGAGAAGATGCAGCATGTTCCCGATTGGGGCGTTCCCGAGGCCCCACCGAGCCCGGACCAGGTTTGCTGCTTCCTCGGCTGGCGGTAGGCCCTCGGAGGCCTGTCCTGGCATCGGGATATCGGCGACGTCAGTACGGCAGCGGCTGAAGGAGGTCAGCGACGGCAGGTCGTGATCGAGGAGGCGAAACCGTTCGCCGATCCAATTCTGGAGTTCCCACGCCATGCGCCCGTTACTGAGAGCGATGTCTCGCTGAGAGGCAGTCATCTTGCTGGGCGCACGGAAACTCACCGCGTCCGGGGGAAGGTCGGCGACCTCGTCCGCGTGGAAGAACGACTCAGGAAAGTCCAGAGTCTGGGCGAGAGAGGCGAGCGACGCCGCGGAGGGTGTGGCCTTGCCGCTCTCGAAGTCGCCCAGCCGCCGGGTGGTGATCCCGGCGAGCTGGGAGAGACGGGTGACGGTCAGGCCCCGGCGCTTGCGCGCCAGGACGAGCCGGGATGCGGTGATCATGGGAGGAGCACGTTTCGGGGGAGAGGGCGGACGGGTACTTCGCTCAGCCCAGTCGTTCGACCGGAATGTCGAACCCGCTGTTCGGGTCGATAGCGTCCTCGAACGGGGTGAAGCCGTCGAAGTCGATCTCGGGAAGGATAATCCGCTCGTTCCACACATCGATCTTTCCGTGCTCGCCAGCGCCTTCCGGGAGAGACAGCTCAGCGTGCAGACGGACACCGGACTTCGTGCTCACGTGCTGATACAGCAAGAACCACGTCGGAATTCCGTCGCCGACCTCCACGTCCTCCTCGCCGAAGCCGACACCGGGGATCAGTAGCTGGCGGTTTGTCGCTACCCGTCCCATCACGGCTGTGCCCTTGGAGTAGCGGGTCGTTGGCTTCAAGGCGCCGAAACCTGTCTCGCGGCTCCCGCTGGAGACGGTGATTGCGAACTCTTCGGACGGGGCGACGAGCAGTGGGACGTTGCGCGGACTCGCGGCGGTCCAGCCATGCGGCAGATAGGTCTCGCGGAGGAACCGTACAGTGCGACCCCAGAAGATGTTGCCGGGCAGAGAAATGGGGTCCAGGCCGGTGCAGAAGTTTCGTTCGGCCTCGGCACGCTGCAGCACGGTGTCGATGTTCTCGACAGCCGATGGCGTGCCCTCGGGCGACAGTCCGAGCTTCTTGAGGCGTTCCTCGACCTCGTGCACGTCTGTCCACACCACGGTCATTTTTGCGCCGCCCCTCTGGATCACCGCCAACTTCCGGATACTCTCCCTCATTTGAGGTGGAAAATCAAGAAGCGGTGCTAGTGGGGGCGGGTGTCGACGAGGTCAGGTGCATCCCTGAAGTGAGGGTCGCCCGCTGATCGAGGCGGTGAGGTGCGTCCGACGACAGCGCGAGCGTGTTGGGGCACCACGTCCCTCGGGGTCGACAGTCCTGGACATCCATGGAGAGGCCTTCGAGTCGGTAGCTCAGGACCACGAGGGCCGGGCCCGGCCCACCAGGTGGTCCACCCAGGCGACCACCGCCGCGTTCTCGGCGGCGCTGCTGACCTCCGTGCTGGCCGGGGTTCTGATCGGCCGCCTGTCGGACCGGCGCGGCCCGAGGGCGGTAATGACGGCCAGCTCCGCTCCTGGCGAGCGTGGGCGGCAGAGCTGGCAAGAGGTCGAACCTGCTAAGTCGGCAGCCTCCGAGTGATGGCTACCGAGAGTAGCGAGATGGCGTACTGCCCAGCGCTGGCAAGGGCAACGGGGTGATCATCGCGAGTTCGATCTATGCGTGCTCATTTCACACTCATTTCACATCGCGAGTCCCAGAGGTGCCGCAGCCGACCCCTCTCCACGCGTTTCCGCAGGTCAGGACCCTGCCCGACCTGCGGAAACGATGAGAGATCAAACTGCATTTCCGCAGGTCAGAGGGGGTCCTACAGGTCGTAGTAGAGCTCGAACTCGTGGGGGTGGGGGCGGAGGGCGATCGGGGCGATCTCGTTGGTGCGCTTGTAGTCGATCCAGGTCTCGATGAGGTCCGGGGTGAAGACGTTGCCGGCGAGGAGGTACTCGTGGTCGGCTTCCAGGGCCTCCAGGACGGCGGGGAGGGAGGAGGGGACCTGGGGGACGTTGGCGTGCTCCTCGGGGGCCAGCTCGTAGAGGTCCTTGTCGACGGGCTCCAGCGGCTCGATCTTGTTGCGGATGCCGTCGAGGCCGGCCATCAGCATGGCGGCGAAGGCCAGGTAGGGGTTGGAGGCCGGGTCCGGGGCGCGGAACTCGATGCGCTTGGCCTTGGCGTTGGAGCCGGTGATCGGGATGCGGATCGCGGCGGAGCGGTTGCGCTGCGAGTAGACCAGGTTGACCGGCGCCTCGAAGCCCGGCACCAGGCGGTGGTAGGAGTTCACCGAGGGGTTGGTGAAGGCCAGCAGCGAGGGGGCGTGCCGCAGCAGGCCGCCGATGTAGTAGCGGGCGGTGTCGGAGAGTCCGGCGTAGCCCTGCTCGTCGTAGAAGAGCGGCGAGCCCTCGGTCCACAGGGACTGGTGGACGTGCATGCCGGAGCCGTTGTCGCCGAAGATCGGCTTCGGCATGAAGGTGGCGGTCTTGCCGTTCCGCCAGGCGACGTTCTTGATGATGTACTTGAACAGCATCAGGTCGTCGGCGGCGTGCAGCAGGGTGTTGAACTTGTAGTTGATCTCGGCCTGGCCGGCGGTGCCGACCTCGTGGTGCTGGCGCTCGACCTCCAGTCCGGCCTTGGCGAGCTCCAGCGACATCTCGGCGCGCAGGTCGGCGAAGTGGTCGACCGGCGGGACGGGGAAGTAGCCGCCCTTGTACTTGACCTTGTAGCCGCGCACGTCGCCCTCGGCGGCGCCGCTGTTCCAGGCGCCGGCCTCCGAGTCGATGTGGTAGAAGGACGCGTTGGCGCTGGTCTCGAAGCGGACCGAGTCGAAGACGTAGAACTCGGCCTCGGGCCCGAAGTACGCGGTGTCGGCGATGCCGGAGGAGGCCAGGTAGGCCTCGGCCTTCCTGGCGACGTTGCGCGGGTCGCGGCTGTAGGCCTCGCCGGTGACCGGGTCCTGGATGAAGAAGTTGATGTTGAGGTGCTTCTCGGCCCGGAAGGGGTCGAGGCGGGCGGTGGCGAGGTCCGGCACCAGGGCCATGTCGGACTCGTGGATGGCCTGGAAGCCGCGGATCGACGAGCCGTCGAACATCAGGATCTCGGACGGGTCGAAGGTCGCCGCAGGTACGGAGAAGTGCTGCAAGACGCCCGGCAGGTCGCAGAACCGGACGTCGACGAACTTCACGTCGTTGTCCTGGATGTACTGCTTCACTTCGGCGGCGTTGTTGAACATCCATCCTCCTCGGCGTGCGAATTGGGCTCACCATAGGAATGGGTCGTTTCCAGCCGGTGACCCGCTCGTTTCCTAGATGTTAACCACGGTCGCCTCGCGGGCGGCAAAGATGTACGGGACGGTACAAATCACCCCGCCCAGCTGCGCACCCTTCCGCAAGTGGTCTGGACCACTTGGAAGGGCGCCGGGATGACGATTCACCCGGTCGGGGGTGATGCCCCGGCCGGAGGGGAGCCGGTGGCGGTGCGACCCGTCAGCCCGGTTAGTGTGGATTCGTGGACACCAGAGAAGCGTTGGGATCGTGGATCGACGGCCCCCGGGCGGCCGCCGAGAAGATGGGCGCCGACTTCGGCCACCGCGGCGAGCGCCTCGGGCTGCCCAAGGAGGGCCCCGGCTCGATCGCCGGCCCCGGCCGCCGGATCGGCGCGCTGTTCGTGGACGGCTGGCTCGTCGCCCTGATCTCGTACGGGCTGATCGCCCGCGGCGACCAGGCCGAGGCCAACCTGTGGACCAGCCCGCTGTACTTCCTCGTCGCGGCGCTGATGCTGTCCACCACCGGCACGACGGTCGGCAAGCGGCTGTTCGGCCTCCGGGTGGTCCGGCTGGACGGACGCCGCGCGACCATCCCGCAGGTCCTGCTGCGCACCCTGCTGCTCTGCCTGGTGGTGCCGCCGCTGGTCTGGGACCGCGACACCCGTGGCCTGCACGACAAGGCGGTCGGCACCGTCGAGGTCCGCATCTAGCACGGTCCGGACAAGCCCGGCAGCGGATGCCGGACGACGCCGAAACGGCCCCGCTGAGGATTCAGCGGGGCCGTTCTCGTGTCGTGAGGGGCGGGGGAGGGGTCAGCGGGCCTGGCCGCCCTTGGGCATCCGGGCGCCCTTCGGCATCGGACCCTTGGGGATCGGCGCCTTGGAGAGCAGGTCGCCCAGCGCGCGCAGGCGGTCGTTGGTCTCGGTGACCTGGGCGGCGGTGATGGCGCGGGGCAGGCGCATCAGGTGGATCTGGAGCTTCTTCAGCGGGATCTCGCCCTCGCCGTTGCCCACCACGATGTCGTGCACCGGCACGTCGCCGACCACACGGGCCATCTTCTTCTTCTCGGAGGCCAGCAGCTGGCGGACCCGGTTCGGGTTGCCCTCGCCGATCAGCGCGATGCCGGCCCGGCCCACGGCGCGGTAGACCGCGTCCTGGCTACGGGTGACCGCGACCGGGGTGCTGTTGGAGCTCCAGCCGCGCCGGATGTTGTTCAGCACCGCCGCGACGGCGCCCGGCTGCCCCTCCATCTGCCCGAACGCGGCGCGCTCGGCCCGGCGCCCGAAGACGATCGCCATGGCCAGCACGGCCACGATGAAGCCCAGGATGCCCAGGTAGACGGGATGCTCGATCGCGAAGCCGATGGCGAGGAACACGCCGAAGGTCAGCAGGCCGACGCCGGCGATGATCAGGCCGATCTTGGTGTCGACCTTCTTGGTCATGGTGTACGCCAGACGGATCTGCTTCAGCCGTCCGGGGTTCTCGGATGTTTCCCTCGCCATAACGCTCATGGTACGTGGCACGGGTACGGGATATCCAAGCCCGGGTACCCGTTCGCCCCAACCGTGACCCGCGCGCCGGTGCGCCGTCGCGCACAGCGACGCCGGGGGCTCACTTCCGTGGCGTGGAACGGGTCCGCGGCGCGGGACGGCCCGGGGGCGTGGAGAGGGGCTGCGGCGTGGTCCGGGCGGCCTCCGCGTCGTCGTGCCGGCGGTCCGCCGCGTACCGGCGGTTCTCGCACACCGCCGCCCACGCGTTGCGGCGCGCGTGCTGCTGGCCGGGGGCCAGCAGGACGCTCTCGGCGTACCGCAGTGCCACTCCGACCGATCGGATCCGCATCCGCATGCCGAACAGCTCCTCTCCGGGCTGATGGGGGCCGAGCCGGCCGAGCCGGGTGAGACGGCCGTGGTGGCCGTGGTGACCGAGCCGGCCGAGGTGGCCGAGGTGGCCGAGAAGAATCGAACGCTCACCAAGCGTCCAGCGTCCCCACCCCGTGTTACCAGCCCGTGACCAGGCCGTCAAAGCGTGGTGAAACCGAAAGGGCGGAGCCGAAGCTCCGCCCTTTCCCTGGCTCGAACAGCACGGCCGGACCGAACGGTCCGACCGGCCCGATCAGACCGTACCGGTCAGGAGACCGTCAGACCGCGGCCTGCTCGCGCCGCTCCAGCGCCTGCCGGTACAGCCGGCCGGCCCGGTACGAGGACCGCACCAGCGGGCCCGACATGACGCCCGCGAAGCCCAGCTCCTCGGCCTCCTGCTGGAGCTCGACGAACTCCTGCGGCTTCACCCAGCGCTCCACCGGGTGGTGGCGCAGCGAGGGGCGCAGGTACTGGGTGATGGTGATCAGCTCGCAGCCGGCGCCGACCAGGTCGGCCAGCGCCTGGCTGACCTCCTCGCGGGTCTCGCCCATGCCGAGGATCAGGTTGGACTTGGTCACCAGCCCGGCCGCGCGGGCCTGGGTGATGACGTCCAGCGAGCGCTCGTAGCGGAAGGCCGGGCGGATCCGCTTGAAGATCCGCGGCACCGTCTCGACGTTGTGCGCGAGCACCTCGGGGCGGGAGGAGAAGACCTCGGCCAGCTGCTCGGGCACCGCGTTGAAGTCGGGGATGAGCAGCTCGACGCCGGTGCGGCCGGCCGCGCGGTCGGCGGTCATCGCGTGCACCTGGCGCACGGTCTCGGCGTACAGCCAGGCGCCGCCGTCCTCCAGGTCGTCGCGGGCGACGCCGGTGATGGTGGCGTAGTTGAGGTCCATGGTGACGATGGACTCGGCGACCCGGCGCGGCTCGTCGCGGTCGAACTCGGCGGGCTTGCCGGTGTCGATCTGACAGAAGTCGCAGCGGCGGGTGCACTGGTCACCGCCGATGAGGAAGGTCGCCTCGCGGTCCTCCCAGCACTCGAAGATGTTGGGGCAGCCGGCCTCCTGGCAGACCGTGTGCAGCCCCTCCTTCTTCACCAGCGACTGGAGGGCGTTGTACTCCGGGCCCATCTTCGCGCGGGTCTTGATCCACTCGGGCTTCCGCTCGATGGGGGTCTCGCTGTTGCGGACCTCCAGGCGGAGCAGCTTCCTGCCGTCGGGCGCGACAGCGGACACGTGCGACTCCTAGAACTAGACGGGGTACCCCCAGGGTACGCCTGTGGTTGTACGGCCTTCGTCGGGCCTGTTGCCCTGCAATCGCAGGGCAACATGGCTACCGGTCGGTAGATTCCCAGCGGCCGCCGGGATTTCCGACGGCCGTCAGGACAGCGGGGCGGACGGTCATCGGGGCGGACGGCCGTCAGGACGCATCAGGGCAGGTGTCCGGCGGTGCGCCGGAGCCGGGCGGCGGGGCTCAGCGGCTGAGCGCCGGCTCCGGCAGCTCGGCGAGGACGGCCGCCAGGTGCCGCTCGACCACCGGTGCCGCCTCGGCGGCGGACAGTCCGCGCCGCAGCTCGCCGGTGAGCGAGGCGACGCCCGCGTCCCGGATGCCGCACGGCACGATCTTGTCGAACCAGGTCATGTCCGGGTCGCAGTTGAGCGCGAAGCCGTGCATGGTGACCCCGCGGGCGACCCGCACGCCGATCGCGGCGAGCTTGCGGTCGTCCCCGCGCTGGCCGGCGTTGGAGGGCGCGTACTCGGGGCCGGCCAGGCGCGGGTCGATGCCCAGGGGCAGGCCCATCCGCAGGGTCAGCTTGCCGATGTCCACGACCTGCGCCGGGTCCACCACGGCGTCCGGGATGGACTCGCCCAGCACCCAGACCCCGCTGCGGCCCTCGACCCGGGTGGAGTCGATGCCGAACTCGCCGGCGGTGCGGATCAGCGCCTCCTCCAGCCGGCGGACGTAGGCGATGACGTCGATCGGGTCGGGCAGCTTGACGATCGGGTAGCCGACCAGCTGGCCGGGGCCGTGCCAGGTGATCTCCCCGCCGCGGTTGACCTCGACCACCGGCGTGCCGTCCAGCGGCAGGTCGGCGGGGTTGGTGCGCTTGCCCATGGTGTACACCGACTGGTGCTCCAGGAGCAGGACGGTGTCGGGGATCTCGTCCGCGACCCGCAGCGCGTGCAGCCGCTGCTGCTCCTCCCAGGCCTCCTGGTAGGGCACGGTCCGCTCACCTATGCCCATGCGAACAAAACGCACGTTCTCGCTCACCGCTGCCGCTCCTTGCCAGGCGTTCGAGACCAACCTCGCCACTGTACGCCCAGCCCGTCCGAACCCCTTCAGCCGCCTGCGGGCAGCGGCCCCGCCCAGCCCGCCCAGCCGCCCCGCCCCCGCTCAGCCCCCCGCGAGCAGCTGCAGCCGCAGCGCGAGCTGGAGCTCCAGCGACCGCTCCGGCTGGTTCCAGTCCCGCCCGAGCAGCGCCTCGACCCGGTCCAGCCGCTGGACCACGGTGTTCACGTGGACGTGCAGCTCGTCCTTGGCCCTGGTCAGGCTGCCGCCGCAGTCGAAGTAGGCGCGCAGGGTGCGGACCAGCTCGGTGCCGCGCCGGGCGTCGTAGGCCAGCAGCGGGCCGAGCGTCGCGCCGACGAAGCCGTCCACGTCGTGGCCGTCGCCGAGCAGCACGCCGAGGAAGCCGAGCGCCCGGGCGGAGGCGCCCTCCCCGGCCCGGCCGAGCACCCGCAGTGCCCGGAGGCAGCGCAGGCCCTCGCCGTAGGAGGCGGCCAGCGCGGACGGCCCGGCGGCCGGGCGGCCCGCGCCGACGGTGACCGGGAACCCGGCCAGCCGGGCCAGCCGTTCGGCGGCCTGCCGGGCGGTCTCCTCGGGATCGCCGGCGCCGACCGCGCCGCTACTGCCGCTGCTGCCACTGCCGATCTCGACGGGCGTCAGCAGCACCACCGTCTCGGCGTGCTCGGCGCTGACGCCCCGGGAGCCGAACAGGTAGCGCCGGGCCGCCCCGGCCAGCCGTCCGCGCTCGTCGGTCTTCCCGTCGGCCGGCTCCGCGACCAGCACCAGGTGCGGCCGGGCGAGGTCGACGCCGAGCCGGCGGCCGCGGGCGGTGAGCCCGGCCGGGTCGCGCTCGGGGGCGGTCAGCAGGTCGGTGAGCAGGTCGCCGCGGATCCGGTTCTCGGTCTCGGCGACGGAGCGGCGCAGCAGCAGGAGCAGGGCGGTGACCACGCTGGCCCGCTCGAACAGCCGCCGGTCGGCGTCGTCGAGGTCGGGGCGGCCGCGCAGCACCATGGTGCCGAGCGCGTCGTGCCCGGCCAGCACCGCGCAGACCCACTGCTCGCGGTGGCGTACGGACCGGCCCTCGGCGCGGGAGGCGGCGACCGCCTCGGCCAGTTCGGCGGCGGGGGCGGAGCGTCCGGCCAGCGGCTCGCCCTCGGCGTCCAGGACCGCTATCTCCCCGCCCAGCAGGGCGGCGACGGCGGCGGCGACGTCCGGTACCTCGGCGCCGCGCAGCACCAGGTCGGTGAGCCGGTCGTGGGCCTGCTCGGCGCGCTGGACAGCGGCGGAGTGGGCCCGGACCAGCTCGTTGGCGGCGTTCAGCTCGGCGAGCGCGGCCCGGGTGTCGGCCAGCGACTTGGCGGTGTCCAGGGCGATCGCGGCGTGCGCGGCCAGCGAGCAGAGCAGCGCGACCTCGTCGGGGGAGAAGGCGCGCGGCGAGCGGTCGGCGGCGAACAGGACGCCGATGACCTGCCCGCCGAGCAGCAGCGGCACCCCGATGATCGCCACCAGGCCCTCGTCCAGCACGCCCGCGTCGATCGTGCCGGTGTGGTGGAAGCGCTCGTCGGTGCGGTAGTCGGGGGTGGCGTACGGGCGGGCGGTCTGGGCGACCAGCCCGCCCAGGCCGTGGCCGAGGCTGAGCCGCAGGGTCTGGAACAGGACGGAGACCGAGCCGTCGGTGACCCGCATGTAGGTGTCCCCGGCGGCCTCGTCCGGCAGGGTCAGGTAGGCGGTGTCGGTGCCGAGCAGCATCCGGGCCCGGCGGACGATCGCCTGGAGCACGGTGTCCAGGTCCCGGGAGGCGGCGAGGTCCCCGGCGGTGTCGAACAGGGCGGTCAACTCGGCTTCGCGGCGCCGGTGTTGACGCAGGGTGCGGTGGACCCGCAGGGCCTGCCAGGTGGCGTCGTCGATCTCGGCGAGGACGGCGGCCGGCGCCCCGCGGCGGCGGGCGTCGGCCAGCACGTCGGCGAAGTCCTCGGTGGCGGCGCCGGAGGCGAGCAGGTCGAGCAGTCGCCGCAGCGCGGGCGCGGCGCTTTCCTGAGGGTGGTTCATGGTGCGTGCTGCCAATCGGCGTCGGTTCCGTCGGTTCCGAGAAAGCGCGATCGTACCGGCTCGGCCCTCAGACGACGGCGGGCCTTCCGGCCGCGGCGGCGTCCGGCTCCGGGCCGTCCTGGCCGGCCTGCCCCTCGACCTCCGCGAGGTCCAGGCCCCTGGTCTCCCGGCCGCAGAGCACCGCCAGGACGGTGACCGCCGCCGCGATGGCGACGTACACCGCGATGGGGGTGGCGCTGCCGTAGTCCTTGAGCAGCGCGGTGGCGATCAGCGGCGCCGGGGCGCCGGCCGCCACGGAGGAGAACTGGGCCCCGATCGAGGCGCCCGAGTACCGCATCCGGGTCGCGAACAGTTCGGAGAAGAAGGCGGCCTGGGGCGCGTACATGGCGCTGTGGAAGACCAGTCCGACGGTCACGGCGGCGAGCAGCGAGCCGAAGGACCTCGTGTCGACCAGGCCGAAGAAGACGAAGGCCCAGGCGCCCACCCCGACCGCGCCCACCAGGTAGACCGGCCTGCGCCCGACCCGGTCGGACAGCGCGCCGAACAGCGGGATCAGCGCGAACTGGATCGCGGAGGCGACCAGCACGGCGTTCAGCGCGGTCTGCTTGGAGAAGTGGGCGTGGTTGACGGCGTACACGAGCACGAACGTCGTCATCACGTAATAGGAGATGTTCTCCGCCATCCGCGCGCCCATGGCCACCAGCACCTCCCGCCAGTGGTTCCGCAACACCTCGACCAGCGGCGGCCGTTCGGGCGCCTTCCGGGACTGCTGCGCCGCCAGCGCCTGCTTGAACAGCGGCGACTCGTCCACCGCGAGCCGGATCCACATCCCGACCGCGACCAGCACCGCCGACAGCAGGAACGGCACCCGCCAGCCCCAGGCCAGGAACGCCGCGTCCGACTGCACCGCCGTCATCAGCGACAGCACCCCGGCCGCCAGCAGGTTCCCGGCCGGCGCCCCGCCCTGCGGCCAGGACGCCCAGAAGCCCCGTCGCCGCTGGTCCCCGTGCTCCGACACCAGCAGCACCGCGCCGCCCCACTCGCCGCCGAGCGCGAAGCCCTGCACCAGCCGCAGCACCGTCAGCAGCACCGGCGCCGCGACCCCGATCGAGTCGTAGGTCGGCAGCAGCCCGATCGCCGTGGTCGACCCGCCCATCAGCAGCAGGCTCACCACCAGCAGTTTCTTCCGCCCCACCCGGTCCCCGAAGTGCCCGAACACCAGCGCCCCGAGCGGCCGCGCCGCGAAGCCGATCGCGTAGGTCAGGAAGGAGAGCAGCGTCCCGGTCAGCGGATCGCTGTGCGGGAAGAACAGCTTCCCGAACACCAGGGCCGCCGCCGTTCCGTACAGGAAGTAGTCATACCACTCGATCGTCGTGCCGATCAGGCTCGCAGCCACCACTCTCGGGAGTGAACTGCTCGCCGCCGTACCTCGTGCGGAGGTGCTCATGGCCACCACTTCCAGAACCAGGGGGGAGACGATGTCGCCACAAGGTAGGAAGCGGCCGACCCCGGGACTATGTGGGCGGCCCACACAGTCCCGGGGCCGAATGTGCCCGCTCTCCCTATGAGAGGGATGGCCGGACCACGGAGCGCCCGCCGCTCAGTGCGCCGTCCAGCCACCGTCGACGGGGAGGCTGGCGCCGGTGATGTAGGAGGAGGCGGGGGAGCAGAGCCAGAGGGCGAGCTGGGCGACCTCGTCGGGTTCGATGAGGCGCTTCACGGCGGTGCGGTCGAGCATGATCCGCTCGACCACCTCGTCCTCGGGGATGCCGTGGGCGAGCGCCTGGGCGGCGATCTGCTTCTCCACCAGGGGGGTCCGGACGTAGCCCGGGTTGACGCAGTTGCTGGTGACGCCGTACGGCGCGCCCTCCAGGGCGACGGTCTTGCTCAGGCCCTCCAGCGCGTGCTTGGCGGTGACGTACGCGGACTTGAACGCGCTGGCGCGCAGGCCGTGGACGGAGGAGATGTTGACGACCCGGCCCCACCCCTGCTCGTACATGTGCGGCAGGGTGCGGCGCAGGATGCGGAAGGGGGCCTCGACCATGACGCGCTGGATGAGGGTGAAGCGGTCGGGCGGGAACTCGTGCACGGGGGCGACGTGCTGGAGGCCCGCGTTGTTGACGACGATGTCGGCGTCGTCCGGGAGGGCGTCCACGGCCCCGGGGTCGGCGAGGTCGGTGACGATCGCGCGGCCGCCGATCCGCTCGGCGAGCTCCTCGGCCGGGCCGGCCGCGAGGTCGACGACGTAGACCCGGGCGCCGGCCCCGGCGAAGGCCTCGGCGCAGGCCCGGCCGATGCCCGAGGCGGCCCCGGTGACCATGGCCGTGCGCCCGGCGAGCGGGCGGGCAGTAGAGGTGTCCATGGCCCAGAACGGTAGGAATCCGGCGGCCCCGCTCCCATGTGGCGGACCGCCACAGCATCCCGCCAGGTTGTGGCGTCGTCCGCCATGACGGCGACCCGCGGCCCGAACGGCGGATCGACCCTCGGAGAGGCCCTCGGGGAGGCCCCCGGAACCACCGACGGTTCGGCTACGGAAGACCAAACCCCTCCCGGCTCCGCTTCCCCACAATGGGCGCGGTTGCTTCACCCGTTCGGTGGATTGCTCGGTCAGATCCACCCATAGCGCCCGAATGCTCGCTACATTCACGCCGATTCCCGACAGGGGGCGCCGCCCCAGGCCGCCGAAGTGCTGGTGAGGCCCGGTGCGACGTCCGAGAGGTGTTGACAGACATGCCCCAACGGCCTGCAACCGACAGCCCGGCGTACGGACCGCTCGACCCGCTCGGCCAGCACCGAGGTCCGGTCGGCCGGACCCTTCCGGACGCCCCCGACGCCCTGACCGCCGACGCCATGACCGCCGACACGCTGACGGCCGACGCCATGACCGCCGACGCGTCGACCACCGACACGTTGACCGCCGACGCCCCGGACGCCGACGACCTGCGGCTGCCGGTGCAGGCCACACCCGACCGGCACGAGAACCCCGTCGTGCCCGCGCCCGCCCCGGCCCGCGGCGCCGGCCACTCCGGCCCGGCCCCGCAGAACGGCCAGCTCGCGGCGCTGATCGAGGAGGCCGGCTTCTCGCACGCGGGCCTGGCCCGCCGGGTCGACCAGCTCGGCCTGGAGCACGGCCTCGACCTGCGCTACGACAAGACCTCGGTCACCCGCTGGCTGCGCGGCCAGCAGCCGCGCGGGGCCACCCCGGCGCTGATCGCCGAGGTCTTCACCCGCCGGCTCGGCCGCCGCCTCACCGCCCAGGACCTCGGCCTGGACGCCTGCGCCCCGGTCTACGCGGGCCTGGAGTTCGCCGAGACGCCGCAGGAGGCGGTGGACATCGTGGCGAGCATGTGGCGCAAGGACAACGGCCCGCAGTCCGAGCTGCGCCGGATCGCCTTCACCCCGGCCGGCCTGGTCGTCCCCAGCCGGGACTGGCTGATCGGCCGCACCGACGAGCGGGTCGCCCGGGACGGCTCCACCCTGGCCCGGCCGGACACCGCCACCGGCCCACCCTCCGGCAGCGCCACCTCCGCGGCCATCACCGGCGCCCCGGCGCCGGGTGCGCCCGGCGCGTCCCCCGGGAGCCCGTTGCGCGGCCCGGCCCCCGGCGCCCCCGGGGCCCCCACCGCGCGCAGCACCGCCGGGACGACCGGCACCGCCCCCACCATCGGCCGGGTGCCGATCCAGAGCCGCCGCCCGCCGGTCGCCGTCGAGCCGCCGTACACCGACCCGGCCCGCGAGTCCCGCCCCACCCTGCGGGTCGGCCGCGGCGACATCGCCGCCATCCGGGCCGTCGGCGACCTCTTCCGCGCGCTCGACCACGCCTACGGCGGCGGCCACGCCCGCCAGGCGCTGGTCCGCTACCTGGAGAGCGAGGCCGAGCCGATGCTGCGCGGCCGCTACGGCGAGCAGATCGGCCGGGCCCTGTTCGGCGCCGTCGCCGACCTCACCAGGCTGGCCGGCTGGACGTCCTTCGACATCGCCGCGCACGGCCTCGCCCAGCGCTACTTCGTCCAGGCGCTGCGCCTCTCCCAGGCCGCCGGGGACCGCGCGCTCGGCGGCTACGTGCTGGTGACGATGAGCCAGCAGGCCGTCCACCTCGGCCACGGCCGGGAGGCGGTCCAGCTCGCCAGGGTCGCCCAGCAGGGCGTGGGCACCGCCGTGCCGCCGGTCGTCCAGTCGCTGATGCACGCCGCCGAGGCGCGCGGGCACGGCCTGCTGGGCGACGTCCGGTCCTGCACCACCGCCCTGGTGCGCGCCGAGCGCGCCCTGGCGGCGGCCCGGACGGGCGACGAACTGCCCTCCTGGGCGCGGTACTTCGACGAGGCCCAGCTCTCCGACGAGTTCGCCCACTGCTACCGCGACCTCCAGCAGTGGCGGACGGCCGCGCAGCACGCCGAGAAGTCGCTGCGGCTGCGCTCGCCCGCCTACGCCCGCAGCCGGATCTTCTGCCGCCTGGTGCTGGCCACCGCCCGGCTCGGCATGGGGGACCTCGACGAGGCGTGCACCATGGCCACCGACGCGCTGCGGGCGGCGGGGGAGATGCGCTCGGCCCGCTCGCTGGAGTACGTCCGGGACTTCCACCGCCGCCTCACCCCCTACCGCGGCAGCCCGGTGGCCCGCGCCTTCGAGGAGACGGCCCGGCAGGCGGGAGTGATCTGAGCGCGGAGGTGAACTGACCGGCGGAGTGCGTGGGGACGGGCCTCACGCACCCGGCGTACGGAGGCCCGGGCCTACCAGCTCTCGGCCCGGACCCTCGGCTGATCCGCGTCGGCCGCCACCGGCGGCCGCGCGCCGCCGCGCACCCGCTGCGCCGCCAGCGGGAACACCAGCACCGACAGCATCCCGGCGCCGACCAGCGCCGCCGCGGTGGAGGACGGCAGGTGCCCGGCGTCCACCTCGATGGTGGTGATCACCACGACCAGCGGCAGCGCCGTCGCCCCGTACAGCGCGAGCGCCGCGCGGTCGCGCAGGCCGAGCCCGGCCGGGGCGAGCAGCGCGGCGGGCAGCCCCCGCACGGCCAGGAAGAGCAGCAGGAACACCGGGACCAGCAGCAGCGTGCCCGGGTCGTCCAGCAGGGCGTCCAGGTCGAAGTTCATCCCGCTGACCACGAAGAACACCGGCACCAGGAAACCGAAGCCGATGCCCTCCAGCTTGGCCTCGATCACCTCCTCCTCGGCCTGCCGGACGCCGGCCAGCAGCAGCCGGGAGACGATCCCGGCGACGAAGGCCCCGAGCAGCATGTCGAGGTCCAGCCAGAGCGCGGCGGCGACCATGGCGGCCAGCACCAGGATCACCGCGCGGATCGCGAACTGTCCGGAGGTGCGCAGGGTCCGTTCGATCAGCCGGGTGGTCCAGGCCGGGCGGGGCCGGCGCGCGCCGAACACGGCGAGCGCGGTGATCACCGCGAAGGCCCCGAGGATGACCGCCGTGCGGGCCGGGGAGTTGCCGCTGAGCAGGGCGGCGATCGCGATGATCGGCCCGAACTCGCCGACCGCCCCGGTGGCCATCACCAGGGAGCCGAAGGGCGTGGGCAGTTCACCGGAGTCGCGGAGGATCGGCAGGATGGTGCCGAGCGCCGTGGTGGTGAGCACCAGCCCGGCGAAGGCGCCGTCCAGCGGGTCCCGGTTGACCAGCGCGCCCACGCCGAGCCCGACGGCCACCGAGACCAGCCACGCGGTGCCCGCCCGTTTCAGCGGGCCGCCGCGCAGCTTGGCGAAGTCGATCTCGTAGCCGGCCAGGAACATCAGCATGGCCAGGCCGAACTGGGAGAGCGCGTCGACCAGGCCGTCGACGTGCGCCCAGCCCAGGACGTCCGGGCCGATCAGGACGCCGAGCACGATCTCGAACACGACGGTCGGGACGGCGATCCACCGCAGCAGCCGGTCGGCGAGCAGCGGGGCGGCCACGGCTGCGGCGGGGATCAGGATCAGGGTCAGCGGCTGGGCGGCGGCGCTCACCGCGCAACCGGCCGAACGGTCGAAACCATCCGATGAACGGTCAGAGCAGGCACCCCGGCATCCTGGCACGCCGTCGGTCTGTCACCCCGGCAGACCGCTGGTGTGTCCCGGTGCCCCGATGCGCTCCGGTGGTGGCAACGGCCGCCCCTGCCGCCCCGCCGCTCGGACCGCCCCGACGGCCACCCGTGCCGCCGTCAGGCCGCCGCCTCCGCCTCCCGGGCGTCCGCCGGGACGCCGAGGTCGCCCAGGACCGCCTGCGCCGCCCGCCGCCCGGAGACCAGCGCGCCCTGCACGGTGCTGGTGTCCCGGTGGTCCCCGGCGACGTACAGCCCGGCCAGCAGCCGCACCGGGCGGCGGGGGTTGTGCGGCGGCGGCATCGCGGGCAGCGCGTCCGGGACGTGCCGTACGCCGAGGAACTGCCAGCCCGAGGTCGGGACGTCGTACAGCTCGGTCAGCCGGGCCCGGACGGCCGGCTCCAGCCCGGCCGGGCCGCCCACGTCGAAGGCGCGCCGCCCGAGCACGGTGGTGGCGATCAGCGCCTGGCCGGCCGGGGCGTAGGACGGGTGCAGCTCGCTGAGCACCAGCGAGTGCGAGACCAGTGGCGGGTGCCCGTTCGGCCGGTCGCCGTCGAGCAGCAGGACGGCCTCGCCCAGCGGGGCGGTGTCGGCCGCGTGGTAGAAGGTCGTGACGGGGTGGAAGTCCGGCAGCCGCAGCCCGGGCAGCAGTCCGGTGGCGGAGCGGGCGTCGGTGGCGACGATGACGGCCTGGGCGCCGATCCGCCCGTGCGCGAGGGTCTCGACGCCGTCCGCGGCGATCGAGGTGACCTGCACCCGGGTGCGGACGGTTCCGGCGGGCAGGGCGGCGGCCAGCTGGGCCGGTACCGCCGCGATCCCGCCGGCGGGCAGACAGAGCCGCCCGCGCGCGTACGAGCGCAGCACCAGGTCGGCGATCCGGCTGCTGGTGCCGAGAGCCGGATCGGAGAGCAGCGCGCTGAGCAGCGGGCGCAGGAAGCCGTCCACGGTGCGCTGGGCGAGGCCGTGGCCGGCCAGGGCGCGGGCGGCGGTGGTCTCCGGGCGGGCCTGGAGCCGGCCGACCGGGGTGGTGGCGAGCCGGCCGAGCCGGCCGGCCAGCCGGGCCTTGTCCAGCGGGCTGCCGAGCGGGGCCCGGGCGGCGGCCTGCCGGGCGACGGCGAGCTGGGGGTCCCCGGCGCGGTACCGGCGGCCGGCGCTGTGCACCAGCACGCCGGGCGCGAGCGGGCGCAGGTCGAGGCGGTCGAGGTCGAGCGTGCGGCGCAGCTCGGGGAAGGCGGTGTTCAGCAGGTGACTGCCGTCGTCGAGCCGGAATCCGTCCTGCTCGCGGGTGGCCATCCGGCCGCCGATCCGGTCGGTGGTCTCCAGGACCTGGACGTCGAGGCCGTGGCCGGTGAGCGCGCGGGCGGCGGCCAGGCCCGCGAGTCCGGCGCCGACCACGACGACGTCCGGGTCGGACGGCCGGCGGGCGCGGCGGGTGAAGTCGTACGTGGGCACTGGGGTGCTCCCTCCCTGGTCCCGGGGCTCCGGCCGACGCAGGCAGCGGGGTGCCGGGACACGGTCCGTGGAGGGTGATGCCCAGTCAGTACGAGCATCAGACAAGCGCATCGGGCCGGATCCGAGGGCCGGGGAGGGTTGTGCGGCACCGGGCGGGGGCGCGGTCACGGACAGTGCGCCGTGGTGGCCGGGTTCGGGGGTCGGCGGGCGCGTACGGTCACCGGGGGCGTGCGACGCGCCCACCATGTGCTCCCGTGCGCCCCCTCCTCGGGCCCCCTCGGGCCGGGCCCGGCATATGCCGCTGGCCAGGGTGGATGCCGCGGTCGGAGTACGCACGGCTCCGCACGCCCCGCGCGCACGCCCACGCGTCACATCGCCGCGAGCACACCCATCCGTCACACCGCCGCGCGCACGCCCAGGCGTCGCGCCCCCGCGCGCACGCCTACCGGTCACATCGCCGCGAGCACCGCCACACGCACGCCGGCCCGTCACATCGCCGCGAGCACCGCCGAGTACACGTCCGGGTGGGTGAAGCGGAAGCCCGCGTCCAGCAGCCGCCGCGGCACCACCCGGTGGCTGCCGACCACCTCGACCGCCAGCTCGCCCAGCACCGCCTTGAGCACCGCCTCCGGCACCGGGAACGGCGTCGGCCGCCGCAGCGCCCGCCCGAGCGCGGTGGTCAGCTCGGCGTTGGTCGCCGGGTTCGGCGCGGTGAGGTTGAAGGCGCCGGAGAGGCCGTCGTGGTCGATCAGGAACCGCAGCGCGGCCACCTCGTCGTGCAGCGAGATGAAGCTCCAGTACTGCCGCCCGTTGCCGAGCCGCCCGCCGAGGCCCAGCTTGAAGAGCGGGAAGAGCCGTCCGCCCGCCCCGCCAGACGCGGACAGCACCATCCCGGTGCGGGGGTGGACGACCCGGATCCCGGCCCGTTCGGCCGGCCTGGCGGCGTCCTCCCACTCCCGGCAGACCTCGGCCAGGAAGTCGTCCCCGGCGGGGGAGTCCTCGTCGATCACCCGGTCGCCGGTCTGTCCGTACCAGCCGACCGCGGAGGCGCTCACCAGGACCTGCGGCGGCTCCTTGAGCGCGGCCAGGGCGACGGCCAGCGTCTCGGTGCCGTACGCCCGGCTCTCCCGGATCTCCCGCTTGTAGGAGTCCGTCCAGCGGCGGTCGCCGACCCCGGCGCCGGCCAGGTGCACCACGGCCTGGACCCCGGTCAGCCCGTCCCGCTCGACCTCGCCGAGCAGCGGGTTCCAGCCGATCGCCGTGCTGCCGTCCGGCCGGGGGCCGGTCTTGGAGCGGTGCCGGACCAGCCGGACCACCTCGTGGCCGTCCGCCAGCAGGGAGCGGACGAGCGCCGAACCGATCAAACCCGTGGAACCCGTGACAGCGATGCGCATGCGCCCATCCTCGCAGCTCCCGCCCGCTCCCGCGGTGTTCCCGACCGCCCGTCACCTTCGCATGCGTCCCGTTAGCATGACGCGCATGCCTGACGACGATCTGATCATCCGTACGGCTCGGAGCGAGGACGAGCGCGAACTCGCCGTCCTCAACCACGCCGCCTGGTCCGTCCTGTCCGACGTCTCCCCGCGACCGCCCGTCGAGGACCCGGTCTTCGACGAGCGGCACCCGGCCGAGCAGTACCTGCTGGCCGTGCTGGACGGCCGGATCGTCGGCTACGTCCGTCAGGTCCCGGCCACCCCGCTGGCGAGCAACCGGCACGTCCGGCAGATCCAGGGCCTGGCCGTCGACGGCACCGTCCGCGGCCGGGGCATCGGCCGCCGGCTGGTCGAGGCGGCCTGCGCGGCGGCCCGGGCCGAGGGCGCCCGCAAGCTGACCCTGCGGGTGCTCGGCTGGAACGCCCCGGCCCGTCGGCTCTACGAGAGCTGCGGCTTCGTCGTCGAGGGCTCGCTGGCCGAGGAGTTCCTCATCGACGGCCGGTACGTGGACGACGTCTGGATGGCCCGCCGCCTGGCCGACTGAGCCCCGGACGGCACCCCGCCGAGCCCGCCCGGGCCCGCGCCGAAGATCCGAACAGGCTTGCCGCGAGCGGATGTTCGGCGTTCCGGGCCGGTGCCGAGTCGTGACGGTTCCGCGCTGTCTGGACCGCCGCCGCGCCGGGTACCGTACGCCCGTGAGCAACTCGACGCCTCCCGGGTGGTACCCGGTCCCGGGTGCGGACGGCACCCCCGGTCACGAGCGCTGGTGGGACGGCAACGCCTGGAGCAGCGAGGTCCGACCGCTCCAGGACGGCGTCGCGGGCGGGCTCGCCGACGCCCCCACCCAGACCCGGCCGCCGTCCGACCAGCGGCCCGGCTACGGCTACCCCGGCGGCCCCGCGGCGCCCTACGGCCACCCGGGCCAGGACGCCCACCAGGCCCCGGCCTACGGCTACCCGGGGCAGGACGCCTACCAGGCCCAGGGCGGCTACCCGGCCCAGGGCGCCTACCCCGGCCAGGGCCCCGGCTACGGGTACCCGGGCCCGGGCTACCCGCCGCCCCCGGCGGCCAAGGCCAGGCCGCAGACCGGCCTGGTCATCGGCATCGCGGTCGCCGTGCTGGCCGTGGGCGGGATCGTCGCCGGCATCGTGTTCAGCGGCGGCGGCGACCGGAGGGCGGACCCGACCCCGGACCCCACGGTCACCGTGACCCAGAGCGGCAGCCCCACGTCGAGCCCCAGCCCCACCGTGCCCACGCCCACCCCCAAGCCCAAGCCCCTGCCGGTGGTCAAGAGCACCGTCCCCGACCCGCAGCACGCGATCACCGTGCCGGTCTTCGACGGCTGGGACGTGTCCACCAACCCGCCGCACTCGACGGTCTACCTCGGCACCGGCCGCTACAGCTGCCCGGACGGCAGCTCCTGCATCCGCGGCCAGTTCTCGGTTGAGAAGGACACCGTCCAGGGCACCACCCCCAAGGCGGCCGCCGACGCCCAGATCCCCGTCTACGCCGGGCAGATCTTCTCCGGGGTCAGCTCGCACACCGACGCGGGATCCGGGTACGTCAGGGTGGCCGGGGTGCTCGGCTACGCCACCCGCTGGCACATCCGCACCACGGACGGTACCCAGGGCTACGTCCTGCTGGCCGCCCTCCCGGCCAAGGGCGGTGGCTACGTGGTCATGGAGGGCGGCGTGGACGACAGCCCGGCCGCGCCGGACTTCTCGGCGCTGGACCAGATCCTCAACGGCATCCAGCAGGACAGCTCCTCCGGCAGCAGCACCTGACGAAACCGCGAGGGCCGGTCCGCAGGCCCGTCCGGTCCGCCCTAATCCCCGTACCGCTCCCAGAGCTTGGGGTAGCGCTTGGCCATCACGTCCGGGTCGTCGAAGTCCAGCGCCGGCCCGGACGGCTGCTCGGCCTGCCGCCCGCCCACCTCGGGCAGCGGCAGCCCGGTCAGCCGCTCGTACGCCTCGTCGGCGGCGTAGCCGAGGTCCTCGGCGTCGCCGTCCTCCTCCTCGTCGAACTCCGGCAACAGGTCCGCCAGGTCGTCCGGTTCGGCCAGTCCGCCCTCGAAGACCTCGCGGCCCTGGCCGATCAGCCAGAAGCGGAAGTAGTCGAAGGAGTCGTCCGAGGCGCCGTCGAGCAGCAGGTAGGCCGCGCCCCACAGGTCGTTGCGGTAGGCGCGCCGGAACCGCGCCTGGAACAGCCGGGCGAAGTCGATCACGTCGTCCGGGGTCAGCTGGAGGAGCCGTTCCACCAGGAGGTCGGCCTGTTCGTCGGGGTCGCCGTCGGCGGCGTCCCGGGTGTCGTCGATGATCTGCCAGAAGTCCGTCTCGTCCATCACCGCTCAAGCATCCCCGTTCGGCCGCCTCCGCGCATGCCACGACTCGACACGGGCCCGTGCCCGGTGTGCCCGGGGCTCCGGAACCCGGTGCGCCCGGGGGCCGGGAACGGCGGAACCCCGCGCCGTCCGGGGACGACGCGGGGTTCCGTACGCGGGGTGCCGCGGGGACCTGGTGGGGTCAGAGGCCGAGCTCGACCTCGAACTCGCCGGCCTCCAGGATCTCCTTGACCGCGACCAGGTAGCGGGCGGCGTCGGCGCCGTCCACCAGGCGGTGGTCGTAGGAGAGCGACAGGTAGGTCATGTCGCGGATGCCGATGGCGGTGCCGCCGTCGGCCTCGATGACGACCGGGCGCTTGACGGTGGCGCCGATGCCCAGGATGGCGACCTGGTTCGGCGGCACGATCACGGTGTCGAACAGCGCACCGCGCGAGCCGGTGTTGCTGATGGTGAAGGTGGCGCCGGACAGCTCGTCCGGGGTGATCTTGCTGTCGCGGACCTTGCTGGCCAGCTCGGCGGTCTTCTTCGAGATGCCGGCGATGTTGAGGTCGCCCGCGCCCTTGATGACCGGGGTCATCAGGCCCTTCTCGGAGTCCACCGCGATACCGATGTTCTCGGTGTCGAAGTAGGTGACCGTGCCCTCGGCGTCGTTGATCCGGGCGTTGACGACCGCGTGGACCTTCAGCGCCTGGGCGGCGGCCTTGACGAAGAACGGCATCGGGGAGAGCTTGACGCCCTCGCGGGCCAGGAAGCCCTCCTTCGCCTTGGCGCGCAGCGACATGATCTTGGTGACGTCCACCTCGACCACGCTGGTCAGCTGGGCCTGCTCGTGCAGCGCCTTCAGCATGTTGTCGCCGATGACCTTGCGCATGCGGGTCATCTTGACGGTCTGACCGCGCAGGGCGGACGGCGCGGCGGCGGCCTTCGGCGCGGCGGCCGGGGCGGCAGCGGCGACCGGGGCCGGAGCGGCCTTGGCGGCCTCCGCGGCGGCGATGACGTCCTGCTTGCGGATGCGGCCGCCGACGCCGGTGCCGGCGACGGAGGACAGCGCGACGCCGTGCTCGGCGGCGAGCTTGCGCACCAGCGGGGTGACGTAGGCGTCACCGCTGTCGGCCACCGGAGCGGCCGGGGCGACCGGAGCCGGAGCGGCGACGGGGGCCGGAGCGGCAACCGGGGCGGGAGCGGCCACCGGAGCCGGGGCGGCGACCGGAGCGGCCGGAGCGACGGGGGCCGGGGCAGCGACCGGAGCCGGGGCGGCAACGGGAGCCGGAGCGGCAACCGGGGCCGGGGCCGGAGCGGCAACCGGAGCCGGAGCGGCGACCGGGGCCGGGGCGGCGGCGACGGCACCGGCGGCACCGATCAGCGCGAGCTGGGCGCCGACCTCGGCGGTCTCGTCCTCGGCGACCAGGATCTTCACCACGGTGCCGGCGACCGGCGACGGGATCTCGGTGTCGACCTTGTCGGTCGACACCTCCAGCAGCGGCTCGTCGACCTCGACGGTGTCGCCCTCGGCCTTCAGCCAGCGGGTGACGGTGCCCTCGGTGACCGACTCGCCCAGAGCGGGCAGCAGCACCGGGGTGGCGTCGGCGGCCGGAGCGGCGGCCGGGGCCGGGGCGGCAACGGGGGCCGGAGCGGCGACCGGAGCCGGGGCAGCGACCGGAGCCGGGGCGGCGACCGGGGCCGGCGCGGCCTCGACGACCGGGGCCGCGGCGGCGACCGGGGCGCCCGAGCCGTCGTCGATGATCGCCAGCTCGGCGCCCACCTCGACGGTCTCGTCCTCGGCGACCTTGATCGAGGCCAGGATGCCGGAGGCCGGGGCCGGGATCTCGGTGTCGACCTTGTCGGTCGACACCTCCAGCAGCGGCTCGTCGACCTCGACACGCTCACCCTCGGCCTTCAGCCAGCGGGTGACGGTGCCCTCGGAAACGCTCTCGCCCAGCGCGGGCAGTGTTACTGAGACCGCCATGGTTTCAGCGACTCCTATCAAGTCTTGCGTACGGGAAGTACTTGCGTACGGGAAGTACCGGGAAAGGGGGTGGGGCGTGATCAGTCGTGCGCGTGCAGCGGCTTGCCGGCCAGCGCCAGGTGCGCCTCGCCCAGGGCCTCGGACTGGGTCGGGTGCGCATGGATGAGCTGCGCGACCTCGGCCGGGAGCGCCTCCCAGTTGTAGATCAGCTGGGCTTCACCGACCTGCTCGCCCATGCGGGCGCCGACCATGTGGACGCCGACCACGGCGCCGTCCTTGACCTGGACGAGCTTGATCTCGCCGGCGGTCTTCAGGATCTTGCTCTTGCCGTTGCCGGCCAGGTTGTACTTCAGGGTGACGACCTTGTCCTTGCCGTACAGCTCGACGGCCTTGGCCTCGGAGATGCCGACGGAGGCCACCTCGGGGTTGGAGTAGGTCACCCGCGGAACGCCGTCGTAGTCGATCGGCACCGGCTTGAGGCCGGCCAGGCGCTCGGCGACCAGGATGCCCTCGGCGAAGCCGACGTGGGCCAGCTGGAGGGTCGGGGCGAGGTCGCCGACGGCGGAGATGGTGGGCACGTTGGTGCGCATGTACTCGTCGACGAGGACGTAGCCGCGGTCCATCGCGACGCCGTTCTCCTCGTAGCCGAGGCCGGCCGAGACGGGGCCGCGGCCGATGGCGACGAGCAGCAGGTCGGCGTCGATCTGCTTGCCGTTCTCGGTGGAGACGCGGACACCGGTCTCGGTGTACTCCACGCCCGAGAAGCGGGCCTTCAGCTCGAACTTGATGCCGCGCTTGCGGAACGCGCGCTCCAGGAGCTTGGAGGAGTTCTCGTCCTCCAACGGGACGAGGTGCGGCAGCGCCTCGACGATGGTGACCTCGACGCCGAAGGACTTCCAGACCGAGGCGAACTCGACGCCGATCACGCCGCCGCCGAGGATGACGACCGACTTCGGGATGCGGTCGAGCTTGAGGGCGTGGTCCGAGGAGATCACGCGGTTGCCGTCGATCTCCAGGCCCGGGATCGAGCGCGGCACGGAGCCGGTGGCCAGGACGATGTGACGGCCTTCGATGCGCTGGCCGTTGACGTCCACCGAGGTCTGCGAGGAGAGCTTGCCCTCGCCCTGGATGAAGGTGACCTTGCGGGAGGCCACCAGGCCCTGGAGGCCCTTGTACAGGCCGGCGATCACGTCGTCCTTGTACTTGTGGACGCCGTTGATGTCGATGCCCTGGAAGGTGGCCAGGACGCCGAACTCGGCGGCCTCCTTCGTCTCGTCCGCGATCTCCGCGGCGTGCAGCAGCGCCTTGGTCGGGATGCAGCCGCGGTGCAGGCAGGTGCCGCCCAGCTCACCCTTCTCGACCAGGGCAACACTCAGGCCCAGCTGAGCGGCGCGGAGCGCCGCGGCGTAACCGCCGCTTCCGCCTCCGAGAATGACTACGTCGAAAACGGTGCTGGCGTCGTTCGCCACGTCACGTCCTCCATGCATGGGGTGGGTCGCCGGGCCGGTCGCGGTCCGGTGGGTCGGAAGCCTTTGTGGGGCGCCCAGTCGTGCCGGAAATACATCTTCGCACTTGTTCACGGTGGCTGATGTCCGGGTCCGCCCCAGGGGTGTCCCGCGGAGTGGTCACCGGGGCGGGAACGCCCCCGACGGAAGGGCATCATCGCAGCTCAGAGCGGTGTTGACAGCCGCCGGACGGGCGTCTTCCGCGCCATCCGCCACGGCTTCTTCCGCACTGTGGAACAAAGTTTCGCCCGCAGCGAACAGGCGTGCGTCGCGGCGCTCCGGCCTACTCGCGGGTAACCGGGCCGGAACGCCGACGGGGCCCGGCGCACACGCGCCGGGCCCCGTCGCAGCGGGTCCTGGACCGGGGGACGCCCCGGGTCAGGGGTGTCCGGGTCAGGCCTTGCCGTTCGCCCGCTGCTCGGCGAAGCGGACCAGGGTGCGCACCGCGCTCGCGGTGCCGCCCTTCGGGGTGTAGCCGTACGGCGCGCTCTCGTGGAACGCCGGACCGGCGATGTCCAGGTGCGCCCAGTCGGTGCCCTCGGCCACGAACTCCTTCAGGAACAGGCCGGCCACCAGGCCGCCGCCCATCCGCTCGCCCATGTTGGCCAGGTCGGCGATGGTCGACTCGGTCATGCCCTTGCGCAGGTCGGCCGGCAGCGGCATCGGCCAGGACTGCTCGCCCACCTCGCCGGCCAGGGCGTGCAGGCCGTCGCGCAGCTCGTCGTTGTTCGACATCACACCGAAGGTGCGGTTGCCCAGGGCCAGCACCATGGCGCCGGTCAGGGTGGCCACGTCGACGATGACGTCCGGGTTCTCCTCGCCGGCCCGCACGATCGCGTCGGCCAGCACCAGGCGGCCCTCGGCGTCGGTGTTCAGCACCTCGACGGTCTTGCCGCCGTACATCCGCAGCACGTCGCCGGGGCGGGTGGCGGAGCCGGACGGCATGTTCTCGGCCAGCGCCAGCCAGCCGGTCACGTTGACGGCCAGGCCCAGGCGCTTGGCGGCCACCACGGCGGCGAACACGGCGGCGGCGCCGGCCATGTCGCACTTCATGGTCTCGTTGTGGCCGGCCGGCTTCAGCGAGATGCCGCCCGAGTCGTAGGTGATGCCCTTGCCGACGAACGCCAGGGTGGCCTTGGCCTTCGGGTGGGTGTAGGCCACCTTCACCAGGCGGGGCGGGTTCGCCGAGCCGATGCCGACGCCGATCAGGCCGCCGAAGCCGCCCTTGGTCAGCGCCTTCTCGTCCAGCACCTCGACCTTGAGGCCGTGCTCCTTGCCGGCCGCCTGGGCGATCGCGGCGAAGCTCTTCGGGTTCAGGTCGTTCGGCGCGGTGTTGACCAGGTCGCGGGCCCGGTTCATCTCCTCGCCGATCGCGGTGGCGCGCTCCACGGCGGCCTTGGCGTCCTTGCTGCCCTTGCGGGCGGCCAGCACGACCAGCTCGCCGACCGGCTCCTTGCCGTTGCCGTCGCCCTTGTAGGTGCCGAAGGCGTACGAGCCGAGCAGGCCGCCCAGCGCGACCGCCTCGATGTCCGCCGCGGACTCGGCCGGCAGGGCCAGCGCGGCCTTCTTGGCACCGGCCAGGGTGCGGGCGGCGACACCGGCGGCGCGGCGCAGCGTCTCCAGCGCGTAACCGTCCTCGGCGGCCTCGCCCAGGCCGACCGCGAGCACGAGCGCGGCCTTCAGGCCGGCGGGGGAGGGGACCTTGACGGCCTCGCCCTCGGCGCCGGTCGCGCCCAGGGTGCTGAGGACCTCGGTCAGCTTGCCCTCGAACGCCTCGTTCACGGCCTCGGCACCGGGGGCCAGCACGATGCCCTTCGGGCCCTTCGCGACACCGACCACCAGGGCGTCCGCGCGCAGCGAGGCGGCGGAGGAGGTGCTCACAGACAATGCAGTCACGTAATGCGTCCTGTTCTTTCGCGGTCCACGGCCGGCCACGGCGAGGCTGCCGCACCGGCGCAGCCCGCGCCGTCGCAGGCCGTCCGCCGGCGGGCCTCCGGGTCCGGGCCCCCTGGCTGCGCGCGTCCGCCGGGGTGGCCGCGTACACCAGAGGCCCCGGCTCCTCGGTACGCGCCGGGCGGGCAGGACCTGCCACGGTGCAGGGCTGCGGTGCTCCACGCATGGTAGTCCGCATGGTGGGATCACGCGCCGCCCGGTGTCAGCCGAGCAACGCCAGGGCGAACAGCGAGGCGGTCGCGGCGGTTTCGGCCATCGCGCCGAGCACGTCCCCGGTGATCCCGCCGAACCTGCGCACGCACCGCCGGAGCAGCAGCCAGGAGCAGCCCGTGCCGACCGCAACGGCCAGCGGGAGGCGGAGAACTGACCATCCGTCGAGCAGTCCGGCCGCGGCCAGGGCGAGCGCGGCGGCGGCCGTCGCGGCGGCGGCCCCGGCGGGCGGCACGGTGCCCGCGACCATCGCCCCCAGCCCGCCCGGCCGGGCGGCCGGCACCGAGCGCAGACAGCCCCAGGCGAGCGCGCAGCGGGCGGCCGTCGCCGAGGCGAGCACCGCGAGCGCGCCGCGCAGCGGGGAGTGGCCGAACTGGCCGGCCAGCGCGGCCACCTGGGCGAGCAGGACGAGGACCAGGGTCAGGACGCCGAACGGACCGATGTCGGACTGCTTCATGATGCGCAGCGCGTCCTCGGCCGGCTTCCCGCTGCCCAGCCCGTCGGCGACGTCCGCCAGGCCGTCCAGGTGCAGACCCCGGGTCAGCCCGGCGAGCACCCCCACCGCGGCCACCGCGCCGAGCGGCCCGCCCGCCCGCCAGGCCACCAGGGCCCCGACCACGGCCGCCAGGGTGCCCAGCACCAGCCCGACCACCGGGGCCGCCACCATCGCCCGGGCCGCCGCGGCCCGGTCCCAGCGCTCCACCCGCACCCGCAGCACGGACAGCGTCCCGAACCCGAACCGCAGGCCCTCGGCCCAGCCGGCCCGGTCGCCGCGGTCCGTCATGTGCGTGTTCCTCTCGAAGGTCAGACAGCAGGACAGTCAGACAGCAGGACAGTAGGAGAGGGCGGGAAAGCAAGAACGCCCCGGCGAAGGGGCGTTCTCCGGACGGCCGGGGCCGCCGCTACAGCTTCCGCAGCAGGTCCGCCGCCGAGGGCAGCCTCGGCTGCTCCTTCGGCGCGCCCGGCGCCGCCGGCACGAAGGGCTTCGGCGCCTCGTCCGCGAGCACGTCCCCCGCGGCCTGGAGCAGCGGCAGCGCCAGCAGCGCGCCGACGCCCTCGCCCATGGTGATGCCCTGGTCCTGCAGCGGCGTCAGGGTCAGCCGGTCGTACGCCTTCGCCTGGGCCGGCTCGCCGCTGGACTGCCCGGCGCGCCACCACTCCGGTGCCCGGAAGGCGATCCGCTGCGCGACCAGCGCGCAGGCCGCCGAGACCACGCCGTCCAGCACCACCGGCAGCCGTCGGACGGCCGCCTGGAGCAGGAAGCCGGTGATCGCGGCGAAGTCGGCGCCGCCGGTGGCGCCGAGCAGGGCCAGCTGGTCGCCGAGCACCGGCCGGGCCCGCCGCAGCGAGTCCCGGATGGTGGCGCACTTGACCATCCACACCCGGTCGTCGATCCCGGAGCCGCGCCCGGTCACCGCCGCCGCGTCGGTCCCGCAGAGCGCGCCGACCAGCACGCCGGCCACCGTGGTGGCGCCGACCCCGAGGTCGCCGAGCAGCACCAGGTCGGTGCCGGCGTCGGCCTCCTCGTCGGCGACGGCCATGCCGGCCCGGAACGCCCGGACGGTCTCCTGGGCGGTGAGCGCGTCCTCGACGTCGATCCGCCCGGAGCCGCGCCGGATCCGGTGGGCGACCACCTCGTCCGGGAAGTCGGTCGGGTCGGCGTCCACGGCGACGTCGACGACCCGCACCTGGGCGCCGTAGCGCGCGGCCAGCCGGGACACCGGCGCGCTGCCGTCGAGCACGGCCCGCACCCGGGCCGCGGTGCCACCCCGGGCGGGCATCCGGGAGACCCCGAGCGCCGCCACGCCGTGGTCGGCGGCGAACAGCAGCACCTTGGGGGCGGAGACGGGCAGCACCGGCGAGCGCCCCTGTACGGAGGCCAGCCAGCTGCCCAGCTCCTCGAGCCGGCCGAGCCCGCCGCGCGGCCGGTCGGCCGCCTGCCAGCGCTCCTCGGCGGCCCGCCGGGCGCTCTCGTCGGGGCGCTCGACGAGCGAGGAGAACGTATCGAGATCCACGGTCGTGTCCATCGTCCGGAAGGCTACACGGCGCGGGTGTTCAGCCAACGGCTGGCTTGACGGTCAGCACCTGACCGGCCACCACCAGCAGGACCCGCTCGGAGGCGTCCGCCACGGCCATGTTGAGCCGGCCCAGGGTGTCGCGGAAGCGGCGGCCCGCGGCGGTGGCCGGGACGACGCCCATGCCGACCTCGTTGCTCACCGCGACGGCGGTCCGTCCGGTGGCCGCCCAGGCCCGCGCCAGCGCCTCGCAGCGGCGCTGCACGGCGGCCTCGCCGCCGGCCGCCCAGACCTCGTCGTCCCAGGCGCCGCACTCGTCCATCACGGCGGTCAGCCACAGGGCGAGGCAGTCGACCAGCACCGGTGCCGGGTCGGCCGGGTCGGCCAGCACGGCCTCCAGGTCGCAGGTCTCGGCGGTGCGCCAGCTCGCCGGCCGGCGCTCCCGGTGCAGCGCGACCCGCTGGGCCCACTCGGCGTCGCCGTCGCGGGTGCCGCCGGTGGCCACGTACAGGACGTCCGGACGGTCGGCGAGCAGTTGCTCGGCGCGGGTGGACTTGCCGGAGCGGGCGCCGCCGAGCAGCAGGGTGCGGGGCAGCGGGGGACGGGTGGGCTCGGATCGGGTCGCCATGCCGTCCATCCTGCCGGAGCAGGCATACGGAAGATCGGGCCGGGCAGGCTATGGTGCGCAGCAACACAGGCAGCGTGGTCAGTGGGAGGAGCCGGCATGGTCTGGACGTGGCGGTACGAGAAGGCGGACGGCAGCGCGGTGACGCCGGGCGCCGGCCAGGAGGAGTTCGCCGGCCAGGGGGACGCCGAGACCTGGATCGGGGAGACCTGGAAGCAGCTCGCGGAGGACGGTGTGGACACCGCGGTGCTGCTGGAGGACGACCGGGTCGTCTACTCGATGAGCCTGGGCGAGGAGTAGCGCGGACGGGGTGGAGCGGCCGCGGCGCGGCTACTTCGCCCCGATCACGTGCAGGAGCGCGGCGACCTGCCGGTACGGGTCGGTGCGGCCGGCCCGGTCCTCGGCTTCCAGGAGCTGGGCCAGCTGCCGCCCGTCCACCGGCGGGGCCGCGTCGTCCGGGGCGCTGTCGGTGAAGACCCGCACGCCGTACCAGTGCCGCAGCGGGACGGACACCTCGGAGAGGGTGACGGTGAGGTCGGCGAGCCGGTCGGCCCGTGCGGCCAGTCCGAGCCGGTTGTAGTACCGGTCGCTCTCGAAGGCGTGCAGGGCGGCCCGCCAGTCCCCGGCGGCGGCCGGCCGCAGGGCGAGCGCGTCGCGGTTGCGGACCAGCAGCGAGAGCAGCCCCCCGGGCGCCAGCAGCCGGGCCAGCGAGGCGATCATCGGGTCAGGGTCGGGCAGGTACATCAGGACGCCGTGGCAGAGCACCACGTCGAAGCTGCGCGGGCCGAACCAGCGCCCGCACTGGTGGCCGTCGCCGCTGAGCAGCTGCATCCGGCCGCGGACCTCCGGCGGCTCCTCGGCGAGCGCCCCCTGGGCGACACCGAGCGCGACCGGGTCCGAGTCGATCCCGGTGACGTAGTGGCCGGCCCGGGCCAGCCGCAGGGCCTGGGTGCCCTGGCCGCAGCCGATGTCGAGGACGCGCTGCCCGCTGCGGCCGGCCAGCTGTTCGGCGAGCTGGCGGGCGACGAGCTCCTGGCGGACGAAGTTGCGCAGCCCGCCGAGCCGGTCCAGCCAGGCGCCGGTGCCGCCCGCGAAGGAGCCGCTGCGCGAGGGCAGCCGACGCTCCTGGGCGAGGCGGTCGTGGCCGCCGTCGCCCTGCCCCGGCAGCGCGCCGCCCTGCCCGGGGAGTGCGTAGAGGCCGGGCCCCTCCCAGGAGGGCGGGGCCCAGCCGGAGCCGACCGGTTCGGCGGTCAGGGCTTCTCCCCGCGCCGCACCTGCGGCTTGGGCAGGCGCAGCCGGCGCATCTGGAGGGTGCGCATGATGCCGTACGCGACGGCGCCGCGGGTGTTCTGGTCGGCGAAGCGCTCGGCCAGCTGCTTGCGCAGGCCGAAGCCGAGGCGGACGAAGTCCAGGATCACCAGCACGAAGAACAGCAGGAACAGCAGCGTGGAGAGCAGCTGGAGCGCCGGCACCTTGACGATGCTGAGCACCAGGATGACCACGGCGGCCGGCAGGAAGAACTCGGCCAGCGACCAGCGGGAGTCCACGTAGTCGCGGGCGAACTTGCGCACCGGGCCCTTGTCACGGGCCGGCAGGTGGCGCTCGTCGCCGTTCATCAGCGCCTGGCGCTGCTTCTCGCGCTCGGCGCGCATCCGCTCGCGCCCCTGGCGGGCGGCCTCCTTGCGGTCCTTGGGCACGGTCACCCGGGTACGCCGGTTGGCCTCGGCCTCACTGCGCTTGGGGGTGGGGCGGCCCTTCTTGGCCTGCGGATCGCGGGCCTGGGTCGTCTCGTCCTGCTTCTCCAGCACGGTGGCGGAGGCGGCGGCATCATCTGAACGGCGTCGGAACACACCACCAGCGTACGGGGTGCGACGCGGCTTCCACGGGCGCCCTCGGAACCGAACACATATCGATACCGCCAGGTCGCCGTCCGAAGCGGGTTTCCCGGGCCCTTCCCGTAGGGGATCAGTCGGATGGACGATGGGGGGGATGAGGGGCGGATCCACCCGGGGGAGGAGGAAACGCCACTGGTCGCTGTAGCAGTCTTGTTGCAGGCAGGTGCACTGCGGCGAAGGGCTCGCTGCACATACACTCGTCGTGTCTGGTAACGAGATAGAGACCGCAGGCCGGAGAAGGGGGCACCCGAGGCCCATGAGCGACGGAATCATGAAGCGTATGGGGCTGATCTTCCGCTCCAAGGCGAACAAGGCCTTGGATCGGGCGGAGGATCCGCGTGAGACGCTTGACTACTCCTACCAGAAGCAGCTTGAGCTGCTCCAGAAGGTACGGCGTGGTGTCGCGGATGTCGCGACCTCGCGCAAGCGGCTCGAACTCCAGCTGACGCAGCTCCAGCAGCAGTCGGCGAAGTACGAGGACCAGGGCCGCAAGGCGCTGTCGCTCGGCCGGGAGGACCTCGCCCGCGAGGCGCTGACCCGCAAGGCCAACATGCAGTCGCAGATCAACGACCTGGAGACGCAGTACCAGCAGCTCCAGGCCGAGGAGGAGAAGCTCACCCTCGCCTCCCAGCGACTTCAGGCCAAGGTGGACGCCTTCCGCACCAAGAAGGAGACCATCAAGGCGACGTACACCGCCGCCCAGGCGCAGACCCGCATCGCCGAGTCCTTCTCCGGGATCTCGGAGGAGATGGGCGACGTCGGCCTGGCGATCCAGCGTGCCGAGGACAAGACCGCCCAGATGCAGGCCCGGGCGGGCGCGATCGACGAGCTGCTGGCCTCCGGTGCGCTCGACGACGCGAGCGGTCTCGGCCGCAAGGACGACATCGAGGCCGAGCTGGAGCGGGTGGCCGGCGGTTCCGACGTCGAGCTGGAGCTGGCCCGGATGAAGGCCGAGCTCTCCGGTCCCTCCTCGGCCGGCCCCGCCGCGATCGAGCAGGGCAAGCAGGACGTCCAGCCGCAGCCGCAGCAGGACACCCCGCGCATCAACTACAACAAGTGATCTGAGCTCGACCCCACGAACCAGGGAGACGCACGGCATGATCATGAGGGTCATGGGTGAGGGGCAGTACGAGGTGGGCGACGACCACCTGAACCTGCTCAACGAGCTCGACGCCGAGCTCGTCACCGCAGTGGAGTCGGGGGACGAGGCGCTCTTCCGTGAGGCCTACGGCAAGCTCATCGAGGCGGTGAAGCAGTACGGCACCCCGGTGCCGCTGGATTCGCTGGAGCCGTCCGAGCTGATCCTGCCGAGCGCCGACGCGACGATCGACGAGGTCCGCGAGCTGCTGATGGCCGACGGCGAGGGCGTGATCCCGGGCTTCCCGGAGTAGGGCCGCGGCCGCTGCCAGACGAAAGGGCGGGCCCCCTCCACCACGGAGGGGGCCCGCCCTTCGGCTGTTGTCCGCGGACGGCTACGGCAGGGCCAGCATCCGGTCCAGCGCCGCCTTGGCGTAGGTCTCGGTCTCCGGGTCGACGGTGATCACGTTCGGCACCCGGCCCTCGACCAGCGACTCCAGCGCCCAGACCAGGTGCGGCAGGTCGATCCGGTTCATGGTCGAGCAGAAGCAGACCGCCCGGTCCAGGAAGACGATCTCCTTGTCCGGGTGCGCCTTGGCCAGGCGGCGGACCAGGTTCAGCTCGGTGCCGATGGCCCACTTGGAGCCGGGCTCGGCGGCGTCCAGCGCCTTGATGATGTACTCGGTCGAGCCCACCATGTCGGCGGCCGCGACGACCTCGTGCTTGCACTCGGGGTGCACCAGGACGTTCACGCCGGGGATCCGCTCGCGGACGTCGTTCACCGAGTCCAGGCTGAACCGGCCGTGCACCGAGCAGTGGCCGCGCCAGAGGATCATCTTGGCGTCCCGCAGCTGCTCGGCGGTCAGGCCGCCGTTCGGCCGGTGCGGGTTGTAGACGACGCAGTCGTCCAGCGAGAAGCCCATGTCCCGTACGGCGGTGTTGCGGCCGAGGTGCTGGTCGGGCAGGAAGAGCACCTTCTGCCCCTGCTCGAAGGCCCACTCCAGGGCGCGCTTGGCGTTGGAGGAGGTGCAGATGAGGCCGCCGTGCCGGCCGGTGAAGGCCTTGATGTCGGCGGAGGAGTTCATGTACGAGACCGGGACGGTGGCGTCGGCTATGCCGGCGTCGGTCAGCACGTCCCAGCACTCGGCGACCTGCTCGGCGGTGGCCATGTCGGCCATCGAGCAGCCGGCCGCGAGGTCCGGCAGGACGACCTGCTGGCGGTCGCTGGTGAGGATGTCCGCGGACTCGGCCATGAAGTGCACGCCGCAGAAGACGATGTACTCGGCCTCGGGGCGGGCGGCCGCGTCGCGGGCGAGCTTGAAGGAGTCGCCGGTGACGTCGGCGAACTCGATCACCTCGTCGCGCTGGTAGTGGTGGCCGAGGATGAAGACGCGGTCGCCGAGCGCGGCCTTGGCCGCGCGGGCGCGCTCGACGAGGTGGGGGTCGGAGGCCGGGGGGAGGTCACCGGGGCATTCGACGCCGCGCTCGCTGTTCGGGTCGGCCTCGCGGCCGAGCAGCAGCAGAGCGAGCGGCGTCGGAGTGGGGTCGACGCCGTGGGTCTCGGTGATGGTGGTGGTCACGGGCGGGTGCCCTTCTGTGCGGCCGAGCTAGCGGTGGGGCCTTTTCGTCTAACTGACGCTATCTATTCTAACCGCTTAGCGTCAGAGTGACGATGGCCATCCTGTCGATGTGACGAGAACCGCTCGTCGAATCGGATGCTTCCGGGCGTGGCCGAATCGATACTTCGAAGCCGACGGGTATGGCTGAGCCCATGAAAGCAATCGCGATCAACCGCTACGGCGGCCCCGAGGTGGTCGAGTACACCGACCTGCCCGACCCCAAGGTCGGGCCCGACTCCGTACTGGTCGAGGTCCGGGCGGCCGGGGTGAACCCGGTGGACTGGAAGGTCCGGGACGGCGCCCTGGACGGCATCCTCGACGCGCACTTCCCGCTGGTCATGGGCTGGGACGTGGCCGGCGTGGTCCGCGCGGTCGGCGGCGGGATCACCGAGTTCGCCCCGGGCGACGAGGTGTACGGCTACGTCCGCAAGGACGCCGTCGAGCACGGCACCTACGCCGAACTGGTCTCCGCCCCGGTCCGCACCCTGGCCCGCAAGCCGGCCGCGCTGGACTGGGCGCAGGCCGGCGGCCTGCCGCTGGCCGGGCTCACCGCCCTGCAGGGCCTGCGGGCGCTGCGCCTCGCCGAGGGGGAGACCGTCCTGGTGCACGCCGCCGCGGGCGGGGTCGGCCACCTGGCGGTGCAGGTGGCCCGGGCCCGCGGCGCCCGGGTGATCGGCACCGCGGCCGAGCGCAACCACGACTTCCTGCGCGGCCTCGGCGCCGAGCCGGTGGTGTACGGCGAGGGCCTGGCCGACCGGGTCCGCGCGCTCGCCCCCGACGGGGTGGACGCCGCCCTCGACCTGGTCGGCCACGGCGCCGTCCAGCTCTCGGCCGGCCTGGTGGCGGACCCGGGCCGGATCGCCTCGATCACCGACTACGGGGTCAAGGCGCTCGGCGGCCGGTACGTCTGGGTCCGCCCGGACGCCGACGACCTCGCCGAGCTGGCCGCGCTCGCCGACGACGGCCGGCTGACCGTCACCGTCGCCTCCACCTTCCCGTTGGCCCAGGCCGCCTCCGCCCAGGCGCTCAGCGCCGAGGGCCGTACCCGGGGGAAGATCGTGCTGCTCGTCCCGTGACGGCCGCCCGCCCGTCATCCGACGGCGGTGAACTCGTCCAGGTCATCCGCCAGAATGGTGGCGAACCGTTTCGGCAGTGGCAGCCCGCCGCCGGAGCGCCCCGCCGAACCCCCCGTACGACCCGTGGAGCCCCTCACCCATGACCAGCAGCCGAGCGCACGAGGTGGTCGGGGCCGACCTGGACGAGACCGACCGGCTCCTGCTCGCCCGGCTCGGCAGCGACGGCCGCGCCTCGTACGCCGAGATCGGGCTGCAGGTGAACCTCTCCGCCACCGCCGTGCGCCGGCGGATCGACCGACTGCGGGCGCGCGGCGTGGTGCGGGGCTTCACCGTGGTGCTCGACCCGTCCGTGCTGGGCTGGCAGACCGAGGCCTTCGTCGAGGTCTACTGCCGCGAGCGCACCGCCCCCGAGGAGATCCTCGCCAGCCTGCGGCAGTTCCCCGAGGTGGTCGCCGCCTGGACGGTCACCGGCGACCCGGACGCCCTGGTGCACCTGCGGGCCGCCGACATGCGCCACCTGGAGGCCGTCATCGAGCGCATCCGGCGCGAGCCCGGAGTGCAGCGCAGCCGCTCCTCGGTGGTCCTCTCCCAGCTCATCGGCTGACCGCCCGCCGGCCGCCCCCGGACCGTACGCAGGAATCCTGCGCGGACCCGCCCGAAGACGCCCGAAACCTGCCTGACCAGCCGCGTTCCGACGCGCGGGGAGGGCCCGGTGCTGCCTACGCTGATCACGTCCGGTCGTCGCGGTGAAGCGTCCCGCCGACCGGACGCCCCCCGACACCCCCACGCCGAGAGGGACCGCCGTGTCCGCAGCACCCGACCGCATGCACCGGCCCGACAACGAGCTGGTCGACCTGGTTTTCGACTACATGCGGGAGCGGCTGCAGTACGACCCCGTCCCGCTCGACCACCCCGGTGACGGCGAGCACCTGCGCACCCAGCTGGCCGGCCTGCTGAACCAGGACGGCAACAACCCGGTCGACGTGCTCAAGCTCTACGACCACGAGCTGTCCCGGGCGGTCATCTCCGCCGACAGCCCCCGCTACCTGTCCTTCATCCCGTGTGCCCCGACCAAGGCCGCGCTGCTGTTCGACATGGTCGTCTCCTGCGCCTCCCTCCAGGGCATCTCCTGGCTGGAGGCGGCCGGCGCGATCGCCGCCGAGAACCAGGTGCTGCGCCTGATCGCCGACCGCGCGGGCCTGCCCCAGTCGGCCGGCGGCTGCTTCGTGTCCGGCGGCTCGGCGGGCAACCTCTCCGCCCTGGTGGTCGCCCGCGACACCGCCCGCCGCAAGCTCGGTGTCGGCCCGGAGGCCCGGCTGCGGATAGCCGTCGCCGACCAGGTGCACTCCTCGGTCAAGAACACCTTCAACATCATCGGCGTCGAGGCCTTCAAGGTCCCGACCGTCAACCGGCGCTTCACCGGCGAGGCGCTGCGCGCCGCCCTGGCCGCCGACCCCAACCCGGAGACGGTGATCGCCGTCGTCGGCACCGCCGGCACCACCAACGAGGGCATCGTCGACGACCTGGCCGGCCTGGCCGAGGTCGCCCGCGAGCGCGACCTCTGGTTCCACGTGGACGGCGCCTACGGCGGCGCCGGCCTGTTCGCCCCCTCGGTGCGCGAGCGCTACAACGGCATCGAGCACGCCGACTCCTTCGTGGTCGACCCGCACAAGTGGCTGTTCGCCCCCTTCGACTGCGCCGCGCTGATCTACCGCAACCCGCAGCTCGCCCGCGCCGTGCACACCCAGGACGCCTCCTACCTGGACGTCCTGCACACCGAGGGCGACGAGTGGAACCCCACCGACTACGCCTACCACCTGACCCGGCGCGCCCGCGGCCTGCCGCTCTGGTTCTCGCTGGCCGTCCACGGCGTCCAGGCCTACACCGACGCCATCGAGGCCGGCCTCACCCTGGCCCGGGAGACGGCCCAGCTGATCCGCGAGAGCGAGCACCTGGAGCTGCTGTTCGACCCGCAGCTCTCGGCGGTCTGCTTCAAGCGCAGGGGCTGGACCAACGACGACTACTACCGCTGGTCGCAGCAGCTGCTCGCGGACCAGATCGGCTTCGTCACCCCCACCGGCTGGGACGGCGAGACGGTCGCCCGCTTCGCCTTCCTGCACCCGGGCACCACCATGGAGATGGTCAAGGAGATCCTGGACACCATGGTCTGAGCACCCTGACGTCCGTACGGCCCCCTCCGGAGCGCTCCGGAGGGGGCCGTACGCGTGCCCGCCTACAGGAACGCCCCGTTCGGCAGGTACGGCGCCGGCGGCCGCATCCCGCGCACCCCGACGAAGCCGCCGGTCTCCGGCGTCAGCCCGACCTCCAGCCCGACGTCCAGCGCCCACTCCTGCTCGGCGGTCAGGTACTCCACCCGCGCCTCGGCCCCGTCCGGCACCCGGGCCAGCGCCTCGCGCAGCAGCCGGGCCCCGATCCGCTTGCTGGTGGCCGCCAGCAGCCGCACCGTGCCGCCGTCCCGGTAGCAGTAGCCGCTGCCGGCCAGCGCGTCCGCGACCAGCAGCTCCTCGAAGTGCCCGAGCATCAGCTCGTGGTCCGGCCCGTGCGCGGACCCGCGCAGCCGGCGGTCCACCGAGTCCAGCAGGTGCAGGTGGGTGGCGTTGCCGCGGTGCACCGGTATGTCGCCCGGATCGATCAGCCCCTGCCGGTCCACCGTCCCGGTCAGCCGCATCGCCGGGTGCAGGGTGAACCCGGCCAGCCGGTAGCGGCGGGCCGCCGCCGGGGAGCCGGAGGCGCAGACCATCCCGCGCAGGCAGCCCCGGGCGTGCGCCATCGCCCGTTCGAACAGCAGCCGCCCCACCCCCCGGCCCTGCGCGGACGGCCGGACGGCGAACAGCGAGGGCGTCCACAGGCCCTCGCGGCGCATCGACAGCACCACCCCGACCGCCTGCCCGCCGCTCTCCGCCAGCCAGCAGCCCCCGGGATCGGTGCGCGCCAGGTGCCTGGTCCGGGCCAGCTGCAGCGGCGTCGACCGCGGTGGCCGCGCGGGGTCGTCGGACGGTGCGGCGAACGCGGCGAAGGACAGTTCCCGGACGACCTCCGCGTCCGCTGCGGTGTCCCTGACCTGGCGAAGGATCATGCCGACCATCCTGGCGTCCGACGGGCGGCCGTGGGGCCCGTTCACCCGGATCCGTGCCTCGGGCGGTGACCGGCCCTCCGGGGGTGTGCGAGCATGGGGAGCGTAGGGGACGCGGGTGGCACACCCGGCCTACGGACAACCAGCCGCGAACAGGCCGCAGAAATCGATCGCCGCCCGGGAAATGAAACCGGACGGCCGTTGGTTGGCACTGGCGGCAGACCGTCGTCAAGACCGGGAGAAAGCAGATGACCGTCCAGGACGAGACCACCGTCGAGAGTGGCATCCTCCTCACCGATGCCGCCGCGGCCAAGGTCAAGGCCCTGCTGGAGCAGGAAGGCCGCGAGGACCTCGCGCTGCGCGTCGCCGTCCAGCCCGGTGGCTGCTCCGGCCTGCGTTACCAGCTGTTCTTCGACGAGCGCTCGCTCGACGGTGACGTGATCAAGGACTTCGACGGCGTCAAGGTCGTCACCGACCGGATGAGCGCCCCGTACCTGGGCGGCGCCACCGTCGACTTCGTCGACACCATCGAGAAGCAGGGCTTCACCATCGACAACCCGAACGCCACCGGCTCCTGCGCCTGCGGCGACTCGTTCAGCTAAGCCCGCTGCGGAAGGCGGCCCCGGGGTGATCCCCGGGGCCGCCTTTCCGTTTCCGCCCGCGGGCGCCGCGGCGCCTACCGCCCCGCGACGTCCGGGGTGACCGGGTCCGGCCCCATGTGCGGGTCGCCCTCCAGCGGCAGCTCCTGACCGCTCGTCCTGTCGACCACCGTCCGCCCGGCCAGCGGCGAGCGCAGGTCGGCCGCGACCGACTGCCGCTTGGCCAGCGCGTTGCACACCTGCCCCGGCTGGACGGTGGGCGGGCCCGGCACGACCAGCACGTCCACCCGGCCCGGCTGCGACTCGTCCGCCTTCAGCGCGTACGTGGTGCAGACCCCGCCGAAGAAGTAGACGGTCAGCTTGGTGGTGCCGTCCACCCGGTAGGCGACCGGCGGACGGACGGGCGCGTCCGAACCGTTCGGGTTCGGCTCGCCCACCGCGATCCCGTTGCCCGGGGGAGTGGCCGGGGCCGGCTGCCCGGGCGGGGGCGAGGCCGGGCTGGGTGTGAAGCCGGTCGGCGGCTGGGCCGGCTGCGCGGCCCCGGAGGAACTCCCGGTCGGAGCCGCCGAGGACGGGCTCGCGGAGTCCGCCGGGGCCTGCGGTGAGGCACTGGCCGAGGCGGACGCGGCGGCCGAGCCGCTCGTCGCCGCGTCCGAGGCGGGCTTGCCGCCGCCGCTGCCACAGCCGGCCACCGTCACCACCGCCGCCAGCACCAGACCCGTCAGGGCCACCGCTCGCCGACCGCGCCGGGGCATCGTCTCCAGATCCATCTGCACATCCTCCCGAGGGTTCAGCGGTGCCGCCTCCTCGCCGCTCCGCGCGGATGTGACGTGCTCCGGTCGGATCCGGTTCCGCGCGCGGCTGATCCGGTCCGGCGCGGGCTCAGAAGCCGTACTCGGCCATCCCGGCGACCACCCGCTGGGCCCCGGAGGACACCCGGAAGCCGGTCGAGGCGGGGGCGACGGGCTCCGGGCCGGCCGCGAGCTGCGGCCAGAACCGGCGCAGCCGCCGGGAGGAGTCCAGCAGGGCGTCGAGCGTCTCGCCGTCCTCGGTCCGCAGGACGGGCAGGGCACAGTGGTCGGTCATCATCCGGTATCGCTCCGATCCAGGGCCGCGGCCACGCTGCCGCGGTCGACGACGGGGCCCGCACGACGGGCCCCCCACGGCCGACCCTAGGCAGGGGCCCGGCCGCCCACCAGTGCTACCGGGAGGTAGTACACGGAGGAGGGCGACGGGTGCCACCATGGCCGTGGGGCGGCAACTTGCGGCACTCTTGCCGGGCGCTCCCCGGGGCCGGGTACCGTAGGCGGGTTCGTCCCCGCCTGCCCGCTGGCCCCGCAGCCACCCTGAGGAGACCCCCCGTGCGTATCGCCGTCGCCGGCTCGATCGCCACCGACCACCTGATGACGTTCCCCGGCCGGTTCGCCGACCAGCTCGTCGCCGAGCAGCTGCACACCGTGTCGCTGTCCTTCCTGGTCGACACCCTGGACATCCGCCGCGGCGGCGTCGCGCCGAACATCGCCTTCGGCATGGGTGTGCTCGGCCTGCGCCCGGTCCTGGTCGGCGCCGCCGGTGCGGACTTCGCCGAGTACCGCAGCTGGCTGGAGCGCAACAACGTGGACTGCGACTCCGTCCACATCTCCGAGACCCGGCACACCGCGCGCTTCATGTGCACCACGGACGAGGACCACAACCAGATCGCCTCGTTCTACACCGGTGCCATGGCCGAGGCCCGCAACATCGAGCTGAAGCCGATCGCCGACCGCGTCGGCGGCCTGGACCTCGTCCTGGTCGGCGCCGACGACCCGCAGGGCATGGTCCGCCACACCCAGGAGTGCCGCACCCGCGGCTACGCCTTCGCCGCCGACCCCTCCCAGCAGCTGGCCCGCCTGGAGGGCGAGGACATCCGCGAGATCGTGGACGGCGCCGCGTACCTCTTCACCAACGAGTACGAGGCCGCGCTGATCGAGACCAAGACCGGCTGGGGCGCCGAGGAGCTGCTCACCCGCGTCGGCACCCGGATCACCACCCTGGGCAGCAAGGGCGTCCGGATCGAGCGCAAGGGCGAGGCGCCGATCGTGGTCGGCTGCGCCAAGGAGGAGGCCAAGGTCGACCCGACCGGCGTCGGCGACGCCTTCCGCGCGGGCTTCCTGGCCGGCCTGTCCTGGGACCTCGACCTGGAGCGCTCCGCCCAGATCGGCTGCATGCTCGCCACCCTGGTGATCGAGACCGTCGGCACCCAGGAGTACGAGCTGCGCCCGGCCGCCTTCCTGAAGCGCTTCGAGGAGGCCTACGGCGCCGAGGCGGCCACCGAGATCAGCGCCCGCCTGGTCAAGTAGTCCGCCGGACGACGAGGTAGGCCGAGCCCCGGTCGCCGCCGTACTCGGCGGCCGGGGCCTCGCCCGCGTACTCCTGTCCGCGCATCCCGCACCAGGCCGGGATGTCCAGCCGGGCCGCCTCGTCGTCCGCCAGCACGACGACCGTGCCACCCGGCGGCACCTCGCCGATCCGCTTCGCCAGCTCGATCACCGGCAGCGGGCAGCGCTTCCCCAGCGCGTCGATCACCGTGACCCGCCCGCTCGCCTCCGGGCGCTCTGACCCGGCGCCGACGCTCCTCGCTCCGGCACTCCCTCCTCCGTCGGTCGCTTGTCGCTCCTCGCTTTCGGCACCGGCGCGCCCTTCGGCTCGGGGCGCAGCCCCGATCGCGGCCGGCGCCGGCCCGGGCGCCGGCAGGTCCAGCCCGAGCGGCGCCCGGACGCCGGCCACCAGGTCCGGCAGCACCGCGAGGAAGCGCTCCACGTCCGCCTCGGCCGTCCCGTACGGCAGCGAGACCCGGACGTTCCCCTCGGTGAGCACCCCCATCGCCGCCAGCACATGGCTGGGCGTCAGCGTGGACGAGGTGCAGGAGGAGCCGGAGGAGACCGCGAAGCCGGCCCGGTCCAGCTCGGTCAGCAGCACCTCCCCGTCGACGTACAGACAGGAGAAGGTGACGATGTGCGGCAGCCGCCGCACCGGGTCGCCGACCACCTCGACCTCGGGCACCAGCCGCGGCACCCGGGCGCGGATCCGCTCCACCAGCGCGTGCAGCCGGGCGTTCTCCCGCTCGGCCTCGGCCCGTACCGCGCGCAGCGAGGCGGCCGCGGCCACGATCGCCGGGACGTTGACGTAGCCGGGCACCCGGCCGCCCTCGCGCTCGTCGGCCGGCAGCGGCGAGGCGTACCGGACGCCCTTGCGGACCGCCAGCACCCCGACCCCGGGCGGGCCGCCCCACTTGTGGGCGCTCGCGGTCAGCAGCGACCAGCCCGTCGGGACGTCCACCCGACCGGCGCTCTGCGCCGCGTCCACCAGCAGCGGGACACCGGCCCCGGCGCACAGCGCGGCGACCTCGCCGACCGGCTGCACCGTCCCGACCTCGTGGTTGGCGCTCTGCAGCGCGGCCAGCGCGGTGTCCGGTCGCAGCAGCGCGGCGAAGGCCGCCGGGTCGGCCCGGCCGCCCCGGTCGACCGGCGTCACCGACACCTCGCCCCCGGCGCTCTCGTGGCGTTCGGCGACGTGCAGCACGCTGGAGTGCTCCACCGCGGAGTGCACGAAGTGGCCGCCGCGCCGCCGGTTCCCGGCCAGCGCGCCCAGCAGGCCGAGCTGGACGGCCTGGGTGCCGCTCGCGGTGAAGGAGATCTCGTCCGCCCGGGTGCCCAGCACCGCGGCCACCGTCTCGCGGGCGGCGTCCAGCAGCATCCGGGCCTGCCGGCCGGAGCGGTACAGCCGGGCCGGATCGGCCCAGCCCTCGTCCAGGGCGGCGGTCAGCGCCTGCCGGGCGACGGGGTGCAGAGGGGCCGTCGAGGCCGCGTCGAAGTACACGGTCACATTTAACGACACACCCGGCCGCGTCCCCGGTCGGTCGCGCGGCTCACCCACCGTCAGTCGATCATCCCGAATGTCCGCTTCGTCCGCGCCCGACGGGCCGTCACGGGTGTCGCCCGAGGTCATCCCCCGATCGGGCGTACGGACCTCGAATGCCTACGATGACCTGCGGCGCAGCCCCCACCGGGCCTGATCGGGCTAGCGGGCGGCGCGTTACCGGGGGCTGCCCGTCAGGAGCGCATAAGGCTGGAGTAGGGTTTGGCCCGCATAAGCATTCAAACCGTGCCCGTGGACGGGTCGCCGGGGAGGCTCACACTCCTCCCCGGGGCGACGCGAAGGCGGGCGAGACTTCGGGAAGGCGCTACGTGAGTCCCAACGGCTCCGACCGCTCGCCGCGGCGCACGATGCGGCGGAAGCTGCCTCAGGCGCTGGCACTGGGCCTCGTCATCGCGACCGCCACCGGCTGCTCGGCCAACGACCTCCCCAGGCTTGGCCTCCCGAGCCCCGTCACCAAGGAAGGGCCCATGGTCCTCCAGATGTGGCAGGGCTCCTGGATCGCGGCGCTGGTGGTCGGCGTACTGATGTGGGGTCTGATCATCTGGAGCGTGATCTTCCACCGGCGCAAGCGCACCGGTGTGGAGGTCCCCCCGCAGACCCGGTACAACGTGCCCATCGAGGCGCTCTACACCGCGGTCCCCATCATCATCGTCTCGGTCCTCTTCTACTTCGTCGCCCGCGACGAGTCGAAGCTGACGGCCACCTCCGAGAAGCCGCAGCACTACGTCAACGTGGTGGGCTTCCAGTGGAGCTGGGCGTTCAACTACGAGAACACCGAGACCCCCGACCCGGCCAACAAGGACGCCGCGTACGACGTCGGAACCCCCAAGGAGGTTCCGACGCTGTGGCTGCCGGTCAACGAGTCGGTGCAGTTCCGCCTCACCTCGCGTGACGTCATCCACGACTTCTGGCCCGTCAACTTCATGATGAAGATGGACGTCGTGCCGGGCGTGGTGAACAAGTTCGAGGTCACGCCGACCGTCAAGGGCGAGTACATGGGCAAGTGCGCCGAGCTCTGCGGCGTCGACCACTCGCGCATGCTGTTCAACGTCAAGGTCGTCGACCGCGCCGACTACGACAAGCACCTGGCCGAGCTTCGCGCCAAGGGCCAGAACGGCTGGGTGCCCTCCGGCCTCATCGGCATGGGAAGTGAAGAGAAGTGACCATCCTCAACGAGCCCGCCGCGGCCGGCGGGGGCGCCGATGCCGTCACGGTCGGGGCGCAGCGGACCCGGAAGCCGGGTTCCACCATCATCAAGTGGCTGACCACCACCGACCACAAGACGATCGGCACCCTGTACCTGGGCACGTCGTTCGCCTTCTTCCTGATCGGTGGCATCCTCGCCCTGGTCATGCGTGCCGAGCTGGCTCGTCCCGGGACCCAGATCCTGTCGAACGAGCAGTTCAACCAGGCGTTCACGATGCACGGCACGATCATGCTGCTGATGTTCGCGACGCCGCTCTTCGCCGGCTTCGCGAACTGGATCATGCCGCTCCAGATCGGCGCACCGGACGTGGCGTTCCCGCGTCTGAACATGTTCGCGTACTGGCTGTACCTCTTCGGCTCGACCATCGCGGTGGCCGGCTTCGTGACCCCGAACGGCGCCGCCGACTTCGGTTGGTTCGCCTACTCCCCGCTGTCCGACGCGGTGCACTCGCCCGGCGTCGGCGGCGACATGTGGATCATGGGTCTGGCCTTCTCCGGCTTCGGCACGATCCTCGGTGCGGTCAACTTCATCACCACGATCATCTGCATGCGCGCTCCGGGCATGACGATGTTCCGGATGTCGATCTTCGTCTGGAACGTCCTGCTGACCTCGGTGCTGGTCCTGCTGGCCTTCCCGGTGCTGGCCGCCGCGCTGTTCGCCCTGGAGGCGGACCGCAAGTTCGGTGCCCACGTCTTCGACCCGGCCAACGGCGGGGCGATGCTCTGGCAGCACCTGTTCTGGTTCTTCGGCCACCCCGAGGTGTACATCATCGCGCTGCCGTTCTTCGGCATCGTGTCGGAGATCATCCCGGTCTTCAGCCGCAAGCCGATGTTCGGCTACTCCGGCCTGATCGCGGCCACCATCGCGATCGCCGGTCTGTCCGTGACGGTGTGGGCGCACCACATGTACGTCACCGGACAGGTACTGCTGCCGTTCTTCTCGTTCATGACCTTCCTGATCGCGGTCCCGACCGGTGTGAAGTTCTTCAACTGGGTCGGCACCATGTGGAAGGGCTCGCTGAGCTTCGAGACCCCGATGCTCTGGACGGTCGGCTTCCTGGTCACCTTCCTCTTCGGTGGTCTGACCGGTGTCCTGCTGGCCTCCCCGCCGATCGACTTCCACGTCTCGGACTCGTACTTCGTCGTCGCCCACTTCCACTACGTGGTCTTCGGCACCGTCGTGTTCGCGATGTTCGCCGGCTTCCACTTCTGGTGGCCGAAGATGACCGGCAAGATGCTGGACGAGCGCCTCGGCAAGATCACCTTCTGGACGCTGTTCTTCGGCTTCCACACCACCTTCCTGGTGCAGCACTGGCTCGGCGCGGAGGGCATGCCCCGCCGCTACGCCGACTACCTGGCCTCGGACGGCTTCACCACCCTGAACACCGTCTCGACCATCGGCTCCTTCGTGCTCGGCCTGTCGATCCTGCCGTTCCTCTACAACGTCTGGAAGACCGCCAAGTACGGCGAGAAGGTCACCGTGGACGACCCGTGGGGCTTCGGCCGCTCGCTGGAGTGGGCGACCTCCTGCCCGCCGCCGCGGCACAACTTCCTCACCCTCCCGCGGATCCGCTCCGAATCCCCGGCCTTCGACCTCCACCACCCGGAGATCGCCGCGCTGGACTACCTGGAGAACCACGGTGAGCCGGCCAAGCACCTCGCCGGCGTGACCCCGGCGAAGTACGACGCCCCGAAGCTGGGCAAGGGCAACAAGGAGGGCGACGCCTGATGAAGGAACAGGGAAAGATCTTCCTGGGCCTGTCGGTCTTCGTGCTGGCCATGGCCATCACCTACGGCCTGTGGACCAACTCCGACACCAACGGCCCGGGCCTGGAGGCCGCCGGTACCACGGCGCTGTTCCTGGCCTTCGCGCTGTGCGCCTTCATCGGGTACTACCTCGCCTTCACCGCCCGCCGGGTGGACAGCGGCGCGGGTGACAACCCCGAGGCCGAGGTCGCGGACGACTCCGGCGAGCTGGGCTTCTTCGCCCCGCACAGCTGGCAGCCGCTCTCGCTGGCGCTCGGTGGCGCGCTCGCCTTCCTGGGCGTGATCTTCGGCTGGTGGCTGATGTTCTGGGCCGCCCCGATCATCATGATCGGCATCTTCGGATGGGTCTTCGAGTTCTACCGCGGCGAGAACCAGAACCAGTAGGGTTCGCGCTCGTGCACCAGGGCCGGTCCTCCCGTACGGGGGGACCGGCCCTGCCGCGTTCCCGGACGCCGCTGCGTCCCCGGGATGACGGCCTCACTCAGCTGGGTGAACCGGATGTCCCTCGGATGTCGCTTCACCGGGGGCGTTCCTACGATCTGATCAATCGTGCGAAACCTTCGGAGGCGGCCATGGCCGACAGGCGCGGAATCGCAGCTCTCGGCGGCATCTCGCTGGCCCTCGCCGTGCTGGCCCCGCTGGCCGGCTGCACGGCCGGGGACGAGGCGCCCGTCGGACCGCACCGGGTCGACGCGGCCCCGCTGGTCCACCTCTCGGCGGACGCCAAGGCGGACCCCTCCCAGCCGGTCACCGTGACGGCCGTCCAGGACAGCCGGCTCACCGACGTCACCGTGGTCGGCCCGGACGGCCGGGTGGTCGCCGGGAAGCTCGCCGAGGACCAGCGCAGCTGGCAGACCACCGGCCGGCTGAAGGCCGCCACCGCGTACACGGTGCGGATCTCCGCCGACAACGGCAAGGGCGGCCGCGGCGACACCACCGCGAGCTTCAGCACCCTCGCCGCCGAACGCCTGCTCACCGCCAAGCTCGGCCCGGACTCCTCCGGCAGCGGCGTCTACGGGGTGGGCCAGCCGCTCACCGTGGAGCTCTCCGAGGCGGTGAAGGACCCGCAGGCCCGCCAGGAGGTCGAGCGCGCCCTGACCGTCGGCTCCCAGCCCGCCGTCACCGGCGCCTGGTACTGGGTGGACGACAAGAACCTGCACTTCCGTCCGGAGGACTACTGGCCGGCCGGGACGACCGTCTCGCTGGCCTTCGACGGCACCGGCAGCCGGATCGCCGACGGCCTGTACGGCGGTGACCGCAGCTCGCTGAAGCTGCGGATCGGCGAGCGGGTGGAGTCGGTGATCGACGCGGCCGCCCACGAGCTCACCCTGAAGCGTGACGGCGAGGCGCTGCGGACCATCCCGGTCACCACCGGCAAGCCCGGCTTCGACACCCGCAACGGCGTCAAGGTGGTGCTCGGCCAGGAGCGGTCGGTCCGGATGAACGGCGAGACGATCGGGATAGCGCCGGGCAGCACGGAGTCCTACGACCTCGACGTGCTCTGGGCCACCCGGGTGACCTGGAGCGGCGAGTACGTCCACGCGGCGCCCTGGTCGGTCGGCTCGCAGGGCGTCGAGAACGTCAGCCACGGCTGTACCGGCATGAGCACCGGCAACGCCGAGTGGTTCTTCCAGCACACCCGGGTGGGGGACCTGGTGACGGTGGTGAACAGCCGCGGCGGCCGGATGGAGCCCTTCGGCAACGGCTTCGGGGACTGGAACATCGCCTGGACGGACTGGGTCAAGCACAGTGCCTCCGGACAGCCCGTCAGCACCACCGCACCGGCCTCCCAGGCCCCCGCCGCCGGGATGGTCCGCCCCGAGCTCTGAGACCCCCTGAGGCCCCCTCCGGGGGGGCGCTCAGCCCTGCGGGTAGGCCAGCCGCAGGGCGGTGTCCACGGCGGCCAGGGCCTCCGCGCGGGAGACGCCCAGGCGGCTCGCCCGGGCGGCGTACTCGGCGGCGGCCTCGGCGGCCAGCCGGTGCGCGGCGTCCCCGGTGGCGGCGATCAGCGTGCCGCGCCGGCCGTGGGTCTCCACCACGCCGTCCGCCTCCAGCTCGCGGTAGGCCCGGGCGACGGTGCCGGCCGCCAGCCCCAGCTGCTCGGCCAGGGCGCGGACGGTGGGCAGCCGCAGCCCGGTCGGCAGCTCGCCGGAGCGGGCCCGGTCGGCGATCTGGGCGCGGATCTGCTCGTACGGGGGAGTGGCCGAGGCGGGGTCGACGGACAGCTGCACGGGGGCTCCTGAGGACGCGGGGCGGCGGGTACGGGAAAGCCCGAGGGCCGCCGACCAGAACTCTGGTCAGCGGCCCTCGGGGTGACGCGGTGGTGCCTACGGGATCAGTGGTGGCCGTGGCCGCTGGTGATCTCGTGGTGCTCCTCGGCGGTCGGCTTGGGGATCTGGCTGCCCTCGCCGTAGAAGCCGCGGGAGAGCTTGGCCCGGGTGCGGGTGACGACGCCGGCCTTGCGGGCCACGCCGTTCTCGTCCGTCTGGGCCGGCAGCTCGACCGGCTGGTTCTGGTCGTGCGCGGTGAGCTTGTACAGGTCCTTCTGCGGCAGCTGGGTGTGCACCTCGACGAACTCGCCGTGCGGCAGGCGCTTGATGACGCCCGACTCGCGGCCGTGCAGCACCTTCTCCTTGTCACGGCGCTGGAGGCCGAGGCACCAGCGCTTGGTGATGATGAAGACGACGACCGGGACGACGAAGAAGCCGACGCGGACGAAGTAGGTGACCGAGTTGATCGACAGGTGCAGGTGGGTGGCGAACAGGTCGTTGCCACCGGCCATCAGCAGGATCAGGTAGAGGCTGATCCAGGCGGCGCCCAGGGCGGTGCGGACCGGGGCGTTTCGCGGGCGGTCCAGGATGTGGTGCTCGCGCTTGTCGCCGGTGATCCAGCCCTCGATGAACGGGTAGGCCGCGATCGAGACCAGGACCAGCGGGAAGATCGCCAGCGGGACCATGACACCCAGGTTGAGGGTGTGGCCGCCCCAGACGCTGATCTCCCAGCCGGGCATGATCCGGATCAGGCCCTCGGAGAAGCCCATGTACCAGTCGGGCTGGGCGTCCGTGGAGACCTGGTCGGGACGGTACGGGCCGTACGCCCAGATCGGGTTGATCGTGGCGATCGCCGAGATGACGGCGATGAGGCCGAACACCAGGAAGAAGAAGCCACCGGCCTTGGCCATGTAGACCGGCATCAGCGGCATGCCGACGACGTTCTTCTCGGTCTTGCCCGGGCCCGCCCACTGGGTGTGCTTGTGGTAGAAGACCAGGATCAGGTGGGCCACCAGCAGGCCGAGCATGATGCCCGGGATCAGCAGCACGTGGATGGTGAAGAACCGCGGCACGATGTCGTGGCCGGGGAACTCGCCCCCGAACAGGAACATCTGGACGTAGGTGCCGATCAGCGGGACGGCGAGGATCGCGCCTTCCATGAAGCGGATACCGGTGCCCGACAGCAGGTCGTCCGGCAGGGAGTAGCCGAAGAAGCCGTCGAACATGCCCAGGATCAGCAGCAGGAAGCCGAAGACCCAGTTGATCTCACGCGGCTTGCGGAACGCGCCGGTGAAGAACACGCGCATCATGTGGACGAGCATCGCGGCCACGAAGACCAGGGCGGCCCAGTGGTGGATCTGCCGGATCAGCAGACCGCCGCGGACCTCGAAGCTGATGTCCACCGTGGAGGCGTAGGCCTCCGACATCGGGATGCCCTTGAGCGGCACGTACGAGCCGTCGTAGACGACCTCGGCCATCGAGGGCTTGAAGAACAGCGTCAGGTAGACACCGGTCAGGATGATGATGACGAAGGTGTAGAGGCAGATCTCGCCCAGCATGAAGGACCAGTGGTCCGGGAAGATCTTCCTCAGGTTGGCCTTGGCGAGGGAGTAGATCCCCAGCCGGCCGTCAGTCCAGTCAGCCGCGGCTTCCCACTTGTTGGCGGGCTTTTCACGCGTGCTGGAGGGCTTGGCGGCACCGGTCGTGGTGCTGCTCGCGCTACTCATCGAGCACGCTCCCAGTAGCTCGGGCCGACGGGCTCCGCGAAGTCGCCGGTGGCGACCAGGTTGCCCTTCTCGTCAGTGATGATCTTCAGCTGCGGCAGCGGGTGGCCGGCCGGGCCGAAGATCACGCGGGCGCCGTCCGCCAGGTCGAAGGTCGACTGGTGGCAGGGGCAGAGCGCGTGGTGGGTCTGCTGCTCGTACAGGCTGATCGGGCAGCCGACGTGGGTGCAGATCTTGGAGTAGGCGAGGATGCCCTCGAAACCCAGCTCCTTGGACTTGTCGTCCTTGATGTCCTCGGGCGCGATGCGGACCAGCATCAGGGCGTCCTTGGCGATCCGCTGCTGGAAGTCCTCGCTGTGCGTGGACAGGCCCTCCGGCATGGCGAACGTGAGCGAGCCGACGATGATGTCCTCGGGCTTCATCGGCTGCATGGTGTTCATGTTGATGAGCTGCAGCGGCTTGGTCTCGGTCGCCTCCTTCCAACCGGTCTCCTTGAGCTTCTTCTCGGGAAGCGGGCCAAGGTCACGGAGCAGGACCACGCCGGAGAGCGGGACCAGCGCCATGGAGCCGATCAGGGTGTTGCGGATCATCTTGCGGCGGCCGAAGCCGGACTCGGCGGCACCGGTCTTGAACTGCTCGATGACGTCGTTGCGGACCTCGTCGGAGGCCTCGATCGGGTGACGCTCGGCGGGCAGCTCGACGTCCGACATCAGCGTGCGGGCCCAGTGGACCGCACCCGCGCCGATCATGAACAGCGCGACGCCCAGGGTCAGGCCGAGCGCGAAGTTCAGCGCGCTGACGTGACCGAGCGGGAAGATGTAGACGATCTTGTCCGGGTCGATGGCCACGTACGAGGCGATGAACCCGACGGTGGCGAGCATCGAGACCACGAACATCAGCGAGACCTGGCGCTCGGCACGCGACGCGGCCTTCTCGTCGATGTCGGTGCGACGGGGCTCGTGGGCCGGCAGGCCCGGGTCGGCGAACGGGCTGCCGTGGTCGGCCACCTCGCCGGCGGAGCCGTGCGGCTCCGGGAGCTTCTCTTCTGACATGTCGTGGCTCATGACTTCTTGGCCTTGGTGGTGTGGGCGGCGACCCAGATCGCGACCGCGATGAGCGTGCCGAGGCCGAAGATCCAGCCGAACAGACCCTCGGTCACCGGACCGAGGCTGCCCAGGGTGAGACCGCCGGGGTTGGGCTCATCGTTGGTGGTGTGGCGGACGAAGGCCACGATCTGCTTCTTCTGCTCCTCGGGCATGGTGGTGTCCGGGAACGACGGCATGTTCTGCGGGCCGGTCTGCATGGCCTCGTAGATGTGCTTGGCGTCCACGCCCTCCAGCGAGGGGGCGTACTTGCCCTTGGTCAGGGCACCACCCTGGCCGGCGAAGTTGTGGCACTGGGCGCAGTTGGTGCGGAACAGCTCGCCACCCTTGGAGACGTCCTCGGGGTTGGTCGAGGTGAACTGCTCCTCCGTCGGGGTCACCGGGCCGGGACCGAGGGAGGCGACGAAGGCGGCGAGCTGGTCGATCTCCGCCTGCGAGTAGATGTTCTTCTTGCGCGGGACCTGGGCGCCGGGCTGCTGGGCCGGCATGCGGCCGGTGCCGACCTGGAAGTCGACAGCGGCGGAGCCGACGCCGACCAGGCTCGGACCGTCACTGCTGCCCTGGCCGTTCAGGCCGTGGCAGGAGGAGCAGCCCACGGCGAAGAGCTTCTTGCCCTCATCGATCGCGAGCGACTGCGCGGCGACGTCGGCCTGCGCCTTGTCGGCGGGCGCGAACGCGGCGTACAGCCCCCCGGTTGCCGCCAGGGCGAGAAGTAGGACGACCAGCGCCGCCAATGGGTGGCGCCGTCGTGCGGAGAGCTTTTTCACGGAATAACCCCGGTGTCAGGATCTGGTCGACTGGTGGGTGCACCCGGCGGCCGGTCTGGCCGGCACGAGGCTGCCTGTCTAGGGCTGCGCGCGCGGTCGGTCGGTGGGAGCGTCGGCACCGGCAGAAGCGGCCCGTCGCCGGTGAGGGCGGGGGCCGCAGCCGGTGGCCAGCGACCTGATCAGCTGGTTACTTGATCAGGTAGATGGTCGCGAACAGGCCGATCCACACGACGTCGACGAAGTGCCAGTAGTACGACACGACGATCGCGGCGGTGGCCTGCTCGTGCGTGAAGCGCTTGGCTGCGTACGTCCGTCCCAGGACCAGCAGGAAGGCGATCAGACCACCCGTCACGTGCAGCCCGTGGAAGCCGGTGGTCAGGTAGAACACCGTGCCGTACGGGTCGGAGGACAGCGACAGGCCGTCCTTCTTGACCAGCTCGGTGTACTCGAAGACCTGGCCGCCGATGAAGACCGCGCCCATGGCGAACGTGAGGATGAACCACGCCCGGAGCTTCTTCACGTCTCCGCGCTCGGCGGCGAACACGCCGAGCTGACAGGTCAGCGAGGAGAGCACCAGGATCGTGGTGTTGACCGAGGAGAAGGGCACGTTGAGGGCGTGGGCCTTCTCGGTCCAGAACTCCGGCCCCTTGACGGAGCGGAGCGTGAAGTACATCGCGAAGAGGGCCGCGAAGAACATCAACTCGGAACTGAGCCAGACGATCGTTCCGACGCTGACCATGTTCGGCCGGTTGACCGATCCGTGCGCGTGCCCGGTTTCTACTGCTGTTGCTGTCGCCACGACGGACATTATGTCGGTCCCTTATTCCGTCTTCACGTCGGGGGGTGTCCCTCGGAGTGTCCGGTGCGTGCGGTATGCCCGCTTGGGGGGCGACGGGGTGCCCGTACGGGGGGTGAGCAGCGGCGTGTCCCTTTTCTGATGGTTCCTCGGAGGAGCCTGGACCCCGTTGCCCGGCGCGCCGGTGCACGGTCGGAGTAGCCGAGGGAGGTAGGGGGGAGGGCGTCCGGGTGAGCCGTACGGGTGGACCGGGCGGGGTCGGGTGACGGGCCGTCCTCCAGGCGGGTGAGTCCGGGGCGCGGCGGCTTGAGGAGGAACGTGCGCGAGGGGGACTCGGCGGAGGGTGATCGGGAGTAGCATCCGGATCAGGCGAACGTGGTCCGGATCACACTTGAGGGAGCAGGGCCCATGGCGTACACGACCGATGAGACGCTCACCGTCCTCGTCTACAGCGACGACCGCAACACCCGCGAGCAGGTGCTGACGGCGCTCGGCCGCCGCCCTGCCGAGGACCTTCCGGAACTGTCCTACCTGGAGTGCGCGACCACCCCCGCGGTGCTCAAGGCACTGGAGAAGGGGGGAGTGGACCTCTGCGTGCTGGACGGCGAGGCCGTCCCGGCCGGCGGGCTGGGCCTCGGGCGCCAGCTCAAGGACGAGATCTACGGCTGCCCGCCGGTCCTGGTGCTGATCGGCCGGCCGCAGGACTCCTGGCTGGCCGCCTGGAGCCGGGCCGACGCCGCGATCTCCCGTCCGGTGGAGCCGGTGGCGCTGGCCGGGGCGGTCGCCACCCTGCTGCGGGACCGGCTGGCGAAGCGGACTCCGGCCGTCCGCTGAAATCCGCGCCAGGAGTAGGAAAGACAGGGGTAGAAGCGGGCGCTCCGCTCGATAGGCTGGCTCCATCCGTACGGACGTCCCCGGAGCGGGGAACCGACAACAGCTGGAGTCAGCCATGGTGAACGTGAACCCTGCGAACGGCGGTAGCGACCCCGCGCAGGTGGTCCGCACCTGGCCGGACCTCCTGGCGGCACTGTTGCAGGGGGAGGACCTCGACCGCTCGTCCACCGCGTGGGCGATGGACCGGATCATGAGCGGCGAGGCGTCCCCCGTCCAGGTGGCCGGGTTCATGATCGCGCTGCGGGCCAAGGGCGAGTCGGTCGAGGAGATCGCCGGCCTGGTCGACGCGATGTACGCGCACGCCGAGCCGCTGGAGATCCCCGGCCCGGCGGTGGACATCGTCGGCACCGGCGGGGACCGGGCGAAGACCGTCAACATCTCCACCATGTCGGCGATCGTCGCGGCGGCCGCCGGCGCCAAGGTGGTCAAGCACGGCAACCGGTCGGCCTCCTCGACCAGCGGCTCCTCGGACGTGCTGGAGAAGCTCGGGGTGGCGCTGGACCTCTCCCCCCGGCGGGTCGCCGAGGTGGCCGAGGAGGTCGGGCTGACCTTCTGCTTCGCGGCGAAGTTCCACCCCTCGATGCGGCACGCCGCCACCGCGCGGCGCGACCTCGGGGTGCCGACCGCCTTCAACATCCTCGGCCCGCTGACCAACCCGGCCAAGGTCACCGCGCACGCCATCGGCTGCTTCGACACCCGGCTGTCCGGGCTGATCGCCGGGGTGCTGGCCCGGCGGGGCGCCACCGCGCTGGTCTTCCGCGGCGACGACGGGCTGGACGAGCTGACCATCACCACCACCTCGCAGGTCTGGCTGGTGCGCGACGGGGTCGTCACCGAGTCCACCTTCGACCCGCGGGACGTGGGCATCGAGCTGGTCGGCATCGAGGCGCTGCGCGGGGCGGACGCCTCGTACAACGCCGAGGTCGCGCGGCGGCTGCTGGCCGGCGAGCACGGGCCGGTGCGGGACGCCGTCCTGCTGAACACGGCGGCGGCGCTGGTCGCGCTGGAGCTGGGCGACGCGCCGCTCACCGAGCAGCTGGCGGCCGGCATGGAGCGGGCCGCGAAGGCGATCGACTCCGGTGCCGCGCAGGACCTGCTGCGGCGCTGGTCGGAGGCCACCAGCCGGGCCTGAGGCGGCAGTTGGGGAGCCCGTGCCGGTACGCCGGCGCGGGCTCCCGTGCTGTCCGGATGCTGGATGCCCGTTTGACCACCCGGTGGACCCGGCCTAGAGTCTTCGCCAGGTCATGAGTGACAGCGCCAAGCCCCAGCTGGCTGTCCGGCAACCCTCCGTCCGTGGCGGGGTGCCCTGGGTGAGGACCGGGTCGTCACGGCAAGCCGTCCGTGCGACAAGCGCGGACGCCCGACGACTAGCACTCCCGGGGTCCCTTGCCCCAGAAGGAGTGCATCCCCATGTCTCTGGCCACCGAAATCCGCACCCCGCTCGCCGTCCTCGGCGCCGACGTCCAGGTCCCGCTCGCCAGCGGTGAGAAGGTCGGCTACGCGGCGCTCGACTACGCGGCGAGCTCGCCGGCGCTCCAGCGGGTGTGGGACGACGTCGCCGCCTACGCGCCGTACTACGGCAGCGTCCACCGCGGGGCCGGGTACCTCTCCCAGCTGTCCACCGACCTGTTCGAGCAGAGCCGCCGCACCGTCGGCGAGTTCCTCGACCTGCGCGAGGGAGACCAGGTGGTCTTCACCCGGGCCACCACCGACTCGCTCAACCTGCTGGCCTCCGCCGTCCCGGCCGGCACCCGGGTGTTCGCCTTCGAGACCGAGCACCACGCCTCGCTGCTGCCCTGGGCGCACGCCGGACTGGACGTCACCTACCTGCGGGCGCCGCGCTCGCGGGCCGAGGCGGTGGCCGCGCTGGACGCCGCGCTCGCCGAGGCGCCCGAGGGCCCCAAGCTGCTCTGCGTCACCGGCGCCTCCAACGTGACCGGCGAGCTGTGGCCGGTCGCCGAGCTGACCGCGACCGCGCACCGGCACGGCGCCCGGGTGGTGCTGGACGCCGCCCAGCTGGCGCCGCACCACCGGGTCTCGGTGCGCGAGCTGGACGTCGACTGGATCGCCTTCTCCGGCCACAAGATCTACGCGCCGTTCGGCGCCGGGGTGCTGGCCGGCCGGGCGGACTGGCTGGACGCGGCCGAGCCGTACCTGGCCGGCGGCGGGGCGACCCGGACGGTGGCCCGGGAGGCCGACGGCTCGGTGGCCGTGCAGTGGCACACCGGCCCGGCCCGGCACGAGGCCGGCTCGCCGAACGTCATCGGCGCCTACGCGATCGCCTCGGCCTGCCGGGCGCTGACCGAGGCCGGCTTCGACGGGCTGGAGGCCCGCGAGCAGCAGCTGATCGCCCGGCTGACGGCCGGGCTGGCCGAGATCCCGCAGGTCAAGGTGCTGAACCTGTTCGGCGAGGGCTCCGCCCGGGTGGGCGTGCTGTCCTTCGTCGTCCGGGACTGGAACAGCTCGCACTTCTCCGCCGCGCTGTCCGCCGAGTACGGCATCGGGGTGCGCGACGGCCTGTTCTGCGCCCACCCGCTGGTGCGCACGCTGCTGGGCGACGAGGACGAGGCACCGTCCGAGTGTGGTGCGCCCGAGCCGTCGCTGCCGGGCGAGCGCAGCCTGAACGCGATCCGGGTGAGCTTCGGCGCCGGGACGCCGGACGAGCACGTCGACCGCTTCCTGACCGCCGTCCGGGAGCTGGTCACGGAGGGCGCGGCGTGGAACTACCGCAACGAGGGCGGGCGCTGCGTCGCCACCGTGCAGGTCGAGCGGGGCCGGCGCGCCGAGGGCTGACCGCTACTCGTCCAGGCCGAGGGCGAAGGCGGCCTCCAGGTCGTGCTGGGAGTAGGTGCGGAAGGCGATCTGGGTCTCGGTGTGGGCCACGCCCGGGACCTTGTTGAGCCGGCCCGGGATGACCTCGGCCAGGTCGTCGTGCCGGCGCACCCGCACCATCGCCACCAGGTTGTAGCCCCCCGTCACCGAGTAGACCTCGCTCACGCCGTCGATGGCGGCGATGGATTCGGCGATCTCCGGGATGCGGTCGACACTGGTCTTGATCAGGACGATGGCGGTGATCACAGTTCGGGCTCCTTTGTGGGGTGCCGCCAGCGTATCGGGCGTCAGCCCGGTCGTCGCGGGGGGTGGCGGACCACGGTGCAGGCGTAGAGGAACCCGGCCGAGAAGCCGATCACGTGGACCAGGTACGCCACCCCGGGGCCGGCCGCGTGCACCGACCACCACTGCAGGACGAACCAGAGGCCGAGCACCAGCCAGGCCGGGAAGCGCAGCGGCAGGAAGAACAGCAGCGGGACGAGGGTGGTCACCCGGGCCCGGGGGTGGAGGCGCAGGTAGGCGCCGAGGGCGGCGGCGATCGCCCCGGAGGCCCCGATGAGCACCCGGGTGGAGTTCGGCGAGTGCGCCTCGGCGAGCGCGAAGCCGTACGTGGTCAGGCTGCCGGCGGCCAGGTAGAAGACGGCGTACCGGGCCCGGCCCAGCCGCCGTTCGACGGTGGGGCCGAAGACCTGGAGGAAGAGCAGGTTCCCGAGCAGGTGCAGCCAGCCGGCGTGCAGGAAGAGCCCGGTGAGGACGGACAGCGCCGGGCGCTTGCCCGGGGTCGGGGCGGCCGGGCAGCCGGGGACCGGGTCGGGGGCCTCGGCGAGCTGTTCGGCGGTCAGCGGCCGTCCGGCCAGCACCTCGGCCGGGACGGCGCCCCAGCGCTGCTCGTACCGCTGCTCCGCGCAGACCCGGGCCTGGCCGGTGCCGTACAGCGGGTTGAGCCCCGCGGCCGGGCCGAGCAGGAAGACCAGGGTGTTGAGGGCGATCAGGGCGTAGCTGACCACGGGGGCGGTCGCCGCCGGGCGGCCGCCCCGGGCGGCGGTGTGGTCGGGGACCGCGAGCGCCATGCGGCCAAGCATCCCTCCGGGCGCCGCAGGTGACACGGCGGTTTACGGCAGGTGGACTAGCCCGGGTGTTCAGGCAACCGGTGGTCGCGACGGTTGCCCCAGGCAATAGGCTTGGGGCGGGCATTCCCGCCTCCCGCCGCCGACGCCGGGGCTCCGGGGGGAGCGCCTGCCCCACCCAGGGACCACCCGAGAGGACCCCCGATGACCGTCCCCGCTCTGACCGCCGAGACGCGCTGGCGCTGCACCCTGTGCGGCAATCTCACCCGCTTCGACGTGACCCGCACCGCGCGGGTGACCGAGTTCCTGCACTTCGACCTGGCCGGCGAGTCCAAGGTCGAGGAGACCGAGGTGCTGAGCGAGACCGTCGAGTCGGTGCGCTGCCGCTGGTGCAACGCCGTGGACCAGGTCGAGCTGGTGGCCCGTCCGGGCGCCGAGGAGACGCAGGCCCCCGCCGACCAGGGCTGATCCCCGCCGCGGCGGCGGGGTGGGTGCGCGGCGCACCCGCCCGCGCCGCACGGGACAATACAGAACAGGACGCACGGAGCGTGCCGACGGGGGGCGGCCGCGGCCGTGCCCCGCTGGACCAGGATCGGAGCCGAGGACGTGGTGGACGCAGCGAAGGAGCCCGGCGCAGCCCAGGGGCTTCAGCCCGCTGCGGCCGAGGCCCCGGCCGAGGCTGCCGGGACGGCGGACGGCGCCTCCGGGTCCGCGGCGGAGCGCGCCGTCGAGAAGCTCGACCGGCCGCTGCCCGAGGGCGTGCGCCGTCGGGTGGTCGGCCTGGCCTCGGACGCGCTCGGCGGGGTGCCGCCGGCCGAGCTCCCGCAGAGCCTGCGTCAGTACGTCAAGTTCACCCCGGCGCGGCGGGCCAAGTACGCGGCCACCGCGCTGGCGGCGGCGCTGGAGGCGGAGCCGGCCTTCCGGGTGCGGATAGCGGAGCGGCTGCGTCTCGGGCAGCCGGACCTGGTGAAGGCGCTGGAGTCGGGCACCGTCCCGAGCGCGGCCGATCCGATGGACGTCGCGGCCGCCGCCTACCTGGTGCGTTCGACGGGCTGGAGCCGGCTGGTGGCCGAGGCCGGCGAGGAGGCCGAGCGGGCCGGTGCCGAGGACGCGGCCGCGGAGGCGGTCCGGCTGGTGGAGAAGCTGCAGGCCGAGCTGGCCGAGGTGCGGGCCTCCGCGCGGGCGGACGCGGACCGGCAGCGGGCCGAGTCCGACGGCGTCCGCAGGGAGGCCGAGTCGCTGCGCAAGAGGGTGCGGTCGCTGGAGAGCGACACCCGCCGGGCGCAGGCCGAGACCCGCCGGGTGGCCGGCGAGCTGGACGCGCTGAAGGCGCAGGCCGCGGCCGAGCGCGGCGCGGCCGAGAGCGAGGCGCGCCGGCTCCGGCACCGGGTCCTGGAGCTGGAGAACGCGGCCGAGCAGGGCCGCCGTTCGGCCCGCGAGGGGCGCAGCGTGGAGGACATGCGGCTGCGGCTGCTGCTGGACACCGTGCTGCAGTCGGCCCAGGGGCTCCAGCGGGAGCTGGCGCTGCCGGTCGCCCAGATCCGCCCGGCGGACCTGGTGGAGGCGGTGGTGCCGGGGGCGGCCTCGCCGCACGACGTGGCCCGGCGCGGGCTGGCCGAGGACGATCCGGCGCTGCTGGACCAGCTGCTGGCGATCCCCCAGGTGCACCTGGTGGTGGACGGCTACAACGTGACCAAGACCGGTTATCCGACGCTGCCGCTGGAGCAGCAGCGGATCCGGCTGCTGGGCGGGCTGGCGATGCTGGCCCAGCGGACCCAGGCGGAGGTCACCTGCGTGTTCGACGGGCAGGACCTGGACGTCCCGGTGATCATGGCGCCACCGCGCGGGGTCCGGGTGCGGTTCAGCCGGACCGGGGAGACGGCCGACGAGCTGATCCGCCGTCTGGTGCGGGCCGAGCCGCAGGGCCGTCCGGTGGTGGTGGTGTCCACCGACCGGGAGGTCGCGGAGGGCGTGCGGAAGGCGGGCGCGCGCCCCGTGGCGTCGGTGCTGCTGCTGAACCGGCTGGCCCGGCCCTGAACCCGGGGAGGTTCGCATGATGCCTGGTCAGGGCCTGTTTCGGAGCATTGTGCGAGTCCGGTGAAGTCAGTGTGGGGACCGGAGTTCACGCCTTCGGGGGAGTGGCAAAACGGATAGATCTTCACTAGGGTCTGGCGTCAAACCTATTTTCCGGAATCTCATCCCATCAGGTGAGCCCGTTGGAAGAAGGAGCCGGTCCCTTGGCCTCCCACCGCCGTCCCAAGCAGCCGAGCCGCGCACGGATCTCCGTGCTCACCGCGGCCGCTGCGACCGCGGTCGCCCTCTCCGCCCAGGTGGCCGCGCACGCCGCGCCGCAGCCGAACAAGACGGACGTCAAGGCGCAGATCGACCAGCTCCAGGAGGAGCAGGAGCAGGCGGCCGAGAAGTACAACGGCGCCAAGGAGCGGGCCGACCAGCTGCGCAAGCAGGCCGACCAGCTGCAGGACCAGGTGGCCCGCGGCCAGGAGCAGATGACCCAGCTCCAGGGCGGCCTCGCCGAGGTGGCGGGCGAGCAGTACCGCAGCGGCGGCATCGACCCGTCCGTCCAGCTGATGCTCTCCTCGGACCCGTCCGGCTACCTGGACAAGGCCTCCACCGTCCAGCAGGCCAGCACCAGTCAGGCCGAGGCGCTCAAGGGGCTGCTGGACCAGCAGCGCCGGCTGGACCAGGAGAAGACCGAGGCGGCCGCCGTCCTCGCCTCGCTGGACACCACCACCAAGGACCTGAACCAGGCCAAGTCGGACGTCAACACCAAGCTGAAGGCCGCCCAGGACCTGCTGAACTCGCTGAGCTCCGCCGACCGCGCCGCGCTGCGGGCCCAGCAGGCGCAGGACGACCGCGCCTCGCGCGGCAGCGACCGGGTCGACCTCGGCAGCCTGCCGCCGGCCAGCGGCTACGCGGCCACGGCGCTGGCCAAGGCGATGAGCAAGCAGGGCTCGCCGTACGTGTGGGGCGCCACCGGGTCGACCACCTTCGACTGCTCGGGCCTGATGGTCTGGGCGTACGGGCAGGCGGGCGTCTCGCTGCCGCGCACCTCGCAGGAGCAGGGCCACTACGGCACCCGGATCCCCTCGCTGGACCAGGCCCAGCCGGGCGACCTGGTGATCTACGGCCCCGACATGCACCACGTCGGGATGTACATCGGCAACGGCATGGTGGTCCACGCGCCGCACACCGGTGACGTGGTGAAGGTGATGAAGGCCGACGCGATGTCGATCAACACCATCCGCCGGGTCTGACGGCCCGACACGCCCGAGGGGCTTCCGCGGGGGCCTGTGAAAAGCGCCACCCCCGTCCGGGGTGGCGTTTCGGGTTTCCGGCCCTTCGACGACCACATGGTGAGAACCGATCAGCCTTGTGTGCGTCAATGGTCACCATCGGTCATTTTCACAAAGGAACTTGGGTAATCTTCTGTCTTTTTTCTGACAAGGATTTGAACCGATCACGGTTCAGTTACTAGGGTCATGCTCCGAACCACCGCACTGTCGATCGCCCAGCCAGGGTGGCGGCGGTGGTTACCGTCGAGTTCGCAAGGCAGCGGGACAGGTCGAAGCGACTGTCCGACAGGGGAGCCCAGTGGTAGGGGGCGCTGCGGAGCGGAGCCGGGGAACCACGTTCCTCCGGGGTGAATCGGCGCCAGGTCGGCCGGTGGAACGGCCGTGAGGCGTCGTAGGGCATGCTTCCGGCCCGAACCCGTCAGCTCACCCGGTAGGCGGCCGTAGGAAGAAGGAGTCCGCCTTCGTGGCGTCCCATCGTCGTCCCAAGCCCGCCGGCCGCGCCCGGGTCTCGATCCTGACCGGCGTCGCCGCCGCAGCCGTCGTCCTCTCCGCGCAGGGTGCCCACGCGGACCCGCAGCCGACCAAGGAACAGGTCAAGGGGCAGGTCGACCAGCTCAACGAGCAGGCCGAGGTCGCGACCGAGAACTACAACGCCGCCCAGGCCAAGCAGCAGGACCTGGAGAAGCAGGTCTCCGGCCTGCAGGACCAGGTGGCCCGTCAGCAGGCCCAGGTCACCGAGCTCCAGGGCGGCCTCGCCGAGATCGCCGGCGAGCAGTACCGCAACGGGGGGATATCCCCCACCGTCCAGCTGATGTTCTCCTCCAGCCCGGACAGCTTCCTCAGCCAGGCCGACGCGCTGAACCAGGCCGGCAGCACCCAGAAGGGTCAGCTGAAGGAGCTCCAGGAGCAGCAGCGCAAGCTCGACCAGGACCGCAACGAGGCCCAGGGCAAGCTCGCCGAGCTGGAGTCGACCACCCAGCAGCTGAAGGCCTCCAAGGACGAGGTCCAGGGCAAGCTGAAGGCGGCCCAGGACCTGCTCAACACGCTGACCGAGCAGGACCGCCAGGCGCTGCGCCAGGCCGAGGAGAAGGCCGCCGCCGAGGCGAAGGCCAAGGCCGACGCCGCCCAGGCCCAGCAGCAGCAGGCCGACCGCGCCTCCCGCGACAACAGCCGCGGCAGCCTCTCGGCCCCCACGACCACCGCTCCGGTGAACGTGGCCCCCGGCAGCTCGCGCGGTGCCGCCGCGCTGTCCGCCGCCGCCTCCAAGATCGGCAGCCCGTACGTCTGGGGCGCCACCGGCCCGGGCTCCTTCGACTGCTCCGGTCTGATGGTCTGGGCGTACAACCAGGCCGGCGTGTCGCTGCCGCGCACCTCGCAGGCGCAGGCCTCGGCCGGCACCCGGCTCGGGACGGACCTCTCCAAGGCCCAGCCCGGCGACCTGCTGATCTTCTACACCGACGCCCACCACGTCGGCATCTACGCCGGCAACGGCCAGGTGCTGCACGCGCCCAAGCCGGGCGCGTCGGTGCGCTACGAGGCGGTCACCAACATGCCGCTGACCGGCATCGTGCGGGTCTGATCCCCGCTCGGACGTCTCCAGGCCCGGTCTCCCCCAGGGGAGGCCGGGCCTGCGGCTTTTCCGGCGGCTCGATCTGATGTCCGATTGGGGAGTGAATATTCGGGTTGGGAGGGGTTTGGACTCGCTTGCCCGGACTCGCTAACGTCTGCCACCGGACTCCCGCTCGACGGCCGCCCGTCCCGGTGCGGCGGCGGGGGCCGCGCCGCAGGATTGGAGCCGCTGCCGCCATGCCCGTGCACCGCCGTTCCCAACTGCTCACCCGGGCGCTGGTGCTGACCGCGGCCGCCGCCACCGCGTTGGGCGCGGCCACCGGAGGCAGCGCCCAGGCGGCCCCCGCCAGCCCCGACCCGGGCGACCGTCAGGACGTCAAGACGCAGGTCGAGCAGCTGTACGACGAGGCCGAGCAGGCGTCCGAGAGGTTCAACGCCGCGCAGGAGGCCCAGCGGCGGCTCCAGGGCGAGACCACGATCCTCCAGGGCGAGATCGCCCTCGCCCAGGACCAGCTCAACGGGCTGCGCGGCGACCTGGCGATGGTGGCCGGGGCCGAGTACCGCGGCGGCGGGATGACCCAGACCGCCCAGCTCATCCTCTCGCCCGACCCGGAGGGCTACCTGGCCCGCGCCCGCACCCAGGGCCAGGCCGCCGTGCGCCAGCAGGAGACCCTGCACGAGCTGATCACCCGCCAGCGCCGGCTCGACCAGCGCCGCACCGAGGCGGCCGACAAGCTCGCCGAGCTGGACCGGACCCGGCGTTCGCTCGCCGACAGCAAGCAGCAGGTCCAGCAGCGGCTGGCCGGGGCGCAGAAGCTGCTGAACGGCCTGGGCGCCGTCGAGCGGGCCCGGCTGGCGGTCCAGGACGCCCGGGACGCCGAGCAGCGCGCCACCCGGGGCACCGACCGGCTGGACCTCGGCACCGCCCCGCCCGCCTCCGAGCGCGGGGCGGCCGCGCTGGCCGCCGCGGTGCGGATGATCGGCTCCCCGTACGTCTACGGGGCCACCGGCCCGCACGCGTTCGACTGCTCCGGTCTGATGTACTACAGCTGGCGGCAGGCCGGAGTGACCCTGCCGCGCACCTCGCAGGCCCAGGCGTACGCCGGGCAGCGGATCAGCCTGTCCGAAGCGCGACCGGGAGACCTGGTGATCTTCTACCGGGACATGCACCACGTCGGCATGTACGCCGGCGGCGGCGTGATCGTGCACGCCCCCCGCCCGGGCGCCAGGGTCCGCTACGAGAGCGTCACCGCCATGCCGGTCTCCGGGGTGGTCCGGCTCTGAGCGCCCCGTCGTCCGGCCCCGCCGGACCCGCCGCCATACGTCGCCCCCGCCGCGTGCTGTCCCGGCGGGGCGCGCTGCTGCTCGCGGCCGGCGGGCTGGCCCAGCTGGCGCGGCCGCGGGCCGCCCCGCCGGCGCCCCCGGCGCGGCCGGCGCGGACCGCCCCCGCC